>NZ_RXHU01000055.1 GCF_003955665.1 Paenibacillus whitsoniae
CTGCCCGACCCACCGGCACCCACGAAAACCCAAAAAAACCGCCCCTCAACGAGGGGGCGGCTCCATACCTTACGCTCTTCGCAGCATCACCTTACGCTGCTCCTTCGCGCTTTGAATCGCACCGAAGACCATCGCGGTGCTATAAATATTGTCGGCGTAGCCCGTCTCCGCCGAGCGCCCTTCCGCCAGCGCTTGGAACATTTCGTCCAAGCAGCCGTAGTGCCCTTCGCGCCCGTCCCAAGTAAATGGCGCTTCCACGCGCTCGTACTCGTACAGGAACTTCGCCTCTTGTCCCGGTGCAACAACTTCGGCATACGGCGCCGCATCCTTCCAGCTTGCCGTCCCTTTGCTGCCGGCAATGCGCCACTCCGCTTCCCACGTCGTGCGCAGCCCTTCAGAGCACCACGAGCCGTTATAGGTGAACACGGCGCCGTTATCAAACTCAAATATGCAGGTCGCCGCCGCATTCCCTGCGTACCACGACCCTTCGGGGTTGAACTCGTGGCAATACGCGGACACCGGATTCGCCCCGATGAGGAATCGCGCCTGATCAAACGTATGGATGGCCATATCCATAATCAACGGACTTTCCATCGCATCGCGGAAGCCGCCGAAATGCGCACCGACAAAGAAGTCAGCCGTCACAAACCCCGGCTTGCCGATTGTCCCTTCGCGAATCAAGTCGCGGAGCGCGCGAATATTTTTCAAATAGCGGCGGTTCTGCATGATGCTATACTGCAATGCCGGCTTCGATGCCGCAAGCTGTGCAAGCTCTTCGGCTTCTTCCATCGAGGCGGCCATCGGTTTTTCGCTCATAAGGTGGCAGCCGCCTTCCAGCGCCGCCGTTGCGACAGCCCGGTGCGCCGAAGGCACCGTCACGTCAAAGACCAGGTTCGCGCCGGTCTCCCGAATCGCCTCTTCCACGCTCGCAAACCACGGAACGGACAGCCCATAGGTCTCATTCATTTTGACTGCTGCCGCCTCGTACAAATCCACCCAAGCCACAATCTCCGCATCCTCGCGCTCCAGCGCATATTTCACCCAGGTGTTCGCCATGCTGCCGCAGCCGGCTTGTACAATCCGATATGCCGTCATCTCGCAAGCCCCCCCTTTAGTCAACCACCGGATTAGGAACGACCGTCCCACCCCGGCACGTTTTCAAATAATTCAGCGCATGCACCTGACCTGTCATTTCCAACGCATCCCGGTAGACCGGGTCGTGCCAGCCCTCAATGTCAATCGTACCCGTATACTCATGCTGGCGAAGAATCGAGATGATGTCCGTCCAGTTCGTATCGCCAAACCCCGGCGTCCTGTGCCAGACATACGGCTGCGGGCCGCCGATGCCCTGCTCCTTGATCACATCCCACGCAATCGTGGCATCCTTGCCGTGAACGTGAATAATTTTGTTCACCCATTTGCGAAGCTGCGGAATTGGATCGATCAGCTGCGTCATCTGGTGCGTAGGCTCCCACTCCAAACCGATATTCGCATTGGGCAGCGCATCGAACATCAACTCCCAAGCCGCCGGGTTGTGCGCGATATTCCAGTCCCCTTTATGCCAATTCCCGTTCATCGGACAATTTTCAAAAGCGAGCTTCACCCCGTTCGCCTCCGCACGCCGAGCAAGTTCGCCGAACACGGCTTTATAGCGCGGAATCGAGTCCGGAATCGGCTGATCCACCAGACGCCCCGTGAAACCGGTTACCATCTCCGCCCCAAAATCCCGCGCATGATCAATGAGCCGCTCCCAGCTCGCCAGCGTATCGGCGTTGCCTTCATGTCCTGTAAGCGGATTGCCGAAAATCGATAAACTCGATACCACCGTCCCATACTGCTCCATCATGTCACGAATTTGTGCAGCTGTTTCCTTCAAATCTGTCATGCCCGTCGTTTGCCAGAACGATAATTGAAAGCTTTCGAAGCCGTGCGTTACAATTTGCGGAATGACTTTGACTGCCGTACTTCCCTGTACGAGCGTTCCAATTCGAATATTCTCCATCGTCTATAAGCTCCTCGATCCTATTTGCATCTTTTCGCCTAAGATCTGGTTCCTCAGATGCAGCTGGTATATACTTAGCATAGTCCAGTTTTCGGCGCTGACGCTACCCAGGATCGTGTGAAAAAGTTGCACGATTTTGTGCTATAAGGAGGAAGATCGCATGACCGCCTTAAAAGAATTAAAAGAAAATACCCACATGCCCGGCAAGCACTTCCTGTTCAATGTCTTTCACAATCTCAGTTCCGGGGAGCGTTTCCTCTATCTGCACTGGCATGAACATATGGAAATTATTTATTTTGTAAAAGGAAGCGGCGTCTTCGACATCGGCGGCATCTCAGTCGACGCAACGCCCGGCGACCTGCTCTTCGTCCATAGCGGCGAGCTGCATGCCGGCTATGCCGTAGCTAACACGGATGTCGATTACTACGCCATCGTGTTCAACAAATCCCTGCTCGGAGCCGACTCTGGAGATCCCTTGTACGGCCCGATCGTCCTCCCCTTCATGGAAGGCCGCAAGCGCTTCCCGCTGCAGCTGCGGCCGGGAGATCCCCCGTACGCCGACTACCTGCCCCTTATTCATCGACTCATCGATGAATTTGAACGCAAGCAGCCAGGCTATGAGCTCGCGATCCGCTCGCACCTGCAGCTGCTGATTGCCGCCGCGCTGCGCTGTCAGGGGCAAGAGCCTCCCGCTCGCCGCGAGGCGCGGGCGCCTCTCTCTCAGCTCCATGCGAAGCAATTTGAGGAGCTGTTCGCCTTCATCCGGGCGGAATACCGGCGCCCGATTTCCCTCGAGGAAGCTGCCCAGCTAACGAGCATGAGCGTCCACCATTTTTGCAAAACCTTCAAAAAGCTCACCGGCCGCACCTTCGTCGAGTACGTGAACCTGTTCCGCATCAACGAGGCGGAGAAGCTGCTGCGCACCGAAGGCCTGTCCGTCACCGAAGCCGCCGAGCAGGTGGGTTTTAACAGCATCAACTATTTTACGCGCACTTTCAAGCAGTTTAAGTATTACAGCCCTTCCCAGTGCAAAAAAGAATGAGAAAAACTTCTTATGTGATAAAAAAGACTTCCGCTGCCCTGCAATCAGGCGAGTGGAAGTCAGTTATCCTGCAGCGGCTCAGTCGCTTGGGAGTTCCTCCCTCAGCTTCTCTAAAAGCGTCTGCACTTCGATTTTCGGCTGCGGATAAGAAAGCTCCAGCTTCTCCATGGCCCTAAGGACGATGCGAAGCACCAGGTAATCCCGGAACCAGCGCTCATTCGCCGGGACGATGTACCAAGGGGCCTGTTTGGTCGCCGTGTACCGGAAAACGTCTTCATACGCCGCCTGATACTGATCCCAATACTGCCGCTCTTCCAGGTCGCTTGGATCGAATTTCCAGTGCTTTTCCGGATTCTCCAGCCGTTCGCGGATCTTCTCAAGCTGGAAGTCAGGTGAGATATGCAAAAAGATTTTAATAACCACGACACCGCTGTCCGCCAGCATCTGCTCAAAATGCCGAATATGGTGCAGGCGGCTCTTCGCTTCATCATCCTTGATTATCCCGTGCACCCGGGTAATGAGCACCTCTTCGTAATAAGAGCGGTTAAACGCCGTAATGAACCCTTTGCCTGGCACGACTTTATGCGTTCGCCACAAAAAGTCATGCGCCGCTTCGTCCGCGGTCGGCTTCTTGAAGCTCTCCGCCCGAAACCCTTGCGGATTGAGATTGGACAGCACCTTCTTGATCACACCGTCCTTGCCGCTGCAATCCATCCCTTGAAACAGAATGAGTACGCCATGACTCTTGGCCGCAAACAGCTTATCCTGCAGCTCGCGCAGCTTGTGCTCCAGCTGTTCGAACTCTTCGCGAATCTCTTCCTTGCTCTTGATTTCGCCAGTGTCGTTCGGATCAAAGTGCCTCAGATCGATCTTCTCTTCATTGCTCAGCCGATAGGGTTTCAGCATAGGAACGCCTCCAATCGCTTTTCCCACTAGTATACCACCATAGGTGTTTCTGATAGTATTCAATCTGGCGCCATGAAATATTTAGGCAATTCTTTATATTGGCGAATGCTATGAGGTATGCAGGCGTGTAATTGGCATGCAGCAATCAGAAGCGTTTGAGAATATATAACTGCGCATGAAATGTCCAGCTATTTGATACCCGAGTGCATAAAGCTTTCCACAAACTGACGTTGAAAAACGAAAAACGCGGTTAAAAGCGGCAGAATCACCAGGATCGTAGCCGCCGTGACTGTCCCCCATTGCGCTCCCGTCTCAAACGATTGGGCAAAAATCGCAATGCCGACCGTGAGCGGTCTTGTTTCGATGGAATTCGTTATAATCAGGGGCCACATGAAATCATTCCAGTGTGCGCTGATGGAAATTAAACCGAATGCCAAGTAGGTTGATTTGGCTGAAGGCAGATAGACATGCCAAAGTGTTTGCCACCAGCGGCAGCCATCCATTTTCGAAGCCTCATCCAGCTCCAGCGGAATTTGCTTAAACGTTTGCCTGAGCAGGAACACACTGAACGAGGATGCCCAATACGGCAGCATGATGGCCAGCTTGGTGTCGACAAGACCGAGCTGTTTCATAATCGTGTAATTCGGGAAAATAAGAATTTCCGGCGGTATCATAATTTGAATCAGGAACAGCATGAACATGAAGCCCCGGCCTGCGAAATTCAATCTGGCAAACGCATAGGCGGCTAGCGTCGCCGTAACGAGCTGGGCAGCCAGCACCCCGATGACGATGATCAGCGTATTCGAATAATAGCGAAGAAAAGAGACAGTTTCCCAAGCCGTCTTATAATTGTGAAAAGTGGGATGTTGAATAGCAAAGGGATTCACACGGGTAATGACTTCACTGGACGGCGTAAACGACGTAAACACAGCCCAAATCAGCGGAATAGCAAAGACGATAGCCAGCAGCGCGATGAACAAGCGGTTGGTGATCCTTACGACCATGATGCTGACTCCTTTCTAGTAGTGGATGCGTTTATCCAGAAACGCGTAGTACAAAATGGAAACGCTCAGCAGAATGCCGAGCAACACAATGGTAAGCACAGAGGCTTTCCCCATATCCCAGAAGCTGAAAGCCGTCTCATAAATATGATATAACAGCAAGTTGCTGGCGTTATTCGGGCCGCCTTTGGTCATCACGTACAGGTGATCCACCATTTTAAACGAATTGGTCGTTGCAATCATCATGACGAATAACGTGGTTGGCATTAAGAGCGGAAACGTAATGCTTCTGAACGTCTGCAGAGGGCGCGCTCCCTCTATGGCTGCCGCTTCATACACTTCTTTGAGTAAATTCTGCAGCCCGGCCAAGTAAAAAATCATAAAGAAACCGGCTTCCTTCCAGATCACCATCACCATCATCGAAAAAAGAACCCAGTTCGGATCGCCCAGCCAATGCGGGGCCGGTATGCCAAACACGCTAATAAACTTATCGAGCAACCCATAGCTCGGCGTATAAATAAACAGCCATATATTTGCAATCGCGATCATGGGAATGACGGTCGGATAAAAAAACAGCGCACGCAGCAGGCCTGTGCCTCTGAGCTTATTATTGACCCATATCGCGACGTACATGGCTAAAAAAATGCTTACGGGAACGGTGCAGACGGCAAGCAGCACATTATTTTTTAGCACTTTCAGGAAAATATCGTCTTGAAACACGCGTACGTATTGATCCCATCCGACAAACGTCTTGTCGGTGAAATCGGAGCTGTAGAAGCTCCAGTAGATCGATTTCAAGATGGGGTAAAACGTAAACAACCCTAAGAAGAGGAGTGAGGGCATGAGCAGTGCGTAGGCGAAACCATGTAATCTCCAGTTAATCCTCAAAAACAATTCCCTCTTTTCTCACAACGCTTGAAAGGTAGCGGAAGGGAAGTGCTGGCAAGATCATAGAGGCAACCTCTATTCGCCGAACACTCCCCTCTCGTTTTCGCTATCAAGGGCTGCTATTTTTGAAAGCTTTTCAGAATGTCATCCGCTTGCTGCTGCGATTTGTCGAGTGCCTCTTTCGGCGTCATTGTGCCTAGCAGCGCTGCCTGGATATTATCGTTAAACAGCTTCGTCACTTGACCGTTCTGATACGTCGACAGCTCACTGTCCGCATACTGCAGCTGATCTCTGGCTATGGCCGCTTGCGGGAAGTCCTTAATGTAGTTTTTCAGTTTGTCTGTATCATAAGCAGCCATTGTCGTGCCTACATAGCCTGTATCAATCGACCACTGCGCAACCCGGTCAGGCTGTGTTAGGAATTGAATGAACTTTACGGATGCTTGCTTGTGGTCCTCCGGAATGTTTTTGAACACATACAGGTTGCCGCCACCAGTCGGTGAGCCATACTTTTTATTGGCTGGCAGGAACGCTACGCCAAAATTGAATTTCGCATCTGTTTTGACTTTGGTCAGGTTACCTGTTGTATGGAACATCATCGCCGTTTTGCCGCTGATGAAATCGGATGGAACCGTCGCCCACTCCAGTGTTCCTTCCGGCATCACTTTATCCTTACGCCCGAGATCAGTGTAGAATTGCAATGCTTCCAGCACTTCCGGCTTGTTAAAATACACTTGCTTGCCGTCCTTTGACACAATGTTCGTACCCGTTTGCAGGGATAGCGCTTGGGTCATCCAGTATTGATAACCGGTGCTTGGAATCTCAAGCCCCCACTGCGATTTGTCGCTCGTCGTCAGTTTCGCTGCATATTCCTTCAGCTCTGTCCAATTCGCTGGCGCCTTCTCTGGATCAAGACCGGCTTTTTTAAATAAATCCTTGTTGTAATACAGAACGATCGTACTGCGCTGGAATGGGACGCTCCATACCGTATCACCCGACTTCGTATTCCCCATGAACGCTGCGTAGAAACCGCTGAAATATTCTTTGGAGAAACGCGGAGTCAAATCCTCAATGGCTTTCATCGATATCAAGCTGTACAGATCCGTTGAAAGCAGCACGGCCAAGTCAGGCGAGTTATTCCCCTGTACGGCTGTAGTCACTTTGGTCATAGTGTCCTGATAGCTGCCGCCATACACCGGCTTAACCGTAATGTTCGGGTTCTCCTTGTGGAAGTCGTCCGCCAGCTGGTCAATTAACTTGGTAATAGGGCCGCCAACC
This sequence comes from Paenibacillus whitsoniae, assembly GCF_003955665.1. Classification (GTDB taxonomy): domain Bacteria; phylum Bacillota; class Bacilli; order Paenibacillales; family NBRC-103111; genus Paenibacillus_E; species Paenibacillus_E whitsoniae. The sequence continues at coordinate 7,118 of NZ_RXHU01000055.1, forward strand.
GCGACAGGGAAGTAAAATTGCAGTTCAACCGGCTTCGTGCTGTCTGTTGGTTTCGTGCTGGCTGCTGCTTCTGTGCTTGCCGCAGGTGCCGCAGCAGATTTCGTTGTTGGGCTGCTCTCTCCCTTCGCGCAAGCTGTGGCTGAAGCTACCAACGTGACCATCAATAAAGAGACAAGTGCTTTTTTCATGTTTTTATCCTCCTAAAGGTGATTAGATTTAATTTCACTAAGCTGTTGTAAAATATAATCAGGTTCAATCCCCGTCTGTATGATGTCTTGCTTCGCGTCTGCGCCTGTCAGCACAAGCGCAGTGTACATGTCATTCGAATTCCCGAACTGAATATCGGTGGATAGTCGATCGCCAACCATTAGGCATTGGGAGGGTTCGATATTCAGCAGCTCAAAGGCCTTTTGCGCATAGAAAGCCGACGGTTTGCCAATGACACGAACGGTTTTCTGCAGGCTGGCCGTTTCGAGCGCTTTGACCAAAGACCAGGTATCCGGTATGACGCCATCGTCGATGGGGCAAAAGGGATCCGGATTGGCCGCAATGAGCTTGGCCCCATTACGAAGGGCATTCACACCTGCCGTCAGCTTTTCAAAGGTGAACTGCCTGTCTAGTCCGACAAGCACGTGGGTAGCAAGCATCGGATTCTCGGTTATCCTGACGTCGTAGCGCGCAAGCTCCTGCTCCATCGCCGTTTCACCAATCATAAGGACATTGGCACTCGGCTCAATCTCTTGAAAATACTTCCCAGCCACACACAATGCCGTAAGGACCTCATTCACCTCGCAAGAGATACCCAATTCGCTAAGCCGCTGCTGCACGCTTTCTTTGGTTCGAATGGTTGTATTGGTCACAAACATCACCGCTTTCTCTTGCTCGCGCAGCCAGTTCACGGTACTCAGCACGCCCGGCAATAGCTTATTGCCCGCGTAAATCGTTCCATCCAAATCGAATAAGTAGCCTTCAAATGCGTGCAATTCTTTCCTGTTTTTCCTTGCGAGCGTTCGGTGAGCATGCACGCGGCCGATGTTCCCATCGATTTCACCCTCAGGAAATCTGGTTGTTTTTGCCACAACATTGCCTCGCTTTCAATAAAAATAACCCTTATCCAAAAAATACGAAAACAAGCCCATTCGGAGGATGAGAAACATGCTCCTGCTTATTTTCACATTTTCCTGGACAAGGGTTTTCTCCTGGTCTCGACCCGATGTATCAGTACGTGTGATCGTTATAGTCTTATACTACGTGATAATTGTAAGCGGGAAATTATCGGCATTTAACGATTTTGTAAACTTAAAGTCCGCCCCACATGCTTGGATCTCCTACCGAAATGTAGTCCGCCCCGCTGTCAAGCGCTTCTACAATTTCTTGCTCATATCGAATGAGGCCTCCGACAATTAACGGCTGCTTAATCATGCTTTTCAATTCTTTGATCACTCTCGGCATTAAACCTGGCATCAGCTCAACTTCATCCGGCTGGATGCTGTTGATCATGCGAACCGCCGTTTGCAGCGCAGCCGTATCAATAATAAAAATACGCTGAATGCTTTTAATTCCCGCTTGCCGAGCTGCTGCAATCGAGTTGGATTTTGTCGTAACAATCCCGTCTACTTTAAACTTTTCAGCCAAATATGCGACGGCATGGGCATCCCGACCAAGGCCGCCTACCATCTCCAGGTGCACATATACCTGCTTCCCTGCCCGATGAAGCTGTCCCATGATCGCTTCCAGGTTGCCAATATGACCTGTCATTAAATTTACTCGGGTAACATCACTTTCCAGAACTTTGGCAAGTTGATCGTCTTTTGTCACTGATGCTATGATTGGATATTTCCCCAACATGCGCCCACCCCCACTTTAACCTTAGCAAACATTTATTTGCTGCGTATTAACACTCCCCTCCACCACTTGAAATATGGAGGGGAGTATTCGTACTCCATTAATTTGAAAAGTTGAGGGCTTGCAGCATACGACTTAGCATAACGGCGCTTTCTGCGCGAGTACCCGTGCTGAGCGGAGCAAAGGAATTGCCATCTCTGCCGTTAATGATCTTCAATGTGGCGGCTGCTCTGACCGCATCCTTGGCCCAATCGGCGATATTGGCGTCGTCACTGAATGGGTTCGAGCCGGATGGTCTCTGCTCTGCACGGTAGCCTGCAAAGTGCAGCGCCCTGTCGATCATAACCGCCATTTCTTGCCGGGATATTGGCGCGTTCGGACGGAAGGTATGATCTTCATAGCCGCCCACAAGATTCGCATCTGCTGCAACGCTAACTGTATTTGCAAACCAATCCGAGGCCTTCACATCCTTAAAGCTGGCCGTTGTTGTTCCTGTTGAAGGTAAGCCAAACGCTCTCACCAGCAAAGCAGCGAATTCTGCTCTTGTCACTTGGCGATCCGGGGCAAACATCGATGACTCAACACCTTGTACAATCTTTTTAGATGCCATGGCTTCTACGGTTTGTTTCGACCAATGCTGTTCCACATCAAGGAAGGTCACTGGGTTCGCGATAAGTAGGTAAGTGCTGTTGGTACGGCTGAAAATGACAACTTCATCCCCTTGAATCTTGAATGGAACCGGATTATACACGGTATTGCCATTCGCATCTCGCTCTACGCGTACGGCAGCCAGAGCTTGGATATTCTTGGCGGCACCCAGCTTGATCGATCTAGGAATGAACGTTTGGAAGCTTGAAATTTCTGTACGGTTCCCTTCCCCTGCTCCTGCTGTAAGCGTAAATTCTACAGCTTGCTTGACTGTTTGACCGTGGGCTGCTGCCTCAGAGGCGGCTTTTTCATTCGAATTGATTTGAACCATCAGGCTAAGCTTATCCTGTGAAGTTCCCAACTTGCTCGCCCAAGCCTGCAAATCGATGGCCGGCAAATTCAGCTCGTAGGAGCCCAGCGATGTTTGAATGACGACTGTACGATGGCTTGCAGCCGACAGCACCGTTTGGATAGCTTGCGGTGTCAGAACGGCAACTGCTTCATCCTGCTTTTCACTCATTGGCACAGGTACAATCAGCTTATCGTTCGTTTCCGACGACTGGATGACGGCATGCATAATCGTATCTGTCACGGTGTAAGCAGAGTCCTTGCTGCCCGGTTCTATACTTGGGCCAGAGCCCGTTCCTGGGTTCGTTTCTGGGTCAGTTCCTGGGTTAATCTCTGGATCCGTTCCTCCAGAAGTCACGCTCAACGTGATTGGCTGGGTGTACAAGTCATATTTTTTACCATCATTCATCGTGTACGTATAGCGCAGCAGGGCGTGCGCGCTGCCGGCGCTCTTCGCTGTAAGCATGTTGCCATCCACCTCAAAGGAATTCTGCCCATCTAACCAAACAATCTCAGGCGAGACGGTCGACGTATCCCCTTTATAGGTTGTCACGCTAGCTTTAATGGCGATCTGCTCCGTTTCCGTTAAGGCATACTCCGTCTTCTCCGGGCGAATAGCTGCTGCCATATCTGCCGCCCAGTTGGCATAATCGGTCGTTAACCCCCAGGCGCCATTTAAGAAAAATTGATTAAACGCCGCTCGATCATTGAGTGTCCAAGGTGAAATCAAAATACCGCGATGCTTGGCCGCTTCCATAAAGCTTTGCGAGATACCGCCATAGCCGTTATTAAACGTAGCGTTCAAGGGCTGAATCGAACTGAGTACCGTTCGCAGCATCCCTTTGATATTGTTTCCTCCAGACAAACTCGACAAGAGACCCGAAGGCATGGTCGGCATCAAACTGTTGGTACGCGAAATCTGGGCGGCAATAAAGGACATGTTATCAACGTCAGCCTCTGCGTTTTTAGCTTTAACCAATTGAACGAAAGCTTCGACGGCGGCAGGTGTGGACGTCTTGATTTCATTCATGATCATTTTTCCGCGCTGTTGAACGAGATCAATCTGCTCTTCCAACGTCGGAATTTTTACATCTGGATAGCCTGCAGGATGGGACTTATTCGCATTGAGCGCCTTGATTTCGGCCAATGTGTAGTTCTCGATATTGCCGGTACCATTCGTCGTACCAGACAATTCCCCATCATGATGAATAACTAGATAGCCATCTTTGGAGATATAGACATCATTTTCGATAAAATCCGCACCGTTATCGAGTGCCAACCGATTGCTTTCAATCGTATTTTCCGGCGCAGCCGACGGCAATCCGCGGTGCCCAATAATATACGGCTTGCGAATCAGTGTTTTGTTCTTGTTGTATACGCTTAGTGCGGTGAAAGCTGCCGCAGGCGTATCCGTCACGATGCCGTTCACCCCGGCCGTAATCAACGTATGCAAGGAAATATTTTTTCCGGCAGCGGCCGCTTCATCTTTGGCCCAGACCATGATCGTTCGCATTTGCAAATAGTCCGTGTTTTCTCTTGTTGCGGCATTTTGCGGCAGCACAGCAATATGCGCGAGGCTGGCATTGGTTGTCTGGCGAACTTCCAGCAATTGTTCTTTGCCGACAATCGACTTGGCGCTAAAATCCACAATTCCCCGAACAATCGGATAGGCTAATCGTGCCCTTTTAACCAACTCACCGTTGTCAGACATCACGAATACATCTTCCAGTCGATTTTCCTTCAAATACGCAATCAGCTTATCGACGGTAGGTGCATCCTTGACATAAAAGGCCGGCATGGTCTTCGTCCCAAACGTACTTAAGATCGCTGGTATGTCGCCAATGACCACTTCTCCCGCCCGATCGTTGACTTGCAGTTCGTTGTTCACATGTAAAATAGCCGTTGCCGGTGTTGCAGCATTCGCCCATTGGGCCAAATCGGCCGTTTGGGTAAGTTCAGTTACAATGGTGGAAGCCATCGCAATTTGGGTCGCAGGCTCTGTCACGCTGGCATACCGATCCGTCGCCGTGGGAGGAAGCGAATCCTGCTGCAGCGTAATCCGAATGTTATCCACCCGCATTTTGCTGCCGTTAGCTTGCAGTCCAATTCGTCCTTTCGTATACGCACCTGCATTGTCCGTATCCACAACAACCTTGTCGTTAATCATTTCCATCACGCGATTGCCAAATGCCTTGACCGTATAGTGGTACATTTTGCTTGGATCTATGGCTTCCGTAAAAGCCCCTGTATCCATCACATTCCAGGCATTGGCGGCATTTCTCTCCGCAAATTCTATGCCATTTGCAGCGGTAGCATCTTTTCGGACGGCCATTTGATAGTACGGATAATCACTGTTTTGAATTCGATACATAATGGAATGCCATCTTGCGGCATCGTTCGCTTGCAAGTGCGTCACATCAGCTTCGATTTTATAGTTTCCAAATGTCCCTAGGTAGTCGGGTAAAAGAACTCGCGAAGGATTGTCCGGCGTTGCAGCTGCATCCATCTCAAAGCCGCCGGATTTCACAACAGCTTTGCTCGCAGTCGTCCCTTCTTTTCGACTCCAGCCAGCGGGAAGCGTTCCATCCGTTAACTGATTAAAATTCTCTTCGTAAAGCACATACTCGCTGTCAGTCGCTTCTTTCGCAACAACCAACACGGAGACAGAAACGCCGTCTTTTTGAGCACTCAGGGTGTATACCCCTTTTTGTTGCACGCTCAGGCTGTTACTGTTCACAATGACGGAAGGACTGCTGGAGGTCCACGCCAAGTCGCTGCCGGTTATGGAACCGGATGAAAAGTCGCTAAAATCCGCTTTAAACGTGATACCGCTTAAAGGTAGCGGCTGATTCACTGTGGCTAAAACATAACCGCTATCGTGCTTGATCGCGACGGCCTTCGCCGGCAGCGTGCTAGGGGTCACAGTCACTTCTTGCAAGTACTCCGCATTATCGTAAATGACCCTAACCGTAGCACTGCCTGCTTTTATTGGATACAAAGCATTGTTCGAGACTTTGATAATCGACTCATCCGAGGAGTAGAACTTCAAAGGCTTGCTCGCAATCGATTCCGTATAACCGTCTGAGTAATAGACACTTCCGGTAACGCTCATAGGGCCGGTCAGTGCTTCCATCGTGCTGGGGACAATGAGGTCAAGCCGATCCGCCGTAATTCTCGTTACCTTCACATTGTCGAACGACACCTTGCTTTGATCCGCTTGCAGTCCTATCTTGCCTTTTTCCATAACAACCGTCGCAGGCAGCGTGGTGTCTGTTACCATTGTATAGGTTGGATCTGACTTCGCCTTCATATATTCTTTGACATTATTGCCAAAAACGCGAACCTTCATCGTGTAGTCGGTATTCAAGGTCAACACTCGCCAAGTGCCGGTAATGGGCGTTGGCGAATACCAGCTGCCGTCCGACTTGCGATAAGCGAATTCATACGTACCATTTTGACGGATCGCCATTTGATTGTATGGCACTTTCCCTGTAGAAGGCACCCTGAACATCAGTGAGGCCCATCTTGCTGCGTCCAATACAGCTTCGAATCTTACATCCGCTTCCACCGTATAGTTGTCCCACTGAACGGGTGCAACAATTCTCGCCTGTTTGCCCGAAGCTTTCCCATCAAAAGTGATTCTGCCGTTGCCATACGTATCCTGCACGACTGTAAATGGGCTGCTTCCTGCGTTCACATCCGAAATCCATCCATAAGGAATTGTGCCATTCGGATAGGCATCAAAATTTTCCTCCAGCAGCACGGGATTCACCGGATCTGTTACTGGATTGCTGTCGATCAGGTTAATCACGCCGAAACCGGAGGTATCGTTCCAGAATGAGGTCGCGTGATACGCACTCCAGTAGCTGTTTCTTTGCTCTGTCGTGTCCGCCCCATAACGATCCGTTACCCCAATTTCCAAGCCCAGCTTCTTCGTCAGCACCGGATCCATCTTCAATATATCCCAAGGGACGGCGACTTCTAAGGACCAGCCTGTTCCTGTCTTCTGTATGGCTCTTAAAATCTTATTGGCATCCTTGCTGCTTTGGCCGTTGGCGGCAGCACCATAGTGAAACTCTGGCGTTGTGGAATCCGCTTGATAGACAAATCCGAGCTGCATATCATCTGCGGCATAAGGAGCCGATTGATGCATCGTTGGATCGAGAAAAAAATTAATGCTATCTTGATCAAACCAATTCCCCGATCCTGCTGTGATCAGATTATCATCATCGGCCTTGACCCCGATATACAAATACTTATTGTCCCAAAGCATGCCGAATTTACTATCTGTGAACGTCCCATTGCCTGTTTGTTTCGTTATACGTTGGTCAATTGTCCAGAGTGACTCATCCAATTTCCCGTCGATCACGGGAGCGTTAACAGTCTTCCTGACATTTAGCGAATTTCTAACATCATCTGCGGCATGTGCCTGCTGCTCAGGGAAGATGCCCAATGGTGCACAACCGGCTATTAACGTGGCAACTACAAGACTATTCAAGTACTTCTTATATCGTTTCATAGCAATCAATCCTTTCTGATAGTAGGAAATGGATGAAAATGGTATAAACCTCTTGCTAATCAGGTTACCTATGCGGCTTCCACAACTCCTTCCTGCTGTTTTGGAGAACACAAAAAACCCTTCACGACATACAAATGCATCAGCTAGTTGCGACTAGCCAATCATTTGGTGCCTTGAAGGGTTTTCTCCTCGTCTCCTACCCCTGCCTATTCAGTTATCCTATCACCTATACTAGCGACTGATTGTTTGTTGTATGTTATCTATGGAATAAGAAATTGTAAAAAATTTAATCATCTTCAACGTGGACCCGGGTCTATCCAATACACATTGAATTCATGAATAGACCAGTACGATCCTACACTGCCCGTTTGCACAACTCGAATAAATCTGGCCGTCTGTTCAGGAAAGTTAATCGTCGTCACCGTGCTGCCCGAGCCCGAAGCTACCACGGTTCCCCATATTATTCCATCCTGTGAAACGTAAACCTCATATTTTCTAGGATAATCCCAAGTACTTCCAGCTGCATCTAGGACAATCCGGCTAAATGTCATTGCGGACTGCATATCGACTTGAAAATATTGACCGTATACCTGTGCCGTTGCAGTATCCCAGCGGGTAGAGACAACGCCGTCCAGTGCATTGCCTGCCCTTGAGCTCATCTGGGAGGCTATCGCCGTCCAACCGCTGCGCGACAGCGGAGCTGCGTTCGTTTTCACCGACACCGACGAGCTTGCTGCGGAAACGTTACCTGACGCATCCTTCGCTTTGACGGTTAACACGTATTCCGTTTGCTGCGTCAGTCCGGTTACCGTATAGCTGGTATCCGTTATCAAAGCAGCGTTCACTTGCTGCGTGCCGTTAAATATATCATAGCCGGCAACGCCATAGTTGTCGGTGGAAGCATTCCAACTCAAGCTTACCGTAGCATCCGTTTTGTTCGTCATCGTTACCCCCGCTGGCACCGTTGGCGCTTCTCGGTCAGCGTGATATACATTGAACTCGTGAATGGACCAATACACGCCAACACTGCCAGTCTGAACAACCCGAATGTATCGGGCGATCTGCACAGGGAAATCAATCGTCGTAACCATACTGCCGGAGCCCGATGATATGGCGCTTCCCCATGAGCTTCCATCCGTTGAAACATATACCTCATACTTGCGCGGATAGTCGCCCGAACTCCCTGTTGTATCCAGAACAAGTCTGTTAAACGTACGGTTCGCTTTCATATCAACCTGGTAATATTGCCCGTTGACTTGCGCTGTGCCGGTCGTCCAGCGGGTCGAGGCATTTCCGTCCAATGCGTTGCCTGCTTGAGCGGCGCCGTGGGAAGCTGTTGCCGTCCAAGTCGTACGCGACAGAGGCGCCAGAGGGTCTATCGGTTCCGGTGCTGCCAGGGCACCGGCCGTAACGACATAAATCGTTTCCCCCGGCTTCGATTCCCCGCTGCTATTCATCGCTATGATTCTGTAGCTGTAGAAGGAACCTGCGTGAAGACCAGTATCCTCATAGGAAGTCGTGCTCCCCGCTATCGTTGCAACCGTTTCCCAGTCGGCATCGCCATTCGTTCTTCGCTCAATCCTATAACTGCCCGGTGCGTTATCGCCTGAGAGCCAGGACAAGGCAACGGACGTATCGGTCACACGCGTCGTCGTTACATATTGCGGCGCGTCCGGCTTCGATGCCTCCAATCCAAGCAAAGTGTCAACCGCAGCAGTCATGCCAGCCGCATCGTTGGCGACAATATTCAAGACATTATACTCCCCAATAAACGCCGAGTTCACTAGGCCAATCGACGCCTCTCCGGGGGCCAGATTCGCCCCTTGCTCCGGCAATAAGTACGCTCTTGCCTGGTCGAGCAGCAAGACGTTCGTCGACGTGCTGCCGAACAGCACCAGGTCGGCGTCAACCGTTTTCCACTTTGGATATTTCAGCTGCGACTCATATTCCTGCAAGCTTTTCACAACGCCGCCTGGCTCCGCTAATCCAAGCTGCGCGCTTCGACCTTGCTGAGTATAGTGCTGCATTAGCCTCTCGGCCTGCGCGACAATGGCCGGATCTGCATGTTGGGCCGCTGTTAAGGCGACAATCAATGGAACGTCTTTACGAGCACTGAATTTGCGGATATCCGGTTCACGGTGGATCGTCACATCGGGCTGCGCCTCGGTTTGCTGCGATTGAACGATAATCAATGTCTCTGCCTCCAGCCCGCTAAGGAGTTCCTTCACTTTTACCGAGTAGGCCCCCGGTGTATCGCTTATCTGCAGCGGCAGCTTGGCTGTTAAGCCCGTTGCCGAGTACACAGTAGCGCTATCCCCGCTAACCGTATGGCTGACGGTAATTTCCACGGGAATGCCGGACATCGGATTCGGATTGCGGATCATCGTATAGGCTTCATAGAAGCCGGAATTCGATAGATCGACGGTAATTTCCGGTATCGTCACTTCGGCGGGCGGTAGTGCATACCACTGGAAGCCGTTCGTCTGCAAATTGACCTGCTCTGCTTCCGCCTGCGTTATTTTGCGCGCTTGCCTGATGTCGTAGATCGGACGGTCCGTATGCCATTCCAGCGCCGCCGTCTGTCCGATCAGATGCTGAGTCTCACCTGCAGCCGTATTATGCTTCTGATTCAGCACTGTCACATATTGGGTGTCGCCGGACCGCGTCGGCACCGCCCACACATCGCTTTTCGCTGAAGCAGCAATCGGCTTGGCGATCCCCGCCATGGCTGTCTGCAGCTTGGCAATATTGTCGGCATTGCGGGTTAAAAGCAAATTCGTCTGATCCGTATCGCTTTGCACCACATAGGATCTAACCTGCATGTTCGTTGCGACGGAGGTGACGGGCGATACCGATTCGTCGTCTCTCAAGATGCGGCCGCCACCATCAACAAAGCTTTGCAGCTCGGATGCAAGGCCTTCGCTCCAACTCCAGCTGTTGTCAAATTGGTTCAGTCCGACAAGGAGAATGGCCTTCATCGAATTCGGCAAGCCACGCTTCAATTCCTCTGGCGTAATGACCTTTGCAGGCCAGCCTGCCGCATGGGCAAGGAACAACGCTTCCGACACTTTCCCCTCATGGGACCCAGCCAACAGCTGCATATCGGTCGGATTGTCGCCGCCGACGTTCCCCCTCAGTAAAGCTTGATCGTTCACATACATAATGCCGATGGTCGGAGTCGGATTGGCCATGGCATACGCACCGCCATAGCGATGAATCCATGCATAGAGCTCTTTCTGTTCCGCAATGCTCTGCGGTTTGGCTGCATTCCCTTTGTTATTCGGCAATACATTCGTTCCGATCGCCTGAATGCCCCGGGTTAACGCCATCGCATATGCGCTTTCGCGATCCTCTTTTCCAAAGAACAAGGAGAAATCGTCGAGGAGCGACCATGTCGTTTTATTCGGATCGTAACTGCGCAAGCGGTCGATCAGCGCAACATTGTGCAAGGGCTTAGAGGAGCTTTTTTCATTCCAATCGTAAGCACTCTGTACCGGCAGCTGCTCGTGCATCTCCTTGCCGGGAATGGTCGCCCATACCCAGCCTCCTCGAGCACCTACTCCTGGCGAGCTTCCGAACGAGCCGGTCGTCGTAGAGTACTTGCCATTAACTTCCGACACCGCTTTGGAGAAGTAACCGAAAGCTTTGAACGTTTCGTTATAACGTGCAATGTAATCCAAGAACGGCTTGGAGCTAGTTGTAAAATATTCATGCGTCTTCGGGGTATACATCCCTTGCAGACTAGGGGCCAGCGGCGTCGTGAGCGGAAGTCCCGCTGCCGTCTGGAACGCTGTGAACGCCCTGCCCCATGGGCGGTTCGGATGCGGCGGCGCCCAGTCCCAGTAGGAGGCATAGCCCGCGTTATCCGCGCCCAGGCTGACCCCCGCTATATTCGGATAAGCACCGAGCCGCTGTAGGCCAAGCTGGATGTCGCGATAAAGCGGTGCATGAAAATCAGCGATGTACGAGCTGTAAAAAGGCAGGTTCTGGCTGCTTGAGGTGATGACGTCCCAGTCCGTTCGTGGAATAAACCCGAGCTGGACCCCTCTTTCACTGAGTTCTTGGGCCATATTCGCCTGGCTCTTGGCATTCGCCGGCTCCTCAAAGGAGCTGTATTCGTATACCCGATCGTAACCGGTATCGGCTACATAATTCGCATAATCCGCTACGGTCCCGATATTCGCATATTGAGCCGCGATTTCGGGATGCTCGGAATGATAGAATCCGCCCGAGCTCATGCCATGCGGCAAATAAATGAAGTTGATCGTTTCGGCCGACCGCGGAACATCGACGCCCACATGACGTTCGATCGAAGCCGAAGCTTCGTCGTATTCCGGCGTATCAGGCTTTGCTCCCGCCAATGCCTGCACATCCGCGTCCCAGGCCGATTGATTCGGAAATGATTCCGGCTGATTGAGACTCTGCACGGTAATGACCGGACCTGAGCCCGGAACAGGTACATTCACCTCGTAAGGAATATCCTTCGGATCGCCTGCAACAACAGGCTGCAAGCCTGCATCGAAGCTGACAGGTCCTCGTCCGTTCACCCATAATTCATACGGCTTGCCGCTCTCGTTCTGCGGCAGCAGCAGCGTCAACGAATCGAAGCTGCGGGTTCCGCTGTTGTATTATTTCCTGGCCGTCATTTTTCAGCACGACATGGGTAACCGCCCCTGGCGTAGCACTCGCGATACGTATAGGAAACGTCCACAACTCGTAATCCCAGGTCCAACTGCGGGCCGTACGGTCAGCCGTGTACATATTCGTTTGCCCCCAGCGCCAGGCAACACCGCGCACCCAGTGATTCCCCGGTTGGAGTACGTTATCGGATGACTGCTGTACGATCGACATGTTTTGCGGCGTCTGTTGAAGCAGAATTTCCGACTTATATTCAGGGCCGTCTGCAAAAGGCTGAACCGTCCTGACCGAATGGTCGGCAAGCGGAATACGGAGCTGGATAGCCGGCCAATCGACGGCATTCGGACCGTCCACCCGGTTGGCATTTTGATGGATTTTAGCGCTGCCCTTCGTAAACAAGCCTGTGGGTGTATCGAATCGGACCAGCCGGAAGGTCGCATATTTGGTCGGTGCCGTAAAGTCGCTGATCTCCGACATTCGGGTCGCGATGGTTCCGTTCATATCGGCTTTGACCTGATCGAACGTAAGCGACGATGCGTACATATGCAGGGAATCGATAGCGCCCCGAAAGCCATACTTCACCATCGCTCTTAGAGCACTATCGTAGTGCCATTCCGTTCCGAACAGCATCGTTACGTCATTCGGCAATAGATCGGTGAACACCGCACTGCCGTCGACAGTCCCGATCAGCTTGCCGTTCACGTAGAAGTTGGCTCCCTTGTACTTCTCGAAGGTTACCGCTACATGGGACCACTGTCCGGCCGCCAGCTCAGAGGCTGTGAACTTCCAGTTATACCACTTTTCTCCGTAATCCGATCCAAAATATAAGGCATTCCCCTGCAAGCCGAGATAAAAGGTCGTCCCTTTCCAGTTGGCGTCCCGCTTGGTTACGATTGGCTGATAGCCGTTCAGATCGTCGGGCCGGACCCACGCCGAAATCGTAAAGGCAGACGATACCTTGTTCAATTGATTCAGTGTGGTGGTTCTCGCTTGATCTGCTCCCGATAGCTGCAGCGCCTTACCACCGCCCGTACGCCCTTCAACATAAGCCGCCGGGGAGCTGTATGTGCCGTTCTGACCGAAACCGCTCGTATCCGCAATCGCGGATGCATCCCCTTGGACCGGCTCCATGTCGTATCTGGCGATCAGCGGGACTTTAATAACATCATGCGTCGTAAAAGGAACTGCGATGCTGGCCGGCGATTCATTGCCGTATAAATCCTTCGCCTTTATGACAAGGCTGTAAGTCGTGTTTGCCGTTAACCCGGTAACCCGGTAGTTTCTCTTATTCGTATACCCGGCATGCAGCCCGTTGATATACAGATTGTAGCCGACAACGGCAATGTCATCGGTCGAGGCATCCCAAGTCGCATCGATTTGCGTATCCAATACGCTGGACACACTCACATTTGCCGGTGCGGTGGGAGGATTCAGATCCGGGGCAATCGTTCCATAGGCGTTCAGCTCGTGAATCGACCAGTAGCTGCCGACGCCTTTCGTTAACGTCAACCGGATAAACCTAGCAGTCTGCTCCGGAAAGACGGCCGTTACGATAGCCGAAGTCCCCGCCACTCTGGCGATGGGGGCGCCCCAGTTCACGCCGTCAGCCGATACGGTAATATCGAACTCTCTGGCGTAATCCCCAGCGGAGCCCGCAGCATTCAGTACAAGTTTGTTGTAGGTTTTATCACCGGGCCCCATATCGATCTGAAACCAGGCTCCCGCCGTTTGGGCGGCACCGTTACTCCACCGGGTAGCGGCATTGCCATCAATCGCGGCCCCCGCTCCACCACTATTGCTTGAGGCGCTGACCGTCCAAAGCGTCCGGTCGATCACCCCCGTCGTTTGCACCGTTACCGGATCGCTCCACGCCGATGCGTTGCCGGCCAAATCGATGGCGCGGATTTTGAACGAATACGAAGCTTTCGGAGAAAGGCCCGCAACTTTATAGCTCGTTATACGAGAAAATCCTGCATATTGGCTACCGGCTTGAATTTCATACCCGAGAACCTTCACATTATCAGTGCTTTCATTCCATTGCAGGGTGACGTCGGAATCCGTCACCTGTGATGCCGTCTCACCTTCGGGTACCTGCGGGTCCGCCGTATCCGCATCCGTGCTCCCAAACAGCTTCAAATCATGAACCGACCACCAACTGCCATTGCTCTTGGTCAACGTGATGCGGATATACCGGGCCGTCTGAACCGCAAATGAGACATCGATCACAGCGCTGCCGTTGCCTTGCGCAATTGCACTGCTCCAGGTTTGCCCGTCCTCGGAAACTTTGATCTCGTATCCGCGGGCGTAATCCCCTGCCGAGTTCGCAGTATCGATGACAAGCCTATTGTAGGACTTGTCTGCCGGGCCTGTATCGATTTGCAGCCACATACCGACCGCTTGAGCGGAACCGCTCGTCCAGCGGGTGGACACCGCATTGTCAGTTGCAAGCGCCAGTGTGGATGCCGTATTGTTGTGCGATGAGGATAATGTCCATGCATAACGGTCCATCTCCTCCAGCTTCACGGTAGCAGCGGCACTTGACGCGGAAATGTTACCTGCGGCATCTTTGGCGCGAACGGTGAAGGAATACGTCGTTCCCTCAGAGAGACCTGTGGCTGAATAGGCAGGCGCACCGTTAATGCTGGCAAGTATGACGCCATCCTTATAGATGTCATATCCAGTTACACCCGTATCGTCTGTAGGCACGGCCCATGTCAGATGAACCGAGTCAGCCGTGCGCCAAGTTGACGCTACATTAGTCGGTGCTGCCGGAGCCTGCGTATCCGCAGCCCTCGCAGTCGAAGGGGGATACGGCATCAATCCGATCAATAGCAGCAGGATCATAAAGCGAGTTAGAAACGGGCTCATACGCTTACATTGCTTCATCACTAAGAGCATCTCCTTTCGATTATAAAAGCAAAACAAGTCCGAATTGCTTCAGGCACAACCATTTTTGTAAGCGATTACATTCACCTCCTTTCATATCCCGCAAAGGCACTATCCTTCTCCAAATTGAAAGAAGGACATCCTGAGCGGGAAAATGAAAATCGTTCTGTACAGCTACCCTTTAATTGCGCCGATCATAACACCTTTGACAAAATACTTCTGCAGGAAAGGGTAAACCAGCAGGAGCGGCACCAACATGACAACTACGCCTGCCGAACGGATCGCCTCCGGCGTAAGCAGCTCCGCTGCCTCCTGCGGCTGCAGGTTGTTCAAGCTTTGCAGCAAGGATTGATTGGCGATCATATTTTGTACCAGAACGGCCAAATTGTATTTATCCGAATCGTTGATATTGATCAGCACGCTTTGAAACACATTCCAATACCCCACCCCATAAAACAGCATCAACGTCGCCAGTACGGGCATCGACAACGGGAGATCAATTTGCCACAGCTGCCGCCAATCGCTGCACCCGTCGATCTGCGATGCTTCTCCCATTTCCTCCGGAATTTGCTCAAAAAACGATTTCAACACGAGCATGTTGTAAGCGCTGATCAGCCCAGGCAGCCAAAGCGCCCAATACGTATCGACGATACCTAGCGAGCGGTTGACCAGAAAAGCCGGGATCGTCGGTATGCCGAACAGCATGGTAAATACGATGGCCAGTGTAAAGCCTTTCCGCCAATAAAATTTGCTCTTGGATAACGGGTAAGCAGCAAGCACCGTAAAGATCATACTGAACGCAACGCCGAAGACCGTGATCACTACGCTGTTCTTCAAGCATTGAACAATCGGCGTGCCTTCGATCAACGAACGGTAGGCATCCAGATTAAAACCGACCGGCCAAATCCCGACGAAGCCTGAGGCGATGGCCGCATAATCGCTGAACGAGACGGAAACGATGTTCAATAGCGGAACGAGACAGCTCATCCCAGCCAGCAGAAGCAGCAAATAGTTGGTGGCGTAAAATAGTTTTTCACCGAAGGACAATCGCATAAGCCACCTCTTTTACCATAAAGATTGATTGAATTTTTTGGCGACCCGGTTGGCGCCGAGCACGAGAATGAGCCCGATTACCGCTTCGAACAGCCCCATCGCGGTCGTGATGCTGTACATGCCGCCCTGAATACCGGTCGTATAAATATACGTGCTGATCACGTTGGATGCGCTCGATACGACGGCATTTTGCAAATTGTAGACGTGATCGAAGCCGACTTCCATCACCTTGCCCATTGAAAGGATCAGCATCAGAATCATGACCGGCATTATGCCCGGCAGTGTCACGTGACGGATTTGCTTGATTTTGCTTGCGCCATCGATGCTGGCCGCTTCATACAGGTGTGGATCGATGGCGCCTATCGCGGCCAAATAAATAATCGCACCGAAGCCCGCTTCCTTCCAAACAGCTGACCCGAAGAAGATCCCCAGCCATGTGCTAACCTGATACAAGAAAGATACAGGCGTGCCTCCGAAGTATTCAATCACCCTGTTTACGACCCCCGCCTGTGAACCAAATAGCGTAACGGTGATGCCGCCGATAATGACCCAGGAGAAGAAATGCGGCAAATAGACGAGCGTTTGAATCGACTTTTTGAACCATAATCTACGCACTTCATTGAGCATCACCGCCACCAGCACAGGAAACGGAAAGCCGATCACAATGTTGAAAAAACTGAGAAACAACGTATTCCGGATAATTTGCAGCGTTTGCGGATTATCCATCATCATCCGAAAATTATCGAAGCCTACCCAAGGGCTTCCCCATACGCCCTGCATGAGATTGTACTGTTTAAACGCGATCACATTGCCAAGCATCGGAACATACTTAAACACGATAAAAAACGCAACGACCGGTAAAAACATCAACACGAGCTGCCAGTTCGACTTCCATCTTGCCAAATGGCGGGCGGAAGCCGTTTTCGGCTTAACTGCTGATTGGCGCAGTGTCGGCGCGGGAGTTGCCGTTTTATTCATTTCCATGCTTCGCCTCCGAATTGTAAATTCAGTCTTAAATTCTGCTCTCCGTGGCGCAGATCCAATATGCCCGTATTCAACTCCGAATTTAGATACGGACTCGCAATCAATGGCCAATCGTCATAACGAACGGGGGCTCCGTTAATTGTCCTTACTCCGTCGTATTCGATGCCCAGCTCATCCCCGGACAACGTCCGAAATGCAACAGAAGGGTTCGTCAGCTCCGGTAGTGATACCTCATAAGAGACAGCGGCAAGCACCGCTTCTCGGAAAAGAGCGAGCTCGGTTTCCACCCTTCGCTGCGGATCGCCGCCTACCTCATCCGTCAGGCAATAATCTTCGGGCGCCGCCGTTTGTACAAGCACCGCGTTGCTTAGCCCTTCGCTCCGCAATCTGCGATGCGCCTCTTCTCCGGCAACCCAGCGGTAAGGCCTCATTACACGAACCGCCGCCAGAACCGTACCACCATGGCAAAAGATCCAGCCGCTCGCATCCTCCTCCAGCTTCAAAATCGCCGTTCCAGAGAAAAACCCGTCGATGTACGGATCCTGGTCCGAAGGGAACGGCTTCCGCGGGCCGTATTTGTACCATTCGCCTGCCGGAATGTGATATAAAGCAATCAGTGCCCCTTTATATTGAACGACTTGCTCGTATGGAGAAGAGCCTTGCCACTTGTCCGCATACGGTTCCTCGGGATTTCCGAAATCGGGGAAAGGATGATTGAAAAATAAAACGCCCGCGGGCTGCTCCGAACGCCAGTCGAGTGACCACCGTCTTAGCTGCCCCGACCAGACGATATCACCTTGTTTTCCGTCCACCATACTCCCAAGCGCATACCCCGGCGTCATATACGTATACTTCCGTACGCCTGACCGGCTAATATAGCCAAGTCCCTTGAAGCCTTCGCTTTTTCCCGTTAATGGCCGGGTTTCGTGCCCGTCATGTGCAGGTTCCGTCATGATTGTGAGGTCGTGAGTTTCAAAATGCTCGTACGCCGTGCCCCGCTCTTGTGCGATGCGTACAACAAGATCCGGCGCTCTGTACGCGGACAACGCAAGGATGATGCTGTAGTGCGGCTCCCCGGTTCTGAGGTTCGGCTGTCTGCCTCCGAAATAAAGCCAGGCGGCAACGGTTCCGGCCGGCGCTGCATCAAACGTCTGCGTCGGATGATAGTCCCGCGAATGGGCTCCTGCATACAAGCCGTCGAGCCACTCCCCTGCCGTGTTTGCTAAATACCAGTCCATCATGTGCGCCGCTCTTGTCTTCCATGACGAATCCTTTGCAAAATCATAGAGCGTAGCCAGCGTATTTAGATAGAATACGCTATACGTCGGAGAATCGAACTCACCTTGACCGAACCGGCAAACGCTGGACAGGTAGTTGTCCAGATACCGGGAACAGCGTCCTTTTACCTCCGACGCATGCTCCCAATCGGGCCAGCTCTGGGCGGTTAAATAACCCGCAACGGCGTTCATGATCTTGTGGTTTTCCGTACCGCTCTCCATCCGGTACAACCCTTCATTTTGCATGCTGGCTTTCACCTTTAGCCGCAAGCTTTCGTCATACTGCCGCCCAAAGCGGAGCCATGCATCGATATTGGCATGCCGGAAAAACATCGCGTCATGCCCAGGATGATCGTTGACGGCCGCTAGGTGCGACAACGCAAGTTCCGTCTCGAACTGCCGCGCTAGCCTAACTATCGCGTAGTACATTCTTCTCCGGGACTTGTCGTGTTCCGGAATCGGATTGTGCAAGATCTCCTCTTGCAGCAACCGGCAGCGCTCCCGGAAGGCCCGCTCCAATACCGGATCCTGCGTTAAGCTTGCACGATCATGCGGGTTCATTTTCTATCCCTCTCTTTCCGGCCTTACTTAACAAAGCAGATGCGCAAGTGTGATAGGTCGGGATGCCGGGGAAAAGGGCCGCGACTATTGCGAAACTTCCCCTTTTTCCCCTTCGCCACCGTTTCCCTCCCCTGCTTTACGATTGCCTTACTTATTCGAATACAGCTTCACAGCATCTTCGCCGAATTTGTACAAGTCCTCCAGCAGGAAGGCATTCGCTTTGTTCGTTGCATACCATTTCGCGTAGAAGTCATCAACTTTGGCTCCGCCAGCCTTCTCCCAAGTCTCTTTGGCATCTTTCAGCGCCTGATCGGCCGTATAAGCTTTGCCGCTGACGATCGATTTTGCCCACAGGTCCTTGATCTGTTGATCCACGTTTTTGACGATTAAGGACAAATCCTGAGGCAGCACCGGCAAATATTCCGGCTTCAAGGTAGGTATCGGACGTTCCTTCGTTACATAAGCCGCTTCCGACTGAAGCGCCAGATCGCGCAGCCTCTTCAATGTTTCCGTATTTTGCGGTTTCTGGGCGCTGAACGAGCACTTGCCGTATAGCAGCGTCGAAGCCATCATATTCAGATCGCCGGTATAGGAAATTTCTTTTTTATTTTTCTCGGCGTCGATCGGGTTCGGACATCCAGCCGCGTCCTTGTTCCAGTTCACGCCCTCCAGTCCGTTCTGCAGCGTTTTTGCGTTTTCCGGCTTGATCATGAAATCGATGTACTTCATCACAGCTTGAGGATCCTTCGCCGAAGCGTTAATCGCCCCCACCATCTGGATCGGGCTGGAGATGACCGGGCTGAATTGGCCGAATGGCGATTTGGGCAGCTGCATGACGGAAAGTTTGCCATTCGGGCTGTTTTTGACAAAAGCGTCATAATCGTTCACAGCAATATCCTGAGCTAAATACATGCCAAGCTTGCCAGCAAGAAAATCTTGCTTCGCTTTTTCCCCGTTCTTATCCGCCAAATAATCCTTATCGGCCACGCCGGCATCAAACAACTGCTTCTGGAAATCAGTGGCCGCCTTCAACCGGTCCCATTCATGGATGAATTTATCTCCTTCAAAACGCCAAGCAACTTCCCCATAACCGAACATATGTGTGATGATTGAATTGGCATTTCCGCTCAGGTTCAGACCAAACGTGTCCGCTTTGCCGTTGCCGTCTGGGTCTTGTGTGGCGAACGCTTTGGCAACGTTTAGGAATTCCTCTGTTGTTGTCGGCTTCTGAAGATTCAGCTTTTGCAACCAATCTTCTCGGATATAGATGCGGTGGCCGGAGGTAAGCGGATTCACCTTGCCGATTTCATAAATTTTGCCGTCATCCTTCGTACCGAGCTTCTTTAACTGCGGGAATTGCGACATCAGCTCCTTGTAAGTCGTGCTGTACTTGGCGATGACATCATCAAGCGGCATCAGCAGCTTTTGACTGTACCATTGATTCCGGTAACCTGTATCGTATTCGAGGATCAGATCCGGCGCACTGCTAGTTGCGAACAGAGCATTGAACTTCGGCAGCGATTCCCAGCGCGGCACCGTCACGTATTTCACATCGACGGGACCGTTTTTATTGATCCATTCCACCCAGCGGTTTTTCTCCCAGTTGCCTTCTTCCGGCGGGATATTATTGCGTTCGTACACAGATACGGTAATTTTCCCTCTTGCTTCCGAGGTCGCGGTAGACTGCGCCTTGTTGCTTTCTTTGGCTGGCGCCGTCGTCTCATTCGATCCGCAGCCGGATACGACTACGCTCATAAGCAGCATCGCTGCCGTACCCGCAGTGAGCTTGCGACCCTTCCATAATCGCTTCTTCATTAGTTGTAGTTCCCCCTCTTCGTTCACCTTCGCTAATTGTTGAACCGGTGTGCCGGCTCCTATTTGCACTATAGCTTCCCCACGGTTGCTTAAGCAATTTACATGTTTCCTGCGGTTAACCAAAAGGAAAAAATCGTCCAGCTAACCGATTATCCGCGATGAACCAAAAAGAAAAAAGCCCTGTCACGACGGGCTTTTGCCATGCTGCTTCCGGTATTCGCCCGGAGTTGTGCCTACGACTTTCTTGAATGCGCGGATGAACGAAATATCGTGAATATACCCGACACCATTGGCGATCTCCTGTAAAGAAAGCGCCGTTTCGAGCAGCAGACGCTGACTGTTTTCTATGCGGACCCTAACCAAATAATCTACCAGCTTTTCACCGTAAGCCTCTTTGAACAGCCGGCTTACATATTTACCATTCAGCCCAAACACATCACAAAGATGATTCAGCGACATATCCGAATTGGCGTATTCCTTGTCCATGTACTCCCTAACTTCACGGACTAAGGCATAATGGCTGCGGCTTTCCTGCAACTCCCGGACTTTAACCTCGAATTCCCCCAAAACCCGTTCGTACTGCGTCTCCAAATCCTCCGCCACATCGAATGTATCGTGAATTTGATTCAAGCTGGGCAGCGCCTCCGATTTCCACAGCTCCTGAATATCGGCGGGGAACTCCATCATTTCCCGATACAAGTGGTGATTAAGCGTATGCAGGAATTGCACAAGCTCTTCCCGCGATAACCGGCCGGCCCGAGCTTCCTGGAACAACTGGCTGAGAATCGGACGCCAAGGCTCTTCGCCCGTACGGAGCACACGCGAGAAGAGGCGAATCGTCTGCAAATGCCGGTACGTCCCGTCCTCCTGCCGCTCGGTTTCATGATACGCGATCACCCTGTTTAATCCAAGGCTCGCTTTCAAGGACAACGCCTCCTTCGCGACTGCGTATGATTTGGGGATATCCTCAATCCGCTCCACCACGGGTCCGATTCCGGCCGTCACCGTAAAGTCAAGATTAGCCTCCACCCATTCGCGAGCGTTTCCGGTCAGCGTCTCCAGCCTCAGCTCCCCATCCGCCGCTTGTTCCTCCAATTGGTAAAGAGCAGTCAACTGATGCTGTGACGTCCATTCGGCCCATACGGTCAAAGGCTGCGACTCCGTCATTTCCTTCATGACGCTGTTCACGACGAATTTCAACAAAAACAGGTCGCGGTGCGTATATTTTTCCGTTAACCTGGTATATTTATCGATTTCCACCACGACGATGCCTAGCGAACGGAATTGAACCGGCAAATTCAACCGCTCCAACTCGGAATCCCACTCCGTCAGCTCAATGGGCCGGTTGCCCTCCAGCAGCTCGACAAAAAAGTGACGCCTGCGGAACAGCGAGTCTTCCTCATGCATTTTTTGATACGTATGGGACTCCTCGATTAAATGATCCAGCGCCTGCTCGATGAATTTAAACTCATCCTGCACCTGTTTGGAGGGCTTTCCGCTTTTTTGGGCGGAATAACGATGGATTTGATTCATGATTTCCTCGATCGGCTTATAATTTCGTCTCGTAACAAAGGTCATCCAAGCTGTGCCTGCGACGACGACCAGAAGTCCTGCGGCAACCCATATGTAAGAAAACACAGAAGCATACTGGAATAGATGCTCATCATGAACGCCCCCCGTGTAGGTCCAACCGGTATAATCGGACTTCACTTCGGAAAGAATCGTGCCCTGAGCTTTAGCGTCTTTCTCCCCCACTATGACGTTACCCGCGTAGTCCCTGATCCCGACAAAATTAACGTTTGTGCCGGTCAACTCTCTGATCATCTGCTCCACTTTGGTCAAGGAAATGTTGACCACGATCAGCCCTTGCCCACCGACGAGCAGCGGGTATTTGCGGACGATCGAAACAACAGTGGACGGGAAACGCTCCGAATCCTGAAATTCGAAGTATTCACGTTTACCGGACAACTCGTAGAAGGTCCCCATTTGCAGCCGTTGCATAACGAACTCGCGGTCCCCGAACTTCTCCAACGCAATGAACGAGTTTTTGCTCATAACCATCTGATCGGAAGAGCGGTACAAATAGACGGAATCAATAAAACCGTTCAAAGCGATCATTTCACTGACTTTTCTCGATATTTCATAATTATTGAAGTAGGAAAGCGACGGGTCCCTTTGGAAAAAAGCTGTCAGCTTTGCATCGGATTCAATATCCTTGATGAGTGCATTATCGATTTCCCTAAGGGAATGATCGATTAACTGAACGACATGCAGCGTAAACTGCTGGTTCACGTTGACTGTTTCCCTTCTTGACAGCCCGCTCAGAAGCATGAAAGTAAGCAAAATGAGGATCGAGGTTAAGCTAAAAAAAATCGGAAAATATGAAAACAGTAAACGGTAAAACCATTTTTTCGGCATCATGATCTCCCCCTGGTTATGGAAAAACAATAACACCTGTTATTATTGAAGTAAAGTGAAAGAATGTTATCTTCAGGTACTGTACTGAATCCAGAAAATGATAAATGGCGAGGTCAATAATTTTGCCGATCTGGCAAAAAGGCGTTCACCCGGTTGAGTGAACGCCTTTTTTACTATAAAACTCGAAAGCGAAACATCTGTCCCGGAAGAGTCACTGACCGGCCATCTGCTTGCGGTATTCCTTGGGGGAGACACCTGCTATTTTGTTGAACAAATGCGTGAAATAATTGGAGTCGTTGAAGCCGGTCGCCTCGGAAATTTCGAATATTTTCATATCTGTGCTTTTCAACAAAAGCTTCGCTTTCTGTACACGCAGATTCTGAATATAACCGGTTACACTTTCCCCGGTTTCCTTTTTAAACAGATTGCTGAAATAGCTGGGGTTGAGATGAACATGGGCCGCCACCTCGGCCAAGCCGCATACGCCCATATAGGATTCTTCAATAAACCGAATCGCCTGCTTGACCGGATTATCATTCTTGCTGGCAAGCCAATTGTTATGGGATTGGAGGAATTCATTCAAATATCTCTGCAGCCATGCTGCGACATCTTCCGGCGTCGCACATTTGTAGACGGAATCCCACTCTATGGGGAGCACGGCCATTTGCCATTCGGGAAACTGAACCTGCACCAACCGTTGAATGGCAGCAGCCAGCAGCAGCGCTTCAATTTTGGCGGTTTGCGGGGGTAACTGACTGATTCGGATAGCTTGCTCCTGCAATTCCCGGGCGAGCCGACTGTTATCCTCCGACATCAGCCAGGTTACAATTTCCTTCTCCTTCTCGTAAAGCGCCGTCTGGTTAAGCAGTGATTCATTGGTAGAACCGTGGTCCCTTTCTCCTTCCTGGCAATACCGTCTGTAGCCCGCGTGCAATTCCTCCATAGTGGCGCAAAGCCCTTGTCCGCTGCATTCAAGCGGCAGTCTCAGATAATGAAGGATCGAATCGGAAAGTATCTGCAGCCATGAGGGAGATGTCTCCATCCGGGAAGCACTTCTATCCACTAATAAAGCCCACTCCGATGCATTTAAGGGAAATAGGCGAAAGCCACCCGAAAACCATTTAGTCAGGTGCTCTCCGGCAATATTAGTGAAAGCAAACTGCAATAAAGGCACATCCTGGGCGGAATACTGCTTCTCCAAGGGGAAGTAGGTAGGGATACGGAGGAAATGCAGCTCACATTGCTTCATCTGCTTCAGCAGTGCCTCCACCTCTTCGCCGCTGCAGGGCATCCCCATAATAGCCGCGCGCAGCTCGCTGTCTTCATGCTGACGCTTCCAGCCATCCACCAAGAGCTGGGATTGGCTTTCTTCAATCAGCTGCGCATAAATTCGATCGAGTACGCTTAAGATATCCGATTCCACACAAGGCTTGGTGATAAAGTCCAGCACCCCGAACTTAACCGCTGACTGGGCATACTCAAAATCCTTGAATCCGGTGACAATCACAATCTTCGTCAGCCAGCCGCGCTTTCTGATTTCTTCTGCCAACTGCAGACCATCGATATGGGGCATCCGAATATCGGTCAGCAAGAAATCCGGAACACATTTCTCCATCATGATCAAGGCGTCCCGGCCGTTGGCCGCTTCCCCCGACACCTCCCAATCGGTGGCCCGCTTCCCCACCAGCTTCAGCAGCCCCTTGCGGAAGTTGGGCTGATCTTCTGCAATAAACAGCTTGCCCTTCATCCGATCCCCTCCTCATGACTATCCAGAGCTTCATATTTAATCGGCAGCGTCATGTGAACTACCGTTCCTTTCCCTGGGCTGCTGGTTATTTCCACGCCATACGTGGGCCCATATACCAGTTGAATGCGCCGCAGCACACTTTTGTAACCGATACCCGTCTTATTGCCGTCCGGCAGATTCGTTTCCGCCGCTGTCAAGGATCTCAACGTTTCTTGATCCATGCCGCATCCGTTGTCAGCTACCTCAATATGCAGCGCTTCATTTAAGAGAAACGCTTTAATTCGCAACACCCGGTCTTTCTCCATATCACGGAAAGCGTGCACAAAAACATTTTCCACCACCGGCAGCAAAAGGGATCGCATCATCCGTAGATTCAGCAGAGACTCCTCAGCTTGTATAATGGTTTCAATCTCGCCAATGAAGAGCTCTGTCTGGATCTTGAGGTAATTCCGGATCTGATGCAGCTCTTCGCCAAGCGTTGTATCCGTCTGAACAGATTTTAGGGAATACTTCAACATCTCCGAGATGGCGTTGATCAGAAGCGCCGTCTCCTCCTGGTCGTTGGTGTACAGCTTCCAATATAGCTCATTGAACAGGTTGTGCAGATAATGGGGGTTCAGCTGTGCCTGGATAGCCTTAAGCTCCGATTCCCTCTGGCTGATCTGAGCCAGATATACCTTATTGATGAGCTCACTCACTTGCTCGGCCATGCTGTTGAAGCTGTCTCCGATGTAGCCTAACTCGTCGCCGGAATCCACTCTGACACGAACCGTGAAATCGCCGGAACGCAGCATTCGCAGTCCCTGCATCAGATGGGCCAGAGGCGTCAGAAGCGTCCGGGTGGAAATCGTAATCAGAAGTGCACAAAGCAGGATCACCCCGATTCCAGCAAAAGCCAATACCTGGATGATATCTTTATTTTTTCTCTGTATCTCCTGAAGGGAGGCCCCACCGTAAAGGGTAAAGCCTGCCGGAATCAGCTCATGGCGGACAAAGAGATAGCTGATGCCATTCATTTTGACATAACGGGGATAATTTGCCTCTGTCAGCTGCAGGAGCTGTTCCATCTCACTTGGGTCCATATTGGTGTAGAGCATGCTTCCCATAGGCTCCAGAAGCAGCACCTTGCCGCTGCCGTTCTCTGTAAGATCCCGCAGCACTTTGGAAACCAGACTTTCCTCCATCACCATCACCATCGTACCGTAGGGGATCAATTTTTCATTGAGCATCCGTCTGGCAGCAACCAGAACCGTTCTACGGCCGTCCGGATCAATGGTGCTGGCCGCTTCGGCCCGGCCCCATACCAGATTTCCCCGATGGGGT
This sequence comes from Paenibacillus whitsoniae, assembly GCF_003955665.1. GTDB lineage: Bacteria > Bacillota > Bacilli > Paenibacillales > NBRC-103111 > Paenibacillus_E > Paenibacillus_E whitsoniae. The sequence goes on from NZ_RXHU01000055.1 coordinate 33,180, forward strand.
TTAAGCTTCTCCATCATCCTGTTCAAGTCCTCCGTTCCCGGCTCGCCGGAAGCGCCATTTTTGGAGAGGACCGTCATTTCGCCATTCTCATTGTATAGGAACACGGAGCGGATGGACGGCGCATCCACCAGCAGCATATTCAACTGCTCTTCCACATACTTGCGGTTCTTGAATTGCGTGTAGGAATCGCTTTGTGGAACGATCTCCTTGAGGAACAATTCAATGGACGGATTCAGGATAATCGACTGGGAGACCCGGTTGATTTCCTGGAAAGACATCTCCAGTCTGGCCAACGATTGTTCGTTGGCGATGGAGAACTGCTTGCTGATTTCATCTTCCATTAACTGGATATTGGAACGATACACCATCCAACCTGCCAAAGCAAAAGCAAGTGTGACCATACACGAGAGCAGCACGATCAGCTTGATCTTGAAGCTGCCCTTTATTTTTCCGGCTATAGCCCCCGGCCAGTTTCTCAAATGCAATCGGCTCTCCCCTTGAATGTCATATTGCAGTACAAAACGCTTCCTTCCCAGCAAACGAGGTTTTTATTTTACCTGTCTACATAGGAAGGAAGCGCGTCACGTTTCGTCGTGTTTCCCCGTATTATTGTAAAGCTTCGTACAAGGCAATAAGTGCAAGGGACTGTCCGTATGCCATCGGCATAATGGTAATGTTCCTGTAATGCTCTTGATCCATGCCCATTCCGGTTCCGGCCGATACATTCAGCACGGTTCCATCTTCGCTGATGTTGTGGCAAACCGCCTCGACCGCCTTGTCTGCAACAGCTTGATAGGAGGAATCTAGTATACCAGATTTTATCCCTTTTAGGATACCTGCGGCAATTGCGGCCGATCCGGACACCTCTTCATAGCTGGTCGGATCTTGCAGGACGGTGTGCCAGAGACCGGAAGCGGCCTGAAGCGGAACCAGCGCATGGATCTGAGCCTTATACGTATCCACTAGAAATTGACGAACACCCGGGTGAATCGTATCTTGACAAGTTTCCAGGTAATCGACGAGACCGTAGGTGAACCAGGAATTACCGCGACACCAGAAGATGCTGCCGAAATTATCGTTGCGCTCGAAACTCCAGCCGTGGAAAAACAGCCCGGTCTGTTTGTCATACAAGTACTTGATATGAATCAGAATTTGGTGCACGGCTTCTTGCTCCCAGTCTGGCCGTTGGAACTTGCGCCCCGCCTGGTTTAGGAAAAGAACGGCCATAAAGAGCGTATCGATCCATAACTGTCCATTGTGCAAATGGATGCCATCCCGGTTGCCAATGGCCGTGACGGTATGCTGGAAGCCGCCTTCTTTGGTTTTGGGCAGCTCATGAATGAGCCAGTCCGCATGCTCCCGGCAGAGCTGTTCCAACTGGCTGGAAGGCTCAAGCTGATCCAGGAGCAGAACGAGAGCCAGATATGGAGCGGTCGTATTAATATTTTTTGACGGCAGACCAACGTCCAAATTGCGGGAATACCAGTTTTGAAAAAAATCCTTATAGCGTTGATCGCTGTAAAACTTTTGCAGCTTATATAGACCATAAAGGCCGACGCCTTGGGGCCAGTCCCACTCTTCAATGCCAAAATCCCGTTGGACAATCCCTTTTTTTGTATCGGCGTGGAGCACAGTTTTATCCTTCTCATAGTCGCTGCCGCCCAGATTCATAAGCTTGTCGACGATCAGTCCAATTTTGTGAAGCAGCTTTTCATTTGTCATGATCATATACTCCTTCTTATATAAAATGTTCCGAAAACAAACTTGGTCCGGCCTTTGCCGAACCAAGTCCGCATTTCACCTATGCGTTCAGCCCTTACTTGTGTTGGGAGCGAACCAAATCCAGAATATCTTTGCCTAGGAAGGCTCTGCCCTTATTTTCTTTATACCAAGTATTCATAAATTCCTCAATCTGTTTGCCGCCGCCTCTCTCCCAGGCAGCTTTGGCATCTGCAACGGCCTGCTCAGGCGTATATTTGGCCCCGCCGATAATGCCTTTGGTATAGATGTCCTTGATCTCTTTGTCCACATTGGTATTGATCACGACCAAATCACTCGGCAAAGTTGGCATATGCTCATAGTGACTCAGCGCAGGATACTGTGCCTCGGGATTAAGCAGAAACTCGTCGGCTTTCTTCAGCATCTCCAGACCGGCCTTCTGGTCAGGATCATTCACATCGAACGCAGTGGTGGAAATCAGAAGCGGGTTCTCAGGGATTGAGTAGAACATGGTGTAGTCCATCGCCCAATCCAGCTCCTTGGCATTCTTCGCAGGATCAATAACCTTAGGGAAACCGTCCGCTCCTTTTTTCCAATGCTCGCCTTCAATTCCTTTTCTCAGAATCAGGGCGTTCTCCGGCTTGATCATGAAGTTAATGTACTCCATAGCGGCCTTGGGATCTTTGGCTGCGGCATTGATGACCGTTGTCATTTGAACCGGATTGACGACATGATGAACGAATTGCCCCATGGGAGACTTAGGCTGCGCCATTGGCGCAATCTCCGCCTCCGGTACAACTTTGCGGAGCGTTTTGACATCCGTCACGGTACTTTCAAACCAGTTGCTGATAGCAGGTGGAAGATAAACGCCTATTTTACCATTCAGATAGTCTTGTTTGGCTTTGGCTCCATTCTTGTCCGCCAGATAATCCTTGTCGATAAGTCCTTCCTCAAACAATCGCTTCTTAAATTTAAGAGATTCCAACGTGTTATCCCAAGTTCTTACGATTTTGTCATCGCTGGAGATTTTCCAGCCGTACGAGCCGAACATGGAATCCACCATGCCGTCCGAGGTATAGCTCATATTGGTTCCATAGGTGTCCTTCTTCCCGTTGCCATCCGGGTCCTGCTCAACGAATGCCTTCAGAACGACAAGCAGCTCTTCTGTGGTTTTCGGAACCTCCAGCTTCAGCTTTTTCAGCCAATCCATTCGAATGAAAGCTACGCTCTGCAAATGAGGTTCATTAATTTTACCGATTTCGTAAAGCTTGCCGTCCGGCTTGGTGCCTATTTTGCGAAGCTGAGGGTACTTGTCCAGGAGCTTCTGGTATTCAGGCGCATACTTCAAGTAATCGTCCAGTGGCATCAGCTGCTTCTGCTGGTACAGGGAGTTACGGAACCCCGTATCAAAATCATTGACGATATCCGGCGCACTGCCCGATGCGAACAATACATTCAGCTTTTTGACTGCCTCTGCCCGATCCACCGGCACAAATTTGGCCGTAACCGGAGAATGTTCATTGATCCACTTGGTCCACCGGTTGTCTTCGACCGTTCCCTCTGCTGCTGGAATATTGCCCCTGTCGTAGTTGGAAACGGTAATGGTGGCTTTTCCTTCAGCTTTCCCCTTTGTCCCTTCTTCCTTTTGACTGCACCCAGCTGCCCCTACGGCCATAACCGCCGACAGTCCCAAGGCTAATGTGACCTTCATTTTTGGTGCGGATGTTTGTCCAAACATGTGGATTCCCCCTCAATCTATGATTAATTTCGTTGTTGCCGCTAACCCTGAAATAACACTGGTTCATGCCGCAGCATGATTGGCTAACCTTTGATAGAACCAAGCATAATGCCTTTGACAAAATATTTCTGCAGGAACGGGTAGACCGCGAGCATGGGGACAACCATAACCATCACCCCAACGGCCTTGAGCTTTTCGGATACCATTTCCTGCTGCTGCATCATATCCATGGCCGATACATTGAAGTTCCCCTGAATTTGCAGCATTCCCTGAACGATGACGGTGAGATTTTGCAAACTCGTCTTATTGATGTACAGAATAACACTCATAAACATGTTCCAGTAGCCTACTCCGTAGAATAGCGTCAATGTAGCGAGCAAAGGAAGAGACAAAGGCAGGATGACGCGTCTGAGCAATTGGACCTCACCGCAACCGTCAATCTGGGCGGAATCCACCACTTCTCCCGGGATGCTCTCAAAATAACTTTTCATAATGAGCAAATTATAGGTGCTGATCAGCCCACCAAGCCAGAGGGACCAGTACGTGTTCGTCAAATGCAGGTTATTCATAACCAGATAGGTAGGAATCATGCCTCCGCTGAAAAGCATGGTGAACAGGGCGGCCGTTGTGATGGGCTTCCGGGCATAAAGGTAACGGCGGGATAACGGATAAGCCGTCAATACGGTGGCGAGCATGCTTAAAACCGTTCCGCCTAAGGTAATGATCACGCTGTTGGAAAAAGCGCGCAGAGCTGGCGTATTTTCAAAAAAGTATCTATATACGGTGAAATCAAGCCCCACCGGCCAGAACCAGACTCTCCCCAAGTCAACTGCATGCCCTGAGCTTACGGACAGCGCGATAAGATGCAGGAAAGGCAGGATGCATGTGAGCGAAATGCCAATTAATACGACGTGTATAATGATTGAAAATATTTTTCCGCTTGTGGATTCCCTCACGAGAATTTCCCTCCTTTCTTCAGAATAACCCCTGGTCGAATCTGCGGGCCAAGGCATTGGCCGACAGCACAAGCACCAGGCCGACGAAGGATTCAAACAATCCCATGGCTGTGGTCAAGCCAAACTGGGCTTGCTGCAGCCCCACTTTGTACACGTAGGTACTGATAACCTCCGCTTTCTGCAGAACGGTAGGATTTTGCAAATTGTAAACTTGATCAAATCCAACCTCCATCAGGCGGCCCATGCCAAGAATCAGCAACAGGATAATCGTAGGACGAATGCCTGGCAGCGTGATATGCCAAATCTGCCTCAGCTTGCCTGCGCCGTCCATCCCCGCAGATTCGTACAGGCTGGGGTCAATGCCAGAGAGCGCGGCGAGATAGATAATCGCGCTGAAGCCCATCTCCTTCCACATGCCGGAGCCAATAAAAATCGCGGTCCATGAGTCTGCACGGTACAAGAAAGGCACCGGCTCCATCCCCCACTGCCCCAACAACTTGTTAATCGTACCGCCGTCGATGGCGAACAGGGTCAGGATAATGCCTGCAACGATAACCCAGGACAAAAAATGAGGCAAATAAATAATGGTTTGAATCCAGCGTTTCAGCCAACTCTTCCGGACCTCATTCAAGGCAATCGCGATAATAATCGGCGCAGGGAACCCGAAGATCAGGCTCAGCACGCTCAGGGTAAGCGTATTCCAAATAATTTGCAGCGTGACATGGGAATGGAATAAAACCCCGAAATATTTCCACCCCACCCACGGACTTGACCATATGCCATCATGAAAATTGTAGTTCTTAAAAGCGATCACAAGACCACCCATAGGCATATAGCGGAATATCAGATAATAAAGCAATCCCGGTATAAGCATGATCAATAGTGGGATATTCTGCCGGAACCGCTTTGTCTGATAAAAAGCTTCTTTGGCTGCCGGTGCTTGATCCTTTCCTGCGGCGGCATGCGTTGTTTCCATGGTTCCCCTTCTTTCTTGCTGAAAATTAGTATCGGATGTGATGCTTATACTGTACCGCGTTTCGTCCATCCCCAGCCTTAAAAATCTTTAGGTCTTTCTGTACGATTTTTGTTTCTCCTTCAAACCAGCAGGAACCTCTCGGAAAAAATTCGGAATCCGGCTTTATGAACCGGCAAAAAGCCTGCGGCAAAAGCCGCAGGCCTGCAAAGGGACCTCATTCGCTGTATCCAACTAACAGCTCATCCGTCTTGCTGCGCCACGCTGTAAAGCGCGCGAGCAGGGTGGCTGCTTCCGCCCGGGAAACAACGCTGCCAGGCTCCAAAAGGTCCCCTGGTTTGCCACTAAGTATACCGACCGATACAGCCCAAGCGATGGCCTCATTTGCCCAGAGGGACACTTCGCCGCTGTCTCCAAAGCTCTTGACATTATGGCCTGCAGTGGGCTTTCCGGCGTAACGGTGCAGGACAGTAATCAGCTGTTCCCGGGTAACGTCAGCTTCAGGTGTACTGCCATCGCTGATCCCGGAAGCATTAGCCCAGTCTTTCGCCTTACTGTACCAATATTCACCGCCTTCCGTTTCAATGCCGTGCACACGGGCCAGTACGGTAAATAGCATGGCACGACTCATAGATACGTCTGGGGCGTAGATCCCCGGTTCCGTTCCGAGCAGCCATTCGCGGCTTGCTATGAAGGCGATCGCCTCCGCAGCCCAATGGCCGCTCGGCACATCCTGGAAAACAACCTTATTGTCGATCAGTTGCACCGTCATATTGCCTTTGGCTGTAAAGCTCAATCCATCTTCGGTGATAACCGTGCCGATCACTGCCTTGGTTCCATTTTCCTGAATCGCAAAGGCCACGGTGGAAACAGAAGCATGCTTGAACGGAATTGTGACCCGCGCTTGCGCCACGCCTTCGGGCAAATGGACAACGGCCGTCACTCCGCCCGTAGAAGTCGTGGTGGTCTCAACCGTGACTCCCTGCGTATCTGTGGTGATTGAGCGGCTGCTGCCATCGGGCTTGCTCACGGTCTCGCGTTTGCTTCCATTTTGTTTGGTGACAACCTCGGTAATGGTACCATTGCGTTCTTTCGTTATCACTTCACGGTCGCCATTCGGCCACACCGTAATCTCCGTCACTGTACCGGTCGTCTGGTCGGTGGTGCTGGTGGTGAAGCTGCCATCCCCGTTTTTGACCCCAGTAGAAGGTGAAGTTGGGACGACGGGATGATTATCGTCATTTTCCGACTGCTGTGTATAGGCCGCAATGGTCAACGCCACATGAGGACTGGCTTTATGGGTATCTGTTTCAGAGTAACGAACCCAGTAAGTCCCTGGAGAAAGATTTGCCAGGGTCCCCCCTTCGACTCGCAACCAGGTGTCCCCATGATCGGAGGACCACTCCATGGAGGGAGTGACCCCCATGATGCGACCATCCTTCGCCCCAACCGCTGTTTCGTTCGTGCTGTTGAGCCCGCTTGGCGCAGCCTTCGGTCCTCCTGTCACCATCACTTTGAAATCGTCAAAGTCGATAGAGGCGTTGGCATAACCGTCGATGCCGAACCGCTGGCCGGTCAGCTTATCGCCGCCTGTGTGACGGAAGCTGTAGTCCTTAGCCACCTCAACATCATCGATGTAGACGGTATACGTCTTGGCATCCCCGTTTGCCACCATTTTAATTGTATACCAGGTATTGTATTGATGGTCTTGAACTTTAACCTTCGTGGAAGGTCCATTCTGGACGACAATTTTCCCCATATCAAAAGCCGTGACCATGGAATAATTGCCTGTGCCGCTGTCATTTCGTACCATGGCGCCGTTGGCGTATTGGAAGTTGGTGTTGAGTCTGGCACGGTATTCGATGACGATGCGCTCATCCCCCTCAGCCTTTACCTCACCTGCGTAGGGCAGGAACAGGTTGGCTTTGCCCGAAACAGCAGTCGTGGTTAACCGGAGGAATTGGTTCCCGGCCTCTTCCTGCACCGTGGCGGTAGCGCCATTGGTCAGATCTTCGGTGGTAATACCGTACGGGTACTTGCCAACCGTATCGCCCGAGAAATCCCGGTAAGCGTTATAGATGACCCCGTCCTGAACGCTGATCAGCGAGCCTAACAAATCTGCTTCCGCTGTAGCAAGGTTATCTACTTCTTCATTAAACTGTTCTCTGCTCAGATCGGCGTTTGCAGCCATCTCCTCCGCCTTATTCACTTCGGCGACGAAGGCCTCATACTTCGCTTGGCTATAATTGCCCAGTCCGTCGCCTAAGGGGTAGGAGAAGTTAGCCAGCTTATTACGGAGTTGGTTCACGATCTCATCTAGTCCCCATCCAGGAATCACATTTACAGGGATGACGGAAGGAAGATCACGGCCGTCCAGCTTCAAAGTGGCAGGTACCTGAACAGTGCCGAGTGAGTTAAAGTCAATCCCCTCCTGCTCCCAGCTGACAACCTCCGCCTTCTTCGCTTGGCTGTTGTAGACCACATCAACAACACCGGGCAGCTTGGGGGCCACGCCAGACGGCGTCTTCATGACGGAAGCAACCTGAACCGCATCGGCAGCTGCAATGACAGTCAAGTTGAGCGCTGCTTTCTTGCCATTATATTCGGCTGTAATAAGAGCTTTTCCCGGTTTAACCGCATGGACATAGACCGATTGAGTCACAGAATCCGAATCAACCCTGGCCACCCCAGGATCGCTGCTGGTGTACTGGGCCGCCGCTGTTACATTCTGAAATTCATTGTTATTATAGCGTGCCGTTACCTGCAAGGCTCCGCTAGTCTGCCCGCCGATCAGGATGCTGCACAATCCGCGAATGGCAACAGACTGCACGACTTTAGGCTCCCCAGCAACGGTAACGGTCGCTGTGGCCGTTTTCCCATTATAGGTGGCGGTGATTGTGGCGCTGCCCGCACTTACTGCCTTTATCCTAACCCCTCCGTCAATAACGGCGACCTTCGGATCGGAAGAACTGAAGATTGCACCTGTGTCAACAGCCGTATAGGTCGTGCCTGTTACGGTATACAGGGGCAAGCTGCGAGTTTCACCTAGCCCTAACGTGTACCCCGGTGCATCGAATAACATTTCTGATGCATTCAGCTTAAATATATCCAGGCTGTCGATCTCGGCGAGGTTGTTCCCCTTCGTGAAGCGGAGGATATTGTCGCCTTCCCTAAGGTAGATTTTCGCCGTAGACAGCCCCCAACGATTCGCGCCGGAATAGACGATGTTCAAGTTGGCGCCGGAGCTCTCGTTAACCGACAAAATATGAGAGGCATCGGCCGCATTGGGCGAACCGTTGGCATTGCGAACGGAGAGCATATAAAATCCCGCTTCCGGCACATTGACGGAAAACTGGGCATAATCTTTCGGGTTCTTGATGTTGCCGATCTTCATCCCGCCGGAAGCGGTGCTTTCCAGCCGGACAGCAGGAGAAGTTTCACCGCTCGGATCTTTCACCAGCAGCGCGTTTTCAGCTTCATAGCGCTTTCGCACCGGCTCGCCCGAAGGTGTGGCAATCGGTGTGTTCGGATCGGCAGGCTCTCCTAGGTTCGGCGTATTGTCCGCATTCCAAGTGAATTTCTGGGTGTGAACTTTGCGGGTCCACCCCGATCCCGGCCAGCGGGCGGCATGGTAGATGATCCAGTCCTCTGTGCCGTCTGGAGACGTGACGATGCTGTGATGACCCGGCCCATAAACGCCATTGGCGCTGGAGAAAATCGGTGTGTCTTTTTTCACCCAGGAGTCGGGATTCATCAAATCATCGCCGATCTTGGCCGTGATCAGTCCAAGACAATAGCTATCTGTCCAGCTTCCATTTGCGGAATAGATCAAATTGATCGTGTCGCCCTTTATCGTGACTTCGGGGCCTTCATTGATCCTGCCTGGGGACGACTCCCACTCGTGGTCAGGTGTCGAGAGCAATACCCGTTCCGAACTGATGGTCCATGGATTGCTCATCTCGGCAATATATAGATTTTGGAAGCTTCCGTCTGTTTCTTCCCAGCCGGACCAGATGAAATAATGTTTCTCATTGACAGTCAGCACAGTGCCGTCAATCGCCCAGCGGTCAGTAGCATCGGTAATTTTCCCTTTGAATACCCAGGTGCCGGTCAATGGATTTTCACTGGCGTTCTCCAGCACGTACATGCGGTGGTTTGCGTTGGTTCCGTTGTCAGCCGCAAAGTAGATATACCATTTGAATTGGCCGTCGGTATCTTTAAGATAGTGCATTTCCGGCGCCCAAACATTAGAGCTGTACATCGTGCCCTTTACCGGAGCCCAGGCCAGGCTCCTCTCCCCCGCCTCTATGCCCGTGATGGTTTTCGCTCTGCGGATCATGACGCCGCTGGCGTTTGCAAAGGCATTGTAATAATAGCCATCCGTGTGCTTATACACCCAGGGATCGGCTCCAGTTTGCATAATAACATTGTAGAAATCCGACACATTCTTCCCCTCCTGCACGGATGCCGAATCCGGCTTAGTTGGCATCGACTCTGCTGCCCCTGCCACTCCGCTCCATTGCGGCAGCATTAGCAGCACTGCGAGACAAAGCAGCAGATGTCTGAATTTTCTTTTGACCATGTGCAATCCTCCTTGGCATACGATGATCCTTCACTGCTATTACCTGTTGCGCAGCATGTTCAGCAATACTCTAATCGCCTCGGCTCTCGTTGCTTGATCGCCGGGAGCGAATTGATTCCCTTCTTTCCCGTCCATGATGCCGCGCATACGCAAGCTCGCCACAGCATCCTTCGCCCAGTCTGGAATAGCTGTATCATCCGCAAATCCTGCGGTAGAAGCCTTATCGTCTGACAAGCCCAGCGCGCTCGCGATCATCTTGGCCATCTCGCTGCGGGTCATCTCGGTATCCGGGCGGAAGGAACCGTCCTCGTAACCGGAAATGATCCCTGCTTGCACCGCTTGAGCCACGGCATTCAGCGCCCAATCCCCGATCTTCTCCGTATCGGTGAACGTTAGCGGCGAATTGTAAAGGGTAGCCTCTTGCGGCTTAAGCGCATGGATGAGCATGGCGGCAAATTCGGCGCGTGTTACGGCTCGATCCGGCTTGAACGTGCCGTCCGGATACCCGCTGACAATGCCCAATTCAATCGCTTGTTTGACATCGGACTCCGCCCAGTGTGCAGCCAGGTCACTCAAGTTGACCGCCGGTTTCGGATCTGATGGGCTTGCCGCCTGATCGACGCCGAATACGGCAAACTTGGCGCCACTGTTCACTTTCACGGTAATAGATGTGCCATCATTCATTTTCCCGCCTAATTCTCTCCAGTTTTTTTGCGCTTCGACATAGGTGAATACCGCCGGTTTCTGACCCTTCTTTAATTTGTCAGGATCGAAAGTAAGCGTCAGAATGATCTCCTTGTCAAATTCCCCTTGGAAATCCTTCTGAATCTCGAATACAGGACTGGCTAGAACAGCTTTGCCCGTAAGTAGTTTTTGTGTGTCTGTTAGTTTGCTGATGATAAGTTGGAATTCCTTTTGTGATGCGCCGGCAGGAATCTGGATCTTAATCTCATTCTCGATGCCAAATTCGCCACTCCTATCTGCTGGAATCGTAAATTGATGGTTATTCTCCGGAATAACTCCATGGCTTGGTGTTGACGGCGAACTTCCATGGGATGCATCCTCATCATACGAGCCTTCTCCGGAAGAACCACCGGAATTTGTAGTCGACCATTGCGCATACAGGATCAAATTCGCCCCGCCCATTGTGATGACCTGGCCGTCCGTGTAGCGGATTCCGCTGCCATCGGCCCTTTCATTCCAGCCGTCAAAGCGATAGCCCGGCTTCTTGAGATTACCGGTATTGCCATAAACCGATACCGTGACTCCCTGCTCATAGGTGCTGTCATCTACCGGCGCGAAACCGCTTGCTGCACCGTTGCCGTTATAAGTCACGCTGTAGGACGGCGCTTCGAATATGGCCGTAATCACCACAGCCTCGTCCGGCATGGTAAACGTATTTCCCGTCACAATCAGGTTGCTGGGACTATTCACCTTCCAGCCCTTAAAGATTTGTCCCGAATCCGGCGTGGCGGTTAAGGTGACCTCCGTATCCTTGACAGCCGACGTTACATTAGCGCTGGCAGTGCCGTGTCCCTCGGTTGCCACCGTAATACCATGATGGGTCAAAGCAAAGCTATCCACCACATTAACACGGAGCACAGCCGGATTTCCCTGATCAAACAGGATAGAGAAGTCCACTGTATCGCCGCTCTGCAGCCCAAGCGCAGCCATCGTCTCGCGCTTGATGGTCAACATATCTCCGCTGACGGTATAACCCTCCGTGCCCAAAGTGCCATTGTATACGGCACTTGATACTATAGCTGCGTATACCACCCCGGTCACGGACTTGGCTTCATTCCATATCATACTGGTGCTTACATCCCCAGGAACATAGAGATCATAGGTGGCCTTTTCAGGGCTAACATCCGCGTCTTTCTTGGAGACGGTGATAGCAAAGTCCTTGGCGTAGCTCACGCCGAGCTCGCTTCCTTCTTCAATCGTAGCGGTGACAATGACGGTTCCCGCTCTTGTGGCGGACAGCACATTCCCCTCTAGGGCAGCTCTTGTTTGCCCGGCATCCTTGATGCTCCAGGCGATGCTTTTGCGCGTGGCCCAATCCGGTGAGACTGTGCCGAAGAGCGTCAGTTCCTGTCCTGCCTGCATGGCCGCCGGGACAGTTGTAACATCTGTCACCTCATAGAAGGTATTGTCATAAAGGTTGCGCAGCTCAATCTTAAACCGCTGATTGTCTTTCCCTTCATCATCGGCCAACCGTATAACAGCGTTGTTACTTTTGGACGCTTCATTGACTGTCATTACTTTTCCATTGCTTTTGTTGATGATTTTGTAATAGTCGCCCTCCTTTTCCAGACGCCACTGTTCGGTATCGGAGGGAATCGGAGCATCTTCAATCGTCTGATTTAGAATAAGCTCCTGGATAGCTGAATCAGGCTTGATATCAAGGAAACGTGCACCACGCATAACGAGAATCCGGTAATAGCCTGTTCCCAAATCGATGAATCGCATCAATTGACTATTGGTTTCGCCATTGGAAAATTGGATAACGGCTGCTCCCTGATTGTACTTCTCACCAGCCACACTCAGCGCCTTGCCGCTGTGCTTCGGCTGGATCTTCACCATTTTCTCAGGGGTAAGCTCCTTGGCCTTCGTGCTCATGAATCCACCGCTGAATTTATCCAGGGTCAGGCTGTCGATATTGAGCTGTCCGGTATCCCCTTCCTCACGGCGGAATTCAATGCTATTCTTCCCAGCCTGCAGACTGACCGTCTCAGTCGCGTCCGTCCAGGTATCCCAATTCGCTGTCGGCGGCAGGGAAACTTGCTTGACCCGACTGCCATTCACATATAAGGTCATCGTTCGATTCGTCGACTGCACACCGGAATAGCGCAAGGTTGACGTGTAGGCCGCCGTGTAGGGGACATTCACTTCAAAGCGGACGGCATCCCCTTTTTTCTGGAATAAGCCGACATAACCGTTGCTTTCAAACCATAGACGGTCCCTGCCGATCCCCGGCGTGCCTGAGAGAGTAGCCGCTTCCGCCTGATATTTCCAGGGGGTGCGTTTATTCAGATGAATTTGATCGATATGGATGACGCCTGAATCTCCGGCTGCCCCCCTAAAAGTGATGCTGTTTTTCCCTTTGTTCAGGGGAACGCTTACAATTTGTTCCTTCCACATCTTGGCGCCTCCGGAGAAGGGAAGCACGATATCCTGTACAGGCGCTCCGTTTACCTCCAGCGACAATGCTTTGCCGCCCTGCTCTGTGGCGTAACGTAGCTTGATATCATAGGTGGCCGCATACTCGATATCCACAGAAAATTCCACGGACGAGTTCCCTTGGGACAGACCGCTTACATAACCGATTCCCGTATTTCCATCCTGGGCCTGAATGATCTCCGCATCCGCCCCGCCTGTCGTTTGGGCGGCTTCCGCCTCATACGTCCAGGTCGCCGCTTCGGTAACGGTGATATAATCCAGATTGACATTTGCCGTATCGCCGCTTTCATACTTATAAGTAATAACATTGCTTCCCTCTTTCAGGAATACATTGTCATATCGGTCGGCCCACTTGTCCCCTTCCTTCAGACCAAAAAAATTCAATTGTTTGACCTTGGTGCCATTCACATTCATGGTCAAGGTTCGATCTTCCTCCGTCCCAGCGCCATAAGCCAGCTTGACCGAGTAGCTGCCTGCGTGAGGAGCGTTTACGGTAAAGCTAATCGCCGCGTTCGGTTCCGTGAATCCACTGACAAAGCCTGAACCGCTATATCCCTCGTGATCTTGAGCAATTACCGTCCCGCCGGACAGCTCCGCCCCCTCCGCTTCATACAGGACGCTTTTCTTGGCAATAACAGCGTCCAGCCCCAAAGCGCTTTTGCCGGAAAGACGTACGATGTTGCTGCCGGCATTCAGCTTGATGTTATGTACGGTTTTTAAGTCGAAGTTCAGCTTGTTCTCCGGTCCGGCATTAGACGGGAATACAAGCGTGGTCGGAGCCCCTTGATTCACTCCCAGTGTCATGGTGACCTGATCTGTCGTATTGTTGTTGTAGCGGAAGTCCAGCGAGTACATTCCCCCTGCATTCGTGTTGACTGTAAACTCTACATAGTCGCTGTTATTGCCATTGCTGTACCTGACATATCGGCCGGACGAGGCATAGATGCTGTTCATGGTTGCTCTTGCGGCCCCTGAAAACTGTGCGTCTTCCGCCTCATAGACTTCGCTCTTCTCCTCTCCGGAGGGACGGCTAAGCACAGTTCCAGGGTTGGACGGGATGCCCAAATTGATAAAGTCATTATCATCCCAATTAAACCGTTGGGCGCGAACCTCTCTGTTCTTGCCGCCTTGGCTATGGGTCGGTATGCCATGGTAGGTAATCCAGTCCTCTGTACCGTCTTCGGATTTCAAAAATAAAGGCGATCCTGTCGAATAAGAGCCGTTTTCATCCGAACGTTTCATGATCGGCTCAGGATGTTTATGCCATGCCGCTTCATTCTCCACACTTTGGTTCAAATCGGCCCAGGACAGGCCGACGGCATAGTTATCATGCGTGTAGCTGCTGGCGGAATAGGCAAAATAAACTTTCCCGTTTCGCTCCACCACGGCTGCGCCTTCATTCACATTATCAACATACTTCTCCCAGTCGTAGGTCGGCCTGGCTAACGTAATCTCTTCGCCTTCCAGCGTCCAAGGGTTTTTCATTTTGACAATCGTGGGACATTCGTCAAAGGTCTCTTTTCCCGTTATGGGATCAGTTGAATAGAAATATTTGGTGTAGGTGAGGTATCTCTGCCCCTTGATGGTGACAAAACCGGTAGGCAGGCCGTAGCTTTGCGTATTCAGCAATCCTTGTTGGGGTGTAAGTCCGTCCCCATTATCATAAGTTCCCTTCAGTTCCCAGGTCCCTTCAAATGGGTCAGGCGAGCTGTTCTCCAAAACATAGGAGCTGGGGTGACCATAAGCGAAACGCCCCGCTGCATCGCTAACCTTCGGGCCGGAAGCGAAGTAGATGTACCATTTGCCATCGATCCTGTGCGCATCGGGGCCCCATATAAATTCCAGATTTTCGGGCAGCTTCCATACTTCTTTACTCTTTGCAGTAGAAACGCCAAGAATAGTTTCATGCCGTTTCAATACAACATTGCCATCGCCTGCCGCCGAATAATAATATCCATCGTCTTGCCGTTCAATGGTCGGGTCGGCTCCTTTCATCAGCGGATTAAGATAGTGGGATGATACATCCGCATAGGCGGTATTGGTCAGCATCATTACGAACAGTACCACCAGTGACACCGCAAACAAGCCCATTCTCCTCATTGCAATAATTTCCTCCTTAAGGAATTTTATATGGAGCATTGGGACAGCAAGGAAATGACCGCACAACGATAAACCGCTTTCATTTCCGCTAAAAGCTTCGCTCCACGTTGCTTTCACTGTACTGCGATCCCTCCAGTCCAAGCCTTAAGAATCTTTAGGTCTTTCTGTACAATTTTTGTTATTTACCAAAATCTGCTTAAAACGGACTGTCAGGACTACAGGGTGATTAAATAGGAGACTCGTGTCCGTACACTCAAGAGATCTGACTTTTTTGAAATACAAAAAAAAACCACCCCCCTTAAGTATCAAGGAGTTTCAGGTTTTTCCTAGGAGGCGGTCGGAGACATTTGAACTCTACACCATTCATTTACTTAGAAATCCTATCTGGAAAACTTCAAGAAATGCTCCAGATAAAAATGCCTTGTTGAAATGCAAAAAAACCTGAACCCTTATGTAATAAGAGTTACAGGTTTTTTGTTGGGATGCGGTCGGAGAGATTTGAACCCTCACGCCTTGTGAGCGCCACCCCCTCAAGATAAGGAACATTATCTTGTAAATAAGTTCTATCGGGCAAGAATCCAGTCGTATCAGGGAGTTTGAGGAATAAACATAAATTAGCCCCTATCTTCCGAGTTATAGAAGCGGAATATTCTTGACCAAAATCTTGACCAATATTTTCAACTTTGTTGAAACGAATTATAGGAAAAACACTCAAGCAAGTTTCTTTTCAACATATCTAACTCTACCATATCTTCTAGTAGCTTGGAACTTCTGTATACAAATTGAGAAAGCTCTCTACCTCTAAATTGTGTATAATAAGCAGCTCCTGAACCTTCTTTTCAGGAATATCTTTCAAATCAATCTCTTTAAATTCATCAAAGAATTTTAATACATTTGTATTAAGTTTTTTCAAGTTTCCTTCTCTCATAATACCAACTTCTAAATTAAAACCTGCGGCATGACTTATTTTTTTTGTTGGAATTATCATGATTCTCTTTACCTTAGCATCACCATAATTTGTTGAGAACCAAGCACAAGCATTATTCATTTGTCCAGTTTCTTCTTTTGCAATCTCCTTTCTGGAACTTAAAACTTTATTTTTACATTCAATAAGCAAATATTGATCATCCTTAACTTTCCATAAATTATCTGGACCTTCATTCCAAAGCTTATCAGGTCTTTGGCTTACAAAACCTAATGCTTTAGCTAATTCATCAAGTGCCTTTTCAAATTTATCTGAATCAACACCAAATCTAAGTTGAGAAACAATTCCTTCAACATTTAACTTTAATCCCTCAAAATTCTCATGGGCCTTTAACCAATCAATAATATTCGTAATTCTCTTCAAACTAATAGCAGATATTTTTGAAATGACTAAACCTTCTCTTGGTTTAAATAAGTACTCATTCTTTTTATGCGCACTAATTTGATATTTATTAGACTCACTTTTAGACGAAGGAAAAGTATAACGAGCAATTTCTTGTAGATACCAACCTTTCTCATCTTCCGACTTGATGTTAGTATCAATTAAACCTTGTATAATTGCTGCAGCATCAGAATAATTTCCTTGCCGATATTTAATGTCGGCCTTCTGCTCAGCTTCGAATATGTTAAGAATTTTCTTTTCATCTGCCTGCTCTTCCATCTCATCCATACTTTCTTTGTAAAAATCTTTCCATCCGTCATCACGTTTAAGCAATTGATTTATTAAATTGATCAATGCTTGTTTTGCAGAAATCCCCCCCTTTATATCTTCCTGTGCGTATTCGCCGATTTTCATTCCAATTTCTACTTGAGTTCTTGTTTGTTGAGAAAAAAACTTTCTTGTTTCTTTGCTTCGAATTAATTTAACAAGTTCGGTTCCAGTAACAATTATTGCGCAGTAATCTTTTTCTCCTCTTACTCCCCGACCCAAACCTTGTTCAATTATTTGCGCAATTTTTATAGAAGTAACCTCACTGTTACTTCTACACTGTTCGGTATATCGATCATCCAAAGATTCAGCAAACGGCTTTGAATCAAATATAAGAACCCGGCAAGCATTATCGGGAAGATCAATGCCATCATATCTATTTACGATAACTAGAGATGAATTATATTCCTTATTCTTCAACTTTTCTATTTCTGTTACTATATTATCTTTTGTCGCTATAATTGCTCCGTACTTTTTCCAATCGTCATAATATTTAGTACCCGGATTTAATGCAACTATTCCAAAAGTAGCCGCATTTCTCTTATGTGCAAATAAATGAACTATTTCAGTTCGTGTTAATGACTCATCAATGAGAGATGGTATTAAAACCATCTTTTCACCTGACCATTTCTCATTTTCAATAATTAATGGATTTTGAACTGTTTTTGCACTTACACCCAGGCCCCTTATAAAAAATGAATCATCACTAATGGTTGCAGACATGAAAACTCGATGTGAGGCATTAAAGTAAGAACCGAATAACTCTAAAGGAGGTGCATACGGAGTTATTTCAAGACTTTCACCAGAGATTATGCATCTACAATCCCTAATAATATCTTTTATGATTGGCCATGCGAATTTAATTTCTTTTAAATCTCGACTCTTGGATAATATTTGAGCTACATCAACATGCTTATCCTGCCAATCCCAATATGGTACTGCCAAAAAAGATTCAAAGTCCTTATTCTTAATATCTGCATAAGTACCAACAGCTTGCTTTTCAAGTTCTGGACCAAACAATGTTAATATCTCATCATAAACTTGACTGGTATTTTTCAAAGTAATCGTATATGAATTTTTAATATATCCTATACACGCATGAGCATCATCCATAAGTACGGTTGATACAGGCAATGACTTGGGTCCTAATTTAAATTTTGATTCGCCATTGAACAACTTACTTACAGTTGTAATTAAAATGCTTTTCCCTTCTATAAATTCATCAGGTAAATCAGTTTTGGCTGCTGTACAATAGGTAATTCCAAACCTCTCAGCCTGGTCACACGTTTGTTGGACAAGATAATTATCTGGGCAAAGATATACTGCTGGGCCTGTTTCTTGATTTAATCTTGATTGAAGTAATAATAATCCAATTAGCGTTTTCCCCTGACCTGTATGCAGCTTTAAAATTACATCTTTGTCTTGTTTATGTTTATCGAACCACTTTTTTAATATTGTTTGCTGTACAGGTCTAATTGGGCCAATATCACTTGCTAAATCCAATGTATTGTATAATTCATTCGGATCAATAATTTTCTCAACGTGCTTTTTTAGCGTCTTTTTACGAAAATCTACCACTACCTACATCACCTCATTTAAATATTGATCTTTATTCTTTAACATAACCAGAATACCAATGGTACTTGAATAATTTAATCCTTTACTCCGCATTGTAATCTCGATCATACTCCCATTAATGAAATATGTATTCGACAAAATATTATCGAATCCTCCATTATATTGGAATTAATTTCATACATTTAACATTTCACTTTCCTCCGCAAGGCCCGCGACTTCTCCCTTTTTCAGTAAATTTTGACCGTAGAAACTGCATATCAAATCGCTCTATTTGTAAGTGGAGGTGATTTTCCCCACAATTTATAACGGTTAGCCCTATAAAAATCAAACGCCAGGGACAACTAACGTATTCCGCATTTAATCAGCCACTTTATTTTAGGACTCTATTATGAATTATTATCTTTACTGCGGCTTAGGTATCCGGTACAGAATCCAATTGTATATTATCTCCCTGACACCTATCAATGCATAGGAATTCTCACGATTGCCTGAAATGCAAAAGCCCGAACACAGCAAATGTGTTCGGCTTTATTTCTCCAAATTTTTTATTGATCGCTAGATGGACCTCTTTCATTAAGAGGAACTAAAATTCTGTCTACTGATAAATTCTATTTATTCAAACTGCTCTTTAAGTGACAAAACGAAGAAGGACTTTATTAAATTCATTTCTGTATATACACTACCTATTTCGTTTGAGTTGATAAAATTAATTGTTCATACCAGCATATTTTATATATGGATTATCAACTAGCACGTACTCAAATGACTTAATATTAGGTAGATCATCATTCAGTATTTCTCTATAATTAGTACTCATGCTACTGAATAAAGTTTTTGTATAAAAAGATTCTGATAAGAACCTTTTTAAATCTTCTATATTCGGTTTGACGCCAGTCCATATTCTTTCAACTACTTTTTTTTGAATTTCCCCCCCTACTTCAAACTCAACTACTTCAATATCAGGATCATGCCAAAATCTTCTCAGTGTTCTTACATCAGCGACAAAACAATCTTCGATAATAAGACCAGTAAACTCAAAAATATTCAAACAAGCGATTTTTATTATTTTATCTCTGCCTGGAAATTCTTCAGGTAACTTTAAAGAGCATTTTCCACGAAAAACTTCCCAGTCTTCTTCCACAATGTTCTTCCGACGGTTCAACTGTTTAATAGCATCATCAAGTTGGGAGCGAGATTGTCTTATCTCTTTTGGATTAAACGGCCTTTTTACACGTTTTGTTTCAATTAGAAGGATGTAGCTATCAAATTGAGCTACTGTGTCGAATTGCACCTGTTCTCCATCACTAGCAATGAAACTGATCGGATTTGGATTCGTAACTATATGGCTCATCATTCTGAGGGATTCTGTAAGGTTCTCTTCATAGTGAGTACCCATTTTTTTAGGAGTACCTTTATAAATTTCAGCATTTAATTCAATAATTCGCTGATACTGCATTTGAACTAACAGTGAGGTCGTAAACAAAATGTTCTCTCCACTACGAATAAACGGTTGGGAAAACAAATCAATTTTTTCTTCTTTTTCTCTTTTAAAGATAAATAATTCCAAACATTCTCTGGACTCGGTTTTACTTATTTCAGTGAATTCTGATATTTTTTCCACTAAAAAACTAATTGGTACAGGGGGAACTAAAATTTCAAAATAAGTGAAAACACCATTTTTAATTTTCTCCGTCAAAAAATCATGATAAATTCTCCCTAGGTATGAAAGAAATAAATAACACTTTTTAAAATTTTCATAAGAAATTTGCTTATTTTTACCGAATTTAAGTGAATCAAGTTTTGAATAGTACAACTGGATTAATTTACTTTCTGCGACCCTACACATAAGAATATCTAATCCCATACCTCTCTTGTGAGTTTCAGAGGTGTACAGAAAAATAGATTCGAAATTACTAATATCATTAGTAATTTTAGATTTTATATGTTCTGATGCTATTAGTGCATTCTGTTCTTTATATTTTACTATGTTGCAAGTATTTATAAACTCAAAAATATATCGCTTAACAGCTATCCTGTTACTTAAAAGTAGCTTTGGTTCAGAAGGTTCGAAAACGAATATTAATTTTTCTTCACTCAACTCTATCTTAGTGATCCAGTTTAAGTATTTATAATTGCTCCAAACATCTTCAAGTGATTTTCTTAAATGAGCTAAGTATAGAACCTTATAAAAACCTACCTCATCTAGTATCCCCAGAAAATCTAAAGATTTAGGTTCGTATTTTCTTATTTCTCTCTCTTTATTTTGATTATTTGCAGTAATATATTTTAATATAATCTCAGCATATTCAATTGCACTTTCGGTAATATCACTAAGCGAGAGCATTTCGCTAGAGTCAGACAATTGATTTTGTACTGTTTCGTAGTTATATTCATTGACCCCATTGTTGTTTATATTCTCTGAACCCACAAATAAAGATCGGAAGTGAATGAACTGAATATAGTTTGTTAACAATTGAAGTTGGTATTCATATGGTAATTTAACGTATAGTATTTCTGTTAAGTTTTTAGTTATTTGATTATTATACTCCCCAATAAGCCGTACAATCTCTATTGCTTTGTGAAAATCACTTACTTGCAGGCAAATGGAATCATTGTCTTTAATTTTTTTATGAGCTTGAGCCAGAAGATTCATGACTTCTTTCTTTTTATAATATTCATTAAAAGGATCCGGAAAAATGTTATTAATGAGTAATTTATGCACTGCCCTGTTATTATTTATGAAATAATTAATTAAATGATTGGATACTTCCTCAATATTACTATCTTTTAGGCTTGTCCTAATTTCATCTAGGCTCATCTATACCTCCAAGGGAAATTTATTAAAGTAATGGACAATCATTACTGTTTTGATGAGTATCTCTCTGAATAATATACCTTTCATATTTTTGATTTAAATCAGTCTTCATGACCATTCTACATACATGGTACAATACGGGTATTAGTCGTAGTCCGAGAGGAGTAGCATACCTTGAGCTATTTAATCTTTATTGGTGGAATACACGGCGTAGGAAAGACCACAATTTGTAATGAATTAGTAAATGCATGTCAAATTCCCGTTTACTCTGCAAGTAGAATTATCTCTGCGTTGAAAAATAAAGACTTGCCAGCGGATAAGTTAATTCCAGATATTGATCTTAATCAAGCGCTGCTTATTGAAGGTCTTAAGGAAGTTAAAACTAGGGAATCTGCCTTCATATTGGATGGCCATTTTTGTTTAATAAATGAAAAACGCACTATTTCAAAAATTTCTGAAGCAGTCTTTCAGAAATTAGAGCCAATAGCCTGCATTGTGATTACAGATAACGTGAACAACATCTCTAAACGTCTTAAAATGCGTGACAATATTGATTATGACGCTTCCTTTATTCGGCGATTCCAAGATGAAGAAATTCATCACGCCATATTCCTAGCTAACAAGTTAAATATTCCACATTATATTTTTAATCAAAGTTTGAATTCAGCAACTCAGTTGCTTAACTTTATCGAAGGACTAGGAGTGATGAAATGAAAGTCTTACTCGATACTAATATAGTTATTTATCGTGAAACGAGCAATGTATTGAAAACTGATATTGGAATTCTTTTCAGATGGCTAGACAAACTGGGCTATACGAAATGTATCCATCCCATAACTATCGAAGAAATTAAAAGATATAAAGACGCGCAAACTGTTAATTCCATGATAATTAAACTTGATAGTTATCATGTAATGAAAACCGTAGCGCCTATGCTATCAATTGTAAGTGGTGTATCTAAGCAATACGATAAAAACCCAAACGATTTCAATGATACCAAACTATTAAATGAATTAGCCGCGGGGCGAGTTGATGTTTTAATAACCGAAGATAGAAAAGTAGCCTTAAAAGCAGCGCGGCTAAACCTCGCTGATAAAGTATTTACTATCGACTCCTTTCTGGAAAAGGTAACTAGCGAACATCCCGATCTAATCAACTATAAGGTTCTATCCGTTACAAAAGAGTATATGGGGAATATTAACATTGATGATCCATTCTTTGATAGCTTGAAAGAAGACTACCGCGGCTTTGAAAACTGGTTTAATAAAAAATCAGATGAAATAGCTTATGTTTGTAAGATGGATGATAGTGTGGCTGCCTTTTTATATTTAAAAATTGAAGGTGAAACCGAAAATTACTCTAACATATCCCCTCCTTTCACTAGAAAGAAGCGCCTAAAGATCGGAACATTCAAAGTGACAATGAATGGATACAAACTCGGAGAACGTTTTCTTAAAATTATCTTCGACAACGCGTTAAGATTCCGTGTCGACGAAATTTACGTCACTATTTTTGATAAAAGCATTGAACAAATAAGACTGATTAATCTGCTTATGGACTTTGGATTTACAAAACACGGTACTAAGGATGGTACAGAGTTAGTATATACTCGTGATTTTCAACCAGCATTTGATGACATAAATCCAAAATACACATTTCCATATATTGATACGAACAAAGATATATTTATTACGCCTATATATCCTGAGTATCATACTAATCTACTTCCTGATTCCATACTGCGTACGGAATCACCATCAGATTATATTGAAAATGAACCTTTCCGGAATGCGATCAGCAAGGTTTTCATCTCCAGATCAATTGAAAGAAACCTTAATACTGGCGACATCATTGTCTTTTATCGAACTGGTGGGTACCACGAAAGTGTTGTTACAACTATTGGTATTGTCGAAAGCATCGTCACTAACATTAAAGACCCGCAGCATTTTATTGATCTATGTAGAAAGAGAAGCGTTTTTAGTGACAAAGCCCTCTTAGAGTATTGGCACTATAAAAAAAGTAGACCTTTTATTGTTAATTTCCTTTATGCATATTCTTTTCCAAAGCGAATTAACATGAGAAGACTGATTGAATTAGGGGTAATTCAAAATGTTCACTCAGCTCCACGGGGATTTGTGCGAATCACATATCAGAACTTTATTGACATCATTAGGGAGGCTCAGATCGATGAACGTATTGTTATCAATTAAACCAGAATTTGCAAATAAGATTTTTTCAGGTGATAAACGATATGAATATCGTAAGACCATATTCAAAAGAAATGATATTACTAGGGTTGTTGTCTATGCTACTGCTCCTATAAGCCGTATTATTGGTGAGTTTGAAATTGAATCAATTCTGTTTGATGATGTTAACTCGCTATGGGAAGAAACCAAAGCTTATTCTGGAATTGATGAACAGTTTTTCTTTGAATATTTCACTAAGAAGGAAAAAGGATATGCTATTAAAATTAAAAGTTATGAGAAGTATCAGAGGTCTAAAAAATTAGACGAAGTGTATTGCTCAGGTCCCCCCCAATCTTTTGCATACATTGATTAAGCTATAAGCTCGAAACGAAATTATTCCCTTTAAATAGGCAAGCGCCATTATAGGTACATTACAGCCTACTTAGAGGGAATAATATCGAATTAAACAGTTTATAGATAAATCAACAAATCACTTTTTATTTGTTAATAATCCGTTGTATACATATTCAATAGTATTATCTTTATAATAATCTTTTAGCACTTCTGTTTCAAAAAAATCGAATTTCTTTATATGATTTTCAAACATTTCTTTTCTATCGGAAGATATTGTTATAATAGGTTTTCTAGTTCCCAAATACTCAAAACACTTTTCAAATAACTCAGAGCCTATACCACTATCACGGTAATCTTCATGTATTCTAAAGGTACATATTTTCTTTTCTTGTTCTTTATTTTTCAAAATTGCAATTCCAGTTAAGATAACTTGAGGGTGCCCTTCAATTTTAGACACGACTACTATTATTTCACGTTCACCTTTTTTTGAGCCAACTTCCGGTATGACTTTATTGTAAAACCAATTTTCAAAATCCGGATAGCTTTCTGATAAATCTCTTAAGTAATTGAATAGCTTATCTTTGGCTTTCTCCCCTACTTCGCTTAACATGTACCGCCTTAATACTTCAGGTTCAATTTCAGAGACTTTTAGAAAGATATTTTTATAAATTTTTGCGCTCATTATCTGTTCCCCCCTCGAACCTAGAATAACTACAATCCAATTATGCTAGACAACCAGTTTCCCAATACTCCACCGATTCCTCCCAAAACTATAACACCAAGAACGTACAAAGCAATAATGGATTTTGTTTCTTTTTGATATTGAAATCTAGATAGATCTGAAAAGTCCTCAACATAACGTAATACTTCTATTCCTCCGGTTTGAGGATTCTTTTTCTTCTCGGCTTTACTTTTTATATGATATGCGATGATGTTATGATTCGTCCCATCGATATATGTTTTCCATAAGTCTTGTTCTAACATTCTGCTGTTAATTTCTTTTCCATAATGGATAATCGCATCATTTGCATTTCTCAAAATTAAGTAATGAATTGCTAACAGCTTAAATGACTTTCCTTTTTGGAACTGCTCTCTTAATTCTTCACTACAACTTCGAACATCATTCAGTCTAAAATCAATTACCTCAGTGTTCGTAAACTGATTACTAAAGATACTTATGCCTTTTATCTCATCATTTATAAATTTGATACAGTCTTTCCCACCCTCTATTCTAATTCTAAAATAGTACTTATTAATATTATTAGGCTTAATAGAGTCTACTTTAATTTCAATTATTGTCCCATCTGATTCTGTATTTCTTCTGCAATTTATAAGCTCTACCTGATTTTCGATTTCCAACGAGTAGACAACAAAATTATCTTTCTTTTCAGGTGCATTAACTATTAATCTCTTAGGCTCACCGTCTGTTGTAGTAAAATTCTCATTAAAAATGGCATTAACTAACTGATTATTCGATATTACACTTCCCAAATCTTTTATCTGCTTTTTTTCAACAGGGAATGGTGCGTAAAGAAAAATTTTCTCTATACAATTTATGTCTTCAATTAACAACCCAAAATCAAAACAATAGTTTTTATTATTACCCTTTACCTTATCCCAAAGATTAATATGAATTGATGCCACTTTATCTTGCTCAGTTTCTTGTTCAGTTTCTTTTTTTATTGGTGCATACCAGATTGCGAAGCTTCTCATAGTTCACACATCGCCTCTTCTAAATTAGTAGGGGGGGACTTACGAAACGACCTTGAAAATACACGGATTAATCTAAGTTTAATATAGCATTTTACAATTTCTTACGTCTATAAAGCCTATTACAGAACGTTTAAATGCTACATTCAAATTATATATTATTTGCCTGATACTTAATCATGAGAAAAGCCGAGCACGCTCAGACGTGTTCGGCTTTTTGTGTTTCTAATCATATTAACGGAAGGATGATTGTATGAACAATTGAAGACATATAAACCTTAAAGAGAGTCTTGCTCGAATCTTTAAGAGAACTACCAAGTATACGAGCTTCTTCGGAGCAAAAAGATTAAATCTTTCAAAATGAAAGGCTATCGAATACCAAAAGCTGCATTAAAGAATTTCGTACTTTCACAATCTAAAATGGATGCGGAACGTGATTAAGAAACCATCCGAACAATAATTCAAAATTTTTGAACCAAGCTGCGACCTCTCTGTAGCTTATTTGTTTTTGTCACATTACTAATCAAAAGGAGCATATAGCCAATGAACAAGCGTCTGTTGATGTTGTCGGAAGATGAATGTTGCAGTGGAAAATTAGTAGCTATCGCCGCTCGTCACGTCAAACTTGCACTTGAATATTTGAATCGAAAAACCTCGATTGAACGTAAGCAGACCATTTTAACTGAAATTACAAACTTACGAGAAGAACGGGATGCATTAATTAATGAATCAGTAATTTGCACTAATAACAATAAAAACTAATCGGACTCACTACATCCAATTAGAATCAAAATTCAAAATCAAGGTGGAGTGATTTCAATGGCAGGAAGAACGGTTAAGAAAAGTGGCGACTCCTGGTACTATCTATTGACGTTTGGAACGAAAGAGAATGGTAAACCACAGCAATACAAAAAACGAGGCTTTAAAACGAAGCAAGAGGCGCAGAAAGCCCTGAATGAGCTTGAACACTCCCTAACCACTGGCAGCTATATAAAACCTACCAAGCTAACCTACAAGGACTATATGACCAAGCAATATCTCGAAGATAAGCTAACCAAGGTCAAGCAACGAACGCTAGGTACTTATACGTGGCTAATAGAAAAGCATGTACTGCCCGCACTTGGAAACATTGAGTTATCCAATCTAAAACCGATGCATATTCAGCAGTTGTATAACAAGCTGACCAAAGAGAAAAATATATCTGATGAAAATGTTCAAAAAATCCATACCTTGATTAATGATTCTTTAAAGAAAGCGGAACGTTGGAGCCTGATTGCGAAAAATCCTGCCTCCTTAGTTGATCGCCCTATGGCTGTCAAAAAAGAAGTGACCGTTTGGAATCTGGAGCAAGTAAAATCATTTCTAAGACACGCTGAGGGCGCAGGTAGATATTCCATCGCCTATTTCATTGCACTAACGACAGGTATGCGTAAAGGCGAGATACTGGGCTTACGTTGGAAAGACGTTGATTATGAACGAAATTGTGTCAGAATTACACAAACAGTCAGTAATGATGGCAAAGAAATTCTACCCTATACCAAAACAAAGTCAGGAGCAAGGACGATTGATTTGCCCGAAGAAACGATCAACCAGTTAAAGAAACATTCCTTGCTCATTAGCCGCGAAAAACAAGAAGCAGAGCAAGATTACAGTGACAACGATCTCGTCGTTTGCAATGAATCGGGTATGCCAGCCAATAGCAGCAACCTACGAAGGATTTTCCGTAACATCACAAAGAAAGCTGGAAATCCTCGCATCCGTTTCCACGATATGCGTCACACTCATGCTACATTGTTATTACTGCAAGGAGTAAACCCTAAAATCGTCTCCGAAAGATTAGGGCACGCCGATGTTCGTATCACCTTAGATACCTACAGTCATTTACTACCTAGCATGCAAAAAGAAACAGCACTGAACTTCGGAAAGATGTTATTTGATGATTCTGCCTCTGACAATGGAACACCAACGGAACAACCAAAAGAAAAAATAAAAAATGGACCGCGCCTTTTATTAAAGGGCATGTCCATTACAAGTCTAAATTAGCGCAAAATTATTCTTGACCAATTCTAGACCATACGGTTGGAATTGGTCACTTTTTACACTCTGCAAAGTTGAATACAATATTCTAAAAGGCGAAAACTAGGTTTTCATGAAAGATTTATTACAAACTAGTAATATTGCTACACAGGCATCTTCGAAGTGTAATCACAGTTTTGATGTCACATGAGCATCGCCCGTGAGCAACTTAACTTGCGCTGTAAAACCAAGCATAGAGCTAGATTCTAAGTAGTTGTTTTTCATGATAAAAGATGTAAATATCCCCATCTTCTGAGATCTTTACTGATATTCCATTTCTGGATGCATATCTCGCAGCAGTCGTGCCAGTCCCAAATGTATCTGGGTATCTTTTTCTTTTTGGTACAACAATTATCTCACCAATACTTATCAAATCAAGATTTGAATTAATCACAACCGCACCATCGATTGCTGCGACTGTTTCTAACAAATATTGATCAGAATCTTTCATATTAATGTGGTTCCCTTCACTCCGTATCACATTAATAAAATTCCTTTCAAGATTATTATTAGTAAAGCCACTTGCTCTAAGAATTTCTTCATTATTAGGTTTCACAACTTCTAATTGAGGTAGGTGATTATTTAATAGAATAAGAAAAATAGAACTGCCATTGTTTTGTGAAATTTTTCTCACGATATCCGAAAATTTTTGAATGCCATTACTTAGACCTAGTAGTGTAGCCTCATATTCATTTACTTGAATAGACACTAATTCTTTTAAACCATTCGTTAGTATCAACGTCATAAAAGTTGCAACCATAAGATTGTAATGTTTTAACTTCCATTCGCCATTAGTATAATTAATGACAAATTGTTGATCAGTGAAAATGTCTATAGATTTATTGTGGACTGTGAAGTAAACAAACTTCGGACAATCCAATTCTTGAATATTTCCAAACACTTCATCAAGCTTATTTTTATAATCCTTGAATTCACTACTCAATTCAATATTTTTTGAAAATTCATCGTATACTGCATCAAAAGCTTCAGTGAAATGTTTAAAGATGTATCTTTTTGCATCATTTAAAGCCCAGTTGTTATACATAGATTCAATAATACTAGATAGACTTTTTGCTCCTGTTCTCTTTCGAATTACTCCAATAACATCAAAATTCTTGTCAATTACAACAGCAAATGATTTATTGTCGATTAATCTTAATAAAGGTTTTTCCTCTAGAAAAAATCTTTCTAAGGTTTTCTTTGTTGGCATATAAACGAGATCAACTTCCAATCTTCTTACTTCATCAATTGATTCTTCATCTTTACAATATATTATGCCAATATCAACAGGCTGACTTTCATATGTTTTCGAGCAAATACTCTTTAAATTTTCAACCATTCTAATATAGTTATGTTGAGCAATAACATCAGAAGCAGCATATTCAGAAAAAATAAACGAAAGCGAGATATCTCTTGTCATTGTATGGACTGTACTATGAAGAAAATTTATATCGAGATTTTCTTCATCTTTTATAGCTTTTTCAATAATTCCTTGTACTTCTAGAACAATTTTATGAGCTATGTTCTCTATGAGCTCTGGTATATTAACTGAAAAAATAGCTCTAGCATTCACAATAAGTCTATTTCCTTTTATATCAATCGGAAATTTTAGGCCAAACCCACAATATTTACTCATTAAATCTTCAATTTTCACTGTATAGTCTTGAAATTCCTTCTTAGCTTTATTCATTTCACTCTTAGTAATCTTCATAGTTTCCTCCCATTATAAAATAATGTTCTCTAGCACCTGTCGTGCTCTCCAAGTATGCCTACTAGGAATCGAGCGTCCATAGTAGAAGTTCTTTTAAGGGTCAACGGCTTTTTTCTGAACAAGAGTAAGAGTAGGAAAGTTCATAGATATACTACTTCCACCGCTTGCAGATTTAAAGAACCTTAATTTAATCATAAGTTCCACATAATAATTGTCCATCACTGTTTGCAAAAATCTTTCTATGTCATATATGAAAATAATAAATAAACCGTGATTGGTATATTGCAAATATTCCACTTATATTTCCATTCTTTATATCCTCGTATAACCCCGGAAGATGGTTACTTTTTTCGGAAGAATCTCTTGAAAGTCCGTCCATTCTAATATTTTAGAAAAACTGCTTGATCTGTTGTGACTTAAAATCACCACAATAAAATCACTATCTGGCATAAATAGTATAGCACATCACACTCTGATTTGTAGGAACAGCTAAGCAATTTAACATACCTGAAGCTACATTTATTATAAGCTTCATCCATTTTGCTGAAGGTATCATGACGTATTCAGATTTCAGGTTTGATATATATAATAGATTTTCTTTGGCTTGCTATGCCGATATCGGCAAGGAACTTTTGAAAACCACTATTTAGGTGGTACAGGGTCAATAAACAATGTGAGATAGAAAAAGAAAAAAAAACTGACCCTCAATATTGAGAATCAGTCTATTTTACGTTTTATTTAGTGATAAAAATATTCTTGACCAATTCTTGACCATTTGGCTGGAATTGGTCTATTTTTATTTTCTACGCAGTTAATTGTAGATTCCTAAAAATGCGAAAAACCCTTGATAACCAAGGGTTTTCGTTGGGATGCGGTCGGAGGGATTTGAACCCTCACGCCTTGTGAGCGCCACCCCCTCAAGATGGTGTGTCTGCCGTTCCACCACGACCGCAAGAAAGTAAAATGAACTGGGGATCTAGGATTCGAACCTAGGCATGACGGAGTCAAAGTCCGTTGCCTTACCGCTTGGCTAATCCCCATCGTTAGATGGGACAAGGGCGACCGATGGGACTTGAACCCACGAATGCCGGATCCACAAACCGGTGCGTTAACCCCTTCGCCACGATCGCCTCAGCCGGGAAGTATTCCCTATAGTTTGCAAAAACTTTACTGCTTCTTTCAAGGCTTGCACCTTGAAAACTAGATACGAAACGTTGCTTCAACTTTAGGTTTGTTGTTGTAGTTTGGTTAAGC
>NZ_RXHU01000056.1 GCF_003955665.1 Paenibacillus whitsoniae
GCTCCGCTGCCGAGCAAGCCGTGCAGTACCCCAGAGGAATCGTCGTTTTATAGAAGCCGGTTTTAAAAATAATTTTCGCTTCCATCTGGGACTTGTAGCTGCTGCATCCCAAGCAAAAAATCATGGTTGGCATTTCTTTCACCATCGTATAACCACCTTATAATGGATTTCCCGGTATCGCGACACAGGATACGTTTCGGATCGTTAAGCCCATTATACGATACATTTTGTATCTTTACAAGCGTAATTTCTTTCCGCTCCGATACAACTAGACTACACACGCCGCAATCTCTTCCCAACTCATAAACAAACGAACATTGTCCTCCTCAACGAGCTCGCTCCCCGTCTGAACTTCGATGAATTCCAAATCCGTCACCGCCCTGATGCTGTGTCTGGCGCGAATCGGAATCTGGATGACGTCGCCGGCCTTCACTTGAATGAGCTTCTCATTCAGCACCAGTTCGCCTTCCCCCGAAATGATGGTCCACGTCTCGCTTCGCTTGTGATGCAGCTGATAGCTGGAATTCCGTCCGCTGTGGATGCAGATCCGTTTCGTCAGCACATAGCGTTCAGGCGCCAGCTTGCTGTAATCCAACACCTTATACCAACCCCAGCGGCGCTCTTCATACATCGGACGCTGCTCGATATGCTGCATGATTTCCTTAATCCGCGGCGAGGAACTTTTCTCGGAGACGAGAATGCCATCAGGGCTCGCGGCTACGATGACATTGGAAAGGCCGATCACGGTCACCGGGATGTCCAGTTCATTAAGCACATGCGAATTCACAGAATCCTCGCTGATGATGCCTTTGCCGATCACATGATCCGCAACTTCCTCCGTCAACGTATTCCAAGTACCCAAATCCTTCCAATCACCATCGTATCGGGTTGCAATAATCCGTTTGGCGCGCTCCACAATCTCATAGTCAAAAGAAATCTTGCGCAATTTGCCGTAATGCTTCAAAAGCTCGTCGTACTGGATCGGATACCCCTTCTCGATCAGCAGATTAATGAGATAGTCAAGTTTAAAAGCGAATACCCCGCAGTTCCACAGCGCGTTCTGTTCAATCAGCGCCTGCGCATCGTCCTCCTGCGGCTTCTCGACGAAATGAGCGATCTGGAAATGCACTTGTCCGCTCGCCTCCTCCCCGGGCACGAGATAACCGTATTTCGAAGAAGGATACGTCGGTCTGGCGCCGATCAGCGCGAGGTCTGCGGAAGCGTCCAGCAGATGGCCTTCGAGCTGCTTGATCGTCTCGAAGAAGCCTTGTTCTACATAAGGGTCAACCGGCAGCACGGCAACCACTTCCTGAAGGCCCACGCCGACGATGGAATACAGGTACGTCGCCGCCAAGGCGATCGCGGGAAACGTATCGCGCCGCTCAGGTTCCACAATGACCGGAGCATCTGTGCCAAGCTGGCTGTAGATCATGTCCAGCTGGCTTTTGCCTGTGGCGATGTAGGAAGCTTCGCGCAGACCGGCCTGCGCGAGCTGCCGCCATACACGCTGAACCATCGATTCCAGCGTCCTCTCCTCATTTTCCAGCACCTTCAAAAATTGCTTCGACCTCGAATCATTCGACAACGGCCACAGTCGTTTCCCGGACCCGCCGGACAGCAGTACGATCCTCACGTTTCCCGCTCCTTTTCCCAACCGATTCTCACGCCTGCACGGTGAGTTGCTTCAACAAATGCTTGTATTTATTCATGGACGCAGCTCGGCCCAGATGCTGCTCCAGATAGACGCGTCCGTTCATTCCCTGTTCGGCAAGAGCCGATGAATTCATGCCCAGCATCCGATCAATCTGTTCAACAATGTCATCATACGCGCCGGGCTCGCACACAACGCCGCAACGACTCTCCGCAATCAGCCGATGCGCCTCGCTGCCCTGCTCCAGAACGCCAAGCACAGGCTTGCCGGCCGCCATCACCCCATAGATTTTGCTCGGTACCGATACGCCCTTGATGCCTTTCTGATTCACGACCAAATGAACATCCGCAGCGTTAAGCGAGTATTTGATACTGTCCTTGGGCTCAAAAGGGAGAAAATAGCAGTTCCGGACAGCATGCGCCTCAGCGAAAGCCACCATCTCCTTCTTCACCGCACCTTCGCCGATGAAAACGAACGCCAGATCGTCCCGCTGCTTGAAAGGAAGCGTAACGCCCATGAGGTTGACCAGATCGTAATACAGACCGAGGTTCCCGGAGTACATTATGATGAACTTGTTCAAGAGACCGTGCTTTTCCAAAAACGCTTTTACTTTCGGATGCTCCTTGCTTAAAGGCACAATGTCCGCTTCATCCGTCCAATTGTTAATGACAGAGTTGCGCGGCACCGGCTTTTCGCCGAACCGGCGAATGAGCGTTTCCTGCATGTCCATGCCGACCGTTACGACATGATCCGCGCACCGGCAATTCAGCTTATCCAGCATGCGGGCTATGCGAAAAATGGTCTTACCCTTCGTATATTTCACGACTTCCGCCTGCTCGGGATTGAAATCCTGGATGTTATAAATGTGCTTCGCGCCTTTGAACAGCTTGCCCAGTGTGCCAAGCAGTCCGCCGAGCACCGGGGGGGTCGAGATCGTGTAAATGATGTCGGTCTTCCGCTCGCGGAGCGTTGCCCACAGCGCAGAGAAGAAATAGGCGGAGATGTACCTCAGCCTGCTCCACTTGCTGCTTTTATCCACCTCAGGCAAATAAATGCGCACGATGCGGATCTGCTCCAGCTTATCCTCGGTAAACAAGCGCTGTTTCGATCCCTTCATGTTCTCCGGCATGGCCGCAATGACCGTTACATCGAAATCATGCTGCAGGTGCAGGCACAGCTCTGTCATCAACTGTCCCGTCGAAGCGAAGTCGGGGTAGAAATAGTTAATGACAAACACGATTTTCTTCTTCATGCTCTGCCGCCTCCTCCTGAAATCGATACCGAATAAACTGTGCGGGCGTTCCCGCATGAACTTCATTCGCCGGAATGTTGCGCATCACCGTGCTTCGCGCACCGGCGACAGCCATTTCGTGCATAACGACACCAGGGTAAACAAACACATCGCTCGCAACCCAAGCGCCGTCTCGAATGACGATCGGCTTCGTAATCAAACTGAATCTGGGATCTTGCAACTCATGGCTGCCCGTGCACAAATACGAATTCTGCGAGACGATACAATGCTGGCCGATCACAATCCGGTCAAGGCTGTACAGTTCAACATGATCGCCGATCCAGGAATAGTCCCCAATCTCCACATTCCACGGATACGTAAACTTGACGGTTGGGCGAATCTGTACCCTGCTGCCGATTTTCGCGCCGAACAGCTTGAGCAGAAATCGCCTCCAGCCATACATGTTATGGATCGAGAAACGAAACAGCGTGCCTTGAATAAACCACCACAGGAGAACGACCGCATTGCTGCGACCCCTGGAGTAATGGGACTGGTCGTAAGCATCGAGCCGAATGCGATTGATCATCTCGTCCTCCTTCTCAGCCCAGGTTCACAAGGCTGTACATATCGTCGCGGCTTGCGCGGAGCCTATTCTTGACCCGCTTCAAATCTTCGTCCACCATCATGTGGATCAGCTCTTGGAAGCCGACTTCGAGCTTCCAGCCCAGCTTCTCCTTCGCCTTCGTGCAGTCGCCGAGCAGCAGGTCCACTTCTGCCGGACGTACGAAGGCCTGGTCAATCACGACGTAATTGCGGTAATCGAGTCCGACATGGGAGAATGCAACCTCCAGCAGCTCGCGGACGGAGTGCATTTCTCCAGTGGCAATGACATAATCGTCCGGCGTCTCCTGCTGCAGCATCAGCCACATCGCTTTGACATAGTCACCGGCGAAGCCCCAGTCGCGCAGAGAGTCGAGATTGCCCATCCGCAGCTCCAACTGCAAGCCCATTTTGATGCGGGCGACCGCATCCGTGACCTTGCGCGTCACAAATTCGACGCCGCGGCGCGGAGATTCATGATTGAAGAGAATGCCGGAGCAGGCGAACATATCGAAGCTTTCGCGATAATTGACGGTAATCCAATGCCCGTATACTTTGGCGACCCCGTAAGGGCTGCGCGGATAAAACGGCGTCGTTTCCTTTTGCGGCGTCTCCACGACTTTGCCGAACATCTCGCTGCTGGAGGCTTGGTAGAACTTCGCATCCGGCTTCGCGATGCGCACCGCCTCCAGCATGTTCGTGACGGCCAGCGCCGTCATCTGTCCGGTCGCCAGCGGCTGCGGCCAGGAAGCCGCGACGTACGATTGCGCAGCCAGGTTATACACCTCATCCGGCTGGGAAACGCGCACCGCCTCGATCAAGGAGGCGAGATCGTTCAAATCGCCGGACAGCCATTCGATGCGATCCTTGAAGCTTTCGCAGTTCTCATAGTTCGGCGTGCTCGTGCGGCGGCGAAGGCCGTATACCTGATAACCTTTTTCCAGCAAAAACTCCGCTAAATAAGACCCGTCCTGGCCCGTAACCCCTGTAATTAACGCTCGCTTCATCGTAAACCCTCCGATTTTATCTCATCTTTATTTGCTCATCTGTACTTGGGATGCCAGAAACCACTGGTACACATTGCGGATACCGGCTTCAAGCGGTGTGGAAGCTTGCCAGCCAAGTCCCGCGATTTTGGACACATCGACCAATTTGCGCGGCGTGCCGTCCGGCCGATCCGTATTAAAGCGAAGCTCCCCTTCATAGCCGACGATACCCTGAATCAGCTCCGCCAGCTCCCGGATGGAGATGTCTTTGCCAACCCCGACGTTCACAATCTCGCTGCCCTCGTAATGATCCATCAAAAACAGGCACGCATCCGCCAGATCGTCCGCATGCAGAAACTCCCGACGCGGCGTCCCGGTGCCCCAGATTTCGACCTCCGGCGTCTGCACCAGCTTGGCTTCATGGAACTTCCGCATCATCGCCGGCAGCACATGCGACGTCTCAAGATCGAAGTTATCGTTCGGGCCGTACAGATTCGTCGGCATGACGGAAATGTACCGCGTGCCGTACTGCTTGTTGTACGCTTGGCACATCGTGATGCCCGCGATTTTGGCAACTGCGTAGGCTTCATTGCTCTTTTCAAGCGGCGCGGTCAGCAAGTATTCCTCTTTGAGCGGCTGCGGCGCCAGCTTCGGATAGATGCAGGTGGAGCCCAGGAACAGGAGTTTGCCGACTTCGGATTGATACGCGGCGTCGATAACATTCGTTTGAATCTGCAAGTTGTCTCGGATGAAATCCGCCGGATACGCACTGTTGGCGACGATGCCGCCGACCTTGGCGGCCGCCAGAAAAACATAATCGAACTGTTCCATCAGAAAGAAGGACAGCACCTTGTCGTAATCCCGCAGATCGAGCTCTTTGCTCGTTCTGTACACAAGATTCGTATAGCCTCTCGCTTGCAAACTTCGCAGAATGGCCGAACCGACCAGTCCGCGGTGCCCGGCTACAAAGATTTTGGCATTCAGTTCCATCTTGACTTCCCCCCGTCGCGCGGCCGCTAAAAGGCGTCTTTCGAGCCCAGCAGCACCACTATCGTTTTCATCATAATTTTCAAATCATAGAAAAGAC
The DNA here is from genome assembly GCF_003955665.1 of Paenibacillus whitsoniae. Taxonomy (GTDB): domain Bacteria; phylum Bacillota; class Bacilli; order Paenibacillales; family NBRC-103111; genus Paenibacillus_E; species Paenibacillus_E whitsoniae. Next base: position 5,556 of record NZ_RXHU01000056.1, read on the forward strand.
TGCGCTTCGCGATGTAGGCCAGATCGAGCTCAACCATTTCCTTGAAGCCGACACTGCTTCGCCCGCTCACTTGCCAGAGGCCTGTGCAGCCCGGGATCACGATCAGCCGCTGTCTGTCGTAGACGGTGTACGCTTCCACTTCTCTCGGCAGCGCCGGTCTTGGCCCAACGAGGCTCATTTCGCCCTTCAGCACGTTGAGGAGCTGCGGGAGCTCGTCGATGCTCGTCTTACGAATGACACGCCCGATCTTCGTAACGCGGGGATCGTTTTTCAGCTTGAACATCGCGCCGCTGACTTCATTTTGATCCAGAAGCCCTGCCAGCAATTCCTCAGCGTTATGAACCATGGAGCGGAACTTGTACATGTTGAATTCCTTACCGTCTTTGCCTACGCGAACTTGCTTGAAGAAAATACTGCCTTTCGGATCCTCAAGCTTGATCAACAATGATACAATTAGTATCAATGGAGTCAAAAAAATAAGCCCGCCCAGCGAGAATACCAGATCGATCGACCTTTTTCCCACCGCATACAGCCCGTATTCTTTGGGCAGAACCGCCGGCGTTTGCGGGTAGGATTTGCTTCCTTTCACGGATATGTCCATATCGGATAACCCCATCACACATTCTCCTAACCTACATGGGTATTGGTTCTAGCCACAATTTTCTCCAGTGCGGCAATTAGAGGGGCTCCCAGCTCTTTATTCATCAGCGCAAAATCCAGGATCGTCAGAATAAAGCCCAGTTTCTCGCCGACATCGTACCGGGTGCCTTCGAAATGGTAGGCATACACTTTCTCCAGCGTATTCAACGTCTGGATGGCATCCGTCAGCTGAATTTCCCCGCCGGCTCCTGCCTCTTGATGCTCCAGCAGTTCGAAAATGCCCGGCGTCAAGATGTAGCGTCCCATGATCGCGAGATTGGAAGGCGCCCTATGCTTCGGCTTCTCCACGAGGTTGTTGATTTGATACAAGCGGCCGTATTTTTCCAAGGGGTCCACGATGCCGTAACGATGCGTTTCATCGTCCGGGACATGCTGCACCCCGATGACCGATTTGCCGGTCAGCTCGAATTGCTTGATCAACTGTTGCAAGCACGGCGTCTCGGCGCGTACGATGTCGTCGCCCAACAGGACGGCGAACGGCTCATCGCCGATGAATTTGCGCGCGCACCAGACAGCGTGACCGAGGCCCCGGGGCTCTTTTTGCCGGATGTAGTGGATGTCTACCATCTTCGACGAACGCTGCACCTGCTCTAGCAGCTCCAGCTTGTTGCTCTCCAGCAGCCGGGATTCCAGCTCAAACGCGTTGTCAAAATGATCTTCGATGGCGCGCTTGCCTTTGCCCGTGACGATGATGATGTCCTCGATCCCGGACTCGATCGCTTCCTCTACGATGTACTGAATCGTCGGTTTATCGACAATCGGCAGCATTTCTTTCGGCATGGCCTTGGTGGCAGGCAAAAATCTTGTTCCCAGGCCTGCGGCTGGAATAATGGCTTTTCTTACTCGGGTCATCTTCTCATCACTCCAGTTATCTATGAATTCGAGGTCAACATCTGTAGTAGTTGGAAGAATTGCTTCGGCCCAGTTTGGCATTGTTGAGAACGACGCCCAGCACTTGCCCGCCTAGCTGTCTTAGTGTTTGAATATCTTTGCGAATAATTTGCCGCTTCACCTTGCCCTGCCTGACCACAAAGACAATCCCATCGCTGAGCGAGGCCAGAATTTGGGAGTCCGCTGCAGCAAAGGCAGGAGGCGAGTCGATCAAAATAAAATCGTACAGGTCCGCCACTTGCTCGATCAGAGCGCTCATCTTCGAAAATGTCAGCAATTCGGAGGGAAGCGTCGGCGACGAGCCGGAAGTGAGGATCGACAAATTCGGTACATCCGTGCGTACGATGGCTTCCAGCACTTTCGCTTTATTGGAAAGGATATTCGTGAGGCCGGTGAAGTTGCTTTTATGAAACATTTGATGAATGCCGGGATTCCGGATGTCGGCATCAATCAGGAGGACACGCTTGTTTTCTTGCGCAAATGCGACGGCGAGGTTAGCAGCCGTAAGCGTCTTGCCCTCTTTCGTGTTGGAAGAAGTGAGCACGATGGTCTTGATGGATTCATTCGCTGCAAGGAACAAAATCTTCGTTCGCAGCGAGCGGTATGCCTCGGATACGCGCGACATCGGTTTGAGATTACTAACGAGATCTCGCTTCGGTTTGAGCAACATTGACATTCACCGCCTCTCCGAGACTGATTTGGCTCATTTGCCTGCGGTTTACTTTCAAATCTTTGGAGCGGATTTTGGATACAGCCGCCAGCATCGGAACCTCGAGAAACAGTTCGACATCCTTCTCCGTGCGGATCGTTTCGTTCAAATATTCCCAGAGAATGACGAGGCCAATGGCGATGATGAGTGAGACCAGGAAGGAGATGGCGATGTTAAATTCGGGGATGTTTTTGACGGGACGCGGATTCGACTGCTCCATCGCTTTGTAGAGGATGTTGACGTTATCCACGTTCATAATTGTCGGAATTTCTTGTTTGAACACATCGACCACCGCGTTGACGAGTCTCTGCGCCTCGGCGAATGACTCGTCGCTGGCCGCCAATGTGATCACTTGAGTATCATTCGTCGAGTTGACGGAAATTTTCTTGGCTAACTCTTCAATGGTTAATTTGCTTTCCGGAAATCGTGCTAGCACCTTTTCCAAAATCGCGGGCGTTTTGACGATTTCTTTATACGTATTGACCAGCAAAATGCTGGCGTTAATCGTGCTGGAGTCAATAATCTGAACACCGGAGTTATCATTCAGTTTGTTGACAATGATCTTGGCGTTGGCGGCGTACACCGGCTTGAGAAAAACGTAGCTCACGATTCCGGTTGAAAGGGTCACAAGTGCAACAACCGTGGCTATGATCCACCATCGGCGCAAGATTAATTGCACATACTCTCTGAGCTCAAGTTCCATAAAAGACCTCCATTACCATCAGGCTTGATACATTTAGTATCTTTATGAATTTCATTTTATGATACAAAACGTATCGTGTCAAGGGTGTTTATTTAGTTTCTTATCTCCTTCAAGACTGGTATAATAAATCTAATCAATGGGCCAGCCTGTTATGACAATTTACGGAATGCGAGGAATAACCATGACCAAATACGGAGATCGGATCTCCCAGCTTCGCGAGAAGCATTTCATGACCCAGGAGGAATTAGCCGCTAAGCTTGGCATCTCCCGCGCTTCACTTTCCCATTACGAGAATTCGCGCCGGGAACCTCACTACGATACGATCAACAAGATCGCTTCCTTCTTCAAGGTTTCGACCGACTACTTGCTTGGGCGCACGGATAACGCCGAACAAACGCTGGACAACAATGTCAGAGACTTCGTCGATTACTTGGAACTTTCCGATGAGAGCATTCTGGAGAAGTTCGCACTCACCGTTGACGGCAACAAATTGACCATCGAAGAAGCCAAGCGTTTCATCGCCTTTATCCGCGCCGAAAGATCCCTCAAATAAATTGCCGATTTCTTCTCAGTGTATGCAACCGTCGACCCCGTTCATTCCCTGGCTTCCGATTGGACGCCGATATAGCGCAGCGTTACGGAAGGCGCCGAATGATTGAAGAGATCGCGCAGCATGGAGACATTTCTCGTCTTTTGATAATAGTGATAACCGAACGTTTTCCGCAGCGTATGCGTGCCAATATCGAAGAGCCCCGCTTGCTTCGCCGCCTGATTCAATATGCGATACACCCGGATCCGCTTAATCGGCTTGCCGGTTCGCTGAGACGGAAACATGAAATCGTTTTCATCCATATACTGGACATAATCTTGAATCCATTCCTGGAGCTGCGCATTGATGAAAAACGTTTTGTTCTTCTTCGTCTTACCCTCCTCAATGGTCACTCTGCTTTTGCCGGCCAGATCCCGAACCCGAAGCGTCAGCAGATCGCTTAAATGAATGCCGGAATTAATGCCGATCGTAAACAGCAACCAATCCCTGGCGGATTGTTTTTTTAGTATTTCCTGAATTTCCTCGATCTTAAGTTGATCGCGAATCGGTTGAACGACCTGCATGAACCACTCAGCTCCTTAAGTACAGTGTATTGGTTTATTGATCAAAATAAGTCTGCATAAGACCCTTCACCTGCTCCGCATCAGGTTTCCAATAATAGAGCGGCGCATGCACCAAGGGGTCCTCCTGAACGACGCTTTCCCCTTGAACCTGCAAATAAGTAAAACCCTCGTCCGTCAAACCTGTAAACAACCTGGCCAAGCTCAACATGTCGCTGTCAGTTAGATTCGTATCGATCAAATCCTTTTTCACCTTCGCCAGCGTCGACGCCAATTCCACCACATGCTCCGGAGCCAAAACCTTCTTGGCGATCCCTTTCAGGATTTTATTCTGCTCCTTCTGCCGGCCGAAATCTCCTTCCGGAAACGCCCACCTTTCCCTAACAAGCCCTAAAGCCAAATCACCGTTAAAATGCTGTAGGCCCGCAGGCAAATTCTCTCCTATACTGCGCAGAAAGATTGGGTTCTCGATGGGGACATCCACACCGCCGATGGCATCGATGAGATCTTTGAAGCCTTGGAAGTTAGTCTTGACATAGTAATTGATCGGGACCTGCAAGAAATTGCTGACCGTCTGCAGCAGCGTCTCCGTCCCTTCGCGGTTCCCCCCTTTCATTTCGCCAAGGATGTGGGCATGGTTCACTTTCGTGTAACCGGTGCCTTTTATGTAAACCATCGTATCCCGGGGAATGGAAAGCACATTGACCCGTTTTTCCGATGGAATCACATGCACGACCATGATGACATCCGCACGCGACAGTTCATTCTCTCTGGCATCCGTGCCAACGATGAGCATGTTGAAGTTGTCCTGCTTCTTCTGCACGGCTTGGGCAGGTTGAGCGATACGGTCAGTTGCCGGAGCGGTTGGAGAAGCCGGTGAGGGAATCGCGGAAGCCGGCGCTGCCCCAGTCTTGCGAATCCAACTCAAGACCGGAAAAGATCCACTCCGGACATATGCGTTGGCTCCGGCAGGCATCACTAAAACAGGCAGTTGACGCTTTTGAAAATGACTCTCCGGATTTGAAATTTTCGCCACATAGGCGGCAGATAGGAGAAGGCTTACGACGACGGCTCCTGCCGAATAAGCAATCCATCTTCTCACGCGGACTCCACTTCCCTTTTCTTCATGATGTTCGATACGTTTTGAATCTTTTAATGATACGTATTGTATCATCAAAATGTGATGCAGACAACACTTTCTACAGCTTTCACCGAAACATAGCGCAGAAACTTCAAATAAATAGGGTTATCTGCAGCTCCCCCGCTGAACAGACAACCCTTACAAATCAGCCGATATATTCAATCAGAATGACGCCTTTCGGATTTTCTACATTCACCGTCGATCCCGGAACCAGCTGTAAATTGCGTCTTTCTTCCGTATCGCAGTAGAACAGCGGAGAAACCGTCTGGCGGTAGCCCAGCGACATGTTGGCCGACGTATACGTTGCTACCACAACCGGCGTTTTGTCCGTCGTCTGAATCGTGTACGTCGCCGCATTCTTGCTTGTCACTGCTCCCGCAGGACTGAAGAAGATGACATTCAGAATCAACGCATTCAGCGGCAAATCAAACGCTTCCACCTGACCTGCTGCCGGGAGCTTGCCAGTTACGTTGCGGATGCTGACCATTTTCGTCGTGAGCTGCGAACGATTGGCTAGCAAATAATTTTGATCGGAGTCGAAGAAGGCGTCGGCACTTGTGCTGCCGCTGCCGCTGCAATTGCGGAATGTGACCGGCGGGCGTCCGCCAAGCGAGTAGCCGTTCGTGTTGTCAACGATCGCTAGGAAATCGTCAGCTTTGGCCGCTTGCGTGAAGCGCGTGTTCTCGTAAACGATTTTATCATTGTTATGGTTATACGAGCCGTAGTTCACAAGGAAGCTGTGCTTGCCTGCCAGACGGCAGCCGTCAAATTTGACCGTCGGCGTCCCGTTGCTCACATCGAACAATGCATTGACGTAGCTTGGTACGGAGAAGTCCATAGACGCATTATCGACACTGAGGAACGTAATCGATCCGTCATACCAATTGCATTCGATCAGCTTGCTCGTTTGTACACGGTGCTCAATCCTCGGCCCGATACACAGGAAGCGAACTGCGCCGCCGGCATGTCCGGGGTCCGGGTTGTTATAGGAGCCGTTTTGCAGGTAGTTTGTTTTGCCAAGCTTGAAGAACGTTCCCCCAGGGCCGGTAGGCACACCGTTCGCCCCCGTGCCGGTCCCGATGTGTATGAGACTGCCGCCCCACACATTGATATTGCCGCCGTACTGGAAGTTCAAGTAGTTCCCCTTCGTTACTTCGAACTGACAGGCGAACAGATTGTAGTTCAGGAACTGGTCCGAGCCGCCGCTGCGAATCGCCATCGTATTCGGCTCCACGCTTTTGTTCGTGGAATACGGCACGTAGATCGCATTTTCCATGGATCCGTTGAAATTGCAGTGGAACCAGGTCATCTCGCTGTTCAAGTTGCCGCCTTCCAATTGGAATACGTTCTTCCACGTACCATTCCACATGCAGCGCTCAAAGGTGTAGTTCTGGGCGCTGTTCGCCGCATAAGAATACATGAAGATTGCATTGGGGCTGCTTCCGGTGAACTCAATATCCTGGATATGGATGTGCTGCCAGGCATCGTTGTTGTACAACAGGTAGTTGTTCGACGCCGCTTGGTTCGTGTACGCAATTTGCGTAACGCCCTTGCCAGCACCCTGAATGACATAACCGACAGCGGAATTCGTATACGTGCCGCCCAGCAGAGCCTCCGATTTTGAAATGGAATACGTTCCAGAGGGAATGAGGAGCTTCACTTTGCCGCGATGATTTTTCACCATGGATTCGGCAAATCGCAGCGCTGCGATAAAAGCGTCGCTGGCGTCCGAGCCGTCCCCTTTTGCACCGAACCACTGCACGTTGACCCCGTCGTCCATCATCGTACGCTTAAAACGACCTCTGGACGCAGACACAATAATCGTCGCGTCGTTGTTCGCAGATGTCGTGTCCGTGGGGTCATACCGGAAGAACCCGTCCCGACCGCTGTCCGTCACATAGTAAAGCGAATTGACGTCCGGTGCGGTCATTTTCTTCAAATCAGCGATGCTGCTCATTACAAATGGCATAGTCTTCAAGTCTCCTTTCCTCTCAGATGCAAAATTGAGTTTCTGCTATCATCTTATGTAGGAAGGGTTGGCCCGTGCTAAAAAAAGGGCGTGTAGGTAGCAATTTGTATCATTATCTTGCCTTTTTTAGATACATAATGTATCATTGTCATAGGACCTTTTGCTTAGATGGGAGTTCTTATGACTTATTTGATTAAAATTGTATATTTATTCCTTTTCCCTCCCGGAATTTACATCCTTGTCCTATTTGCTTTAACGGCGTACTTCATCCACAAAAAGAAGATGATTCTCTCCATTCTACTAGCGCTCGTATCGATAATTTCCTATCTTTCCACCTGCACATTCCTCGGTTATGCCATGATAAACTCTTTGGAAAATGAATATGCGTTTCCTGATTCCATCGCAGGGGACAGTATCGTCGTGCTTGGTGAAGGCACCTCCCCAGGCCCAACCGTGGATGGTCCGGGCGAGTTGACCGGAGATCTTGCCCTGAATGTCATTGCGGCGCTCAAGTTGTACAACCGGCTGCAAGTGCCGATCATCGTGTCAGGCGGAAGCAGCCTGAACGCGAGAAATGAGCAGAACGAAGCCCAGCTGTCCAAACGCGATCTTTTGCAAATGCAAGTTCCGGAAGACATGATTATCACCGAAGATCGCAGTCGAACGACACAAGAAAATGCCCAGTTCACCGCAGCCATTTTAAAACAAAGAGGGTTAACCTCTCCTATCCTGGTGACAACCGCTCCCCATATACCTCGCTCCGTCGCCCTGTTCCAACAGGAAGGCGTCAGCGTGCTGGCGGTGCCGACAAGATACACGCCTCCACAAAACGTGCAGTACAATTTGTTCGACTTTCTTCCATCACCCAGCGGGGTATTTATGGTTCAACAGGGATTGAAAGAAGCACTTGGTCAATTGCAGCTCATCTTCTAATCCCCCGATAGGAGGCTCGTTCATTATGAAAATTAGCCTGGGACGCCATTATTTAGCAACGCTTTCCTTTATTCTCTTGGCACTCGCCGTTCCGCTCTTCTTCTATGTAGATGTTCAGCAGCTTGTTTTTAACCGAAATATTTTTCTGGCCTGGCTGATCGTCGCCTATGTCGCCTTCCAATTGTCCGGGCTCATGCTGCGCAATCAGGAACGTGTGCTAGAGCTGACTTTCTGGATCTTCACCTACGTATTTCTGGGCATCTGCCCGCTCATTCAGCTGACCGGCGGACATTTCCCATGGGCCGGTGCCTATTCCGACGCGGATATTACCAAGTGCCTTTTCCTCGTAATGTTAGGCATCCTCTGCTATCAATTCGGCATGCTGCTTGTCAAAGGCAGACATCATCCCGAGAAATTGAACATCCAGGAACCGACGTCTCAATTGACTACCAACAAATTTGTCCGTACAGCTTATCTCGCCCTGTTCGCCTCTCTGTTTCTCGTTAACCTGGGCAGCGGCTTCAGCGCGCTGTTTCTTCCCCGGATCGAAGCCGCGGGCCACATGGAGAATAAGACACTGGCCCTCCTGACCGATCAATTTGCCAAAGTTCCGCTGTTCGTTTGCCTGATCATCGGCATTTGGATGTGGAAGAAAAAGAAGCTGAACCGCTGGTACAGCTATATCACCGTCGTCCTGCTGTTCCTCACTAATCTTATACTCAGCAATCCGATTTCCAATGCGAGATATTGGTTCGGCGCCGTCGTGCTCTCCCTCGTTGTGCTGATCGTGCCCTGGAAAAAGCTTGGTATCGGCCGATGGAGCTACGCCTATCTCAGCCTGTTCCTGGTCGTGTTCCCGTATACCGATTTGTTTCGCTACAAACTCGACGCCTCGCTCGAAATTCAGAGTGCTACGGATATTATGATGCAGAAGGGCGACTACGACGCCTTCCAGATGATTCTGAACAGCTCCCGGTATGTCGACATTGTCGGCATCCTGCCCGGCAGACAGTTCCTCAGTACGCTCTTCTTCTGGATTCCGCGAAGCATTTGGACCAGTAAGCCCTATAGCAGCGGCCAGGAAATCGGCGAAGCGATCGGCTATAAATTTACGAATCTGTCCTGCCCGCTCTGGGCGGAAAGCTACATCAACTTTGGCTACATCGGCGTCATTGTCGTGTTCATCCTGCTTGGCTACGTGACGGCTCATCTGCAGAACCGGTACATCGCCAGCAAAATGAAAAGCGATATCACATTATCGCAAATTTTGGTGCCGTTTCTGTCTGCCTTCCAAATCTTCCTGCTGCGCGGAGATCTGCAAAATGCGTTCACCTACCTCTCCGTCTTTCTGGCGCTCGCCTTCTTCTTCACTTCGAGATTCAAGACCGCTCATGCGCTAGCGCCCGCTCCGTTATATAAAGTTTCAAGACAAAAGCCTTTCAGGACTTAATGTCCTGAAAGGCTTTTTGCAATCCGCTGTTGCGCATAATCGTTGCGGCCGCGTCCGGCCAACTGCTTGCGCGGACCAGCAGGTTATCGCTTGTAAAGTTATGCGGATAGATTCTCACCTTGCTCGTATCCGTGAAATTGCCGCTGACGGTATTGTTCGTCGAGTAGGGAGGCACCGAATCTTGGATAAAGATCCAATTCGTTACACGCTTGGGATCTGATATGACGTTCGACGTAATTTTGAACCCTTGCGAGCCCAAATCCAGATAAATGCTGCCATAATCATGGTGGTTATTATACAAATAGTTTCCGCTGATTTCTGAATTGTCCTGCCGGCTCAACGTATAAATACCGCCGCCGTCATTTAAGGTCAGCATGTAGTCGTGAATCCGGTTGTTGGTGATCCGGTTATGGGTCAAGCTGGCATACGCCTTGTCCGTCCAGCCCCACCCGACGGAGATGCCCGTGTACGGCACATTGGCGATTTCGTTGTGATCAATGACCGTCCCCGAGGCATACCCAACAAAGATCCCGACCGCATCAAAATACTCCTGCCCGATGAGCGAAATGTAATTGTTGCGCACCTGGTTATCCTGCACGATCGCCGCCCCGGATACCCGACTATCGGCCACGTTGCCGATCTGGATCGCATGGGAGGATAGATCTTCGAAACGGTTGCCAATGACCTGGTTGCGCTGGCTTCCCCGGTCAAACGACACCGCCGCGGAGCCCATATGCACGAACTGATTGCGTTCCAGCGTGACATCCGATGCCCATTGAAACGTAAGCTGCGCCGGCGTGCTTATGACGGCATCTCGGTCCTGCGGGTCCATATAGGCAAAGCCTGCCTGCATCGGCACATAGCCGACATCGGCGATCGGCAGATGCCACGTGCCGTACGCAAACGACAGGCCGCGAATCGTCAAGTGGCTGACCGGCTGATCCGGCTTACCCGCCCCGACGATAAGCGCATCCAGCACAGGGAGAACCGCCTCAGCATCCTGTATATTTTCTCCAGCGCGGGGCTTATAATAGACGTTCCCCTTATGCCAATCCCCGTACCACTCGCCTTCCTGATCGAGCAGCTCGTAGGCGTTCTCAAACCAGGCCGGCTCATTCATCTCTTCGGAATGCTGCGTCTTCGTCCAGCACAGCGAATTCAGCCGAACGTCCGTCCGCTGAATGCTTTGCACCCCGCAGCGATAGCTGCGCCAATTCGTCATGCCGACAAACTCCAGATCCTTCGGATACGCCCAGGAACCCAAATTAGCATACAGCGGGGATGTAGTCCGATAGCCCTGAGCGGTCTTGGCAAATCCCTCAGGGTTCTCCTCGCTTCTCGCCCGCACCGCTCTCGTTCCGTTAACGAATAGCTGCCGGGACTGCCAAGCGGGATCGACCTTCGCCACATAAATGTTGCGGGCGCGATCATAGAGCTGCCAGCCGCCAATGTGCCGGCCTCCGCTGATCAGCACGGACTCCTGCCCGTACGGCTGATACACGACCCGTGCGTGCGCAGAGCCGGAATCCTCCGGTATAAGCACAAAAGGGGAATCCAGTTCATAGGTTCCCTCTCGCAGATTTACGATAATGTCGCGCTTCACGCGCTTATCCAGCCCTCTAGCCTTGTCCCGCGCATCCGTCAGGGAACAAGGGGCCTCCAGCGTGCAGGCGCCGCCCTCCCCAAGCGGCGAAGCGTACAGCTCGGTCCGGGCGACGCCGCCATGCGGGAAAAACAGCCGATACCCGACATAGACCAGGCACGCTACCAACACGAACCCCAAGATCGCTCCCCTCCGGGAGTGTCGACGCTTTCTAGTGATCACTGGCCTCAACCTCACCCGACCGTTTGGTCTGCAGGATGTTCATTTTTCTCGTGAGCCTGCTTAGCACTTTATCCAGATAGCCTCTGACAACCGAGAAGCAGTACATATTCTCTTTCGATCGCAGCAGAAACGAGAACGCCACGTACGAGATCGCCGCGAGCGCAATGACCATGACGACAGAGAGCGCAAGCCTCAAACTCGACATGTCCTCCCTGCCTGTAAAACGGATGCCGCTGAACTCCGACGTCAGGTAGACAACCCCGACCATGCCGGCCGTAGCCAGGACCGATTTCACAATCGCTTCGTAGAAAATGCGGATATGCGCCATGTACATTTTGAATCGGAAACGAATGACCGCATAGCTGAAAAGCGTGCTGACGACCACGCCGAACGTCGAGGAAATCGCTAACGCTTTCACACCCCACAAAGGGACGATGAGGAAATTCAGCCCCACGTTCGCGACGACCATTACAATCGTACTCGTCACCGGCGTTTTCGAGTCCTTCATCGCATAGAAGGAACGAATCAAGAGGTCCCGCCAAGATAAGAAGGGCAGCGAAATCGCATAGAAAAACACGATCGAAGCCGTCACCAGTGTTGCCGACGATTCGAAAGCTCCCCGCTCGAAGAGCAGCTGTGTGATCGGAACGGACAGCATCATCAGCCCCGCAGCAGCCGGAATCATCAGGTACGAAAGCAGCCCCAGCCCTTTGCCGAGCAGGCGCACAAAGCCGTTGTTGTCGCCGGTGGCGCTTTGCGCGGACAGCTTCGGGAACAACACGATGATGATCGGCATTTGGATGACGCCTGTCACCAGATTGAACGCCCGCTGGCCGTAGCCTAACGAGGCGATACTGCCGGCCTGCAATCCCGAACCGAAGATGCGGTCGAACACCGTATTCAGTTGATTGCCCATCTCCGTGAAAATCGTTGACGGCGCCAGCTTCATAATTTTGACGAACTCGGCGTTTTTCAAGTTGAACGATAGCTTGTATTTCGTAGAGAACAAGCCCGGAAGCTGCACAAGGAACTGCCCGGCGATGCCCAGCATCGTAGCGACCGCGACGAGCAGAATGTTGCCTGTGAAGGCGGACATCAAGATGCCCGCAATCGAAATCAAATTGTTCGGCAAATAGCTCATGGCATAAGAGCCGAAGCGATTCTGCGATTGCAGCACCAGCGACGCCCAACCGGCCAATCCGAAGAACAGGATGACCGGCAGCATCGCGCGCGTCAAATGAATCGCCATCTGATCGCGATAGCTGTCAAAGCCAGGTGCTACCAAATGTATCAAGGCAGGTGTAATGAAATACCCGATCACCATAAACAAGCCGGTTACGATGACGATGAGATGGAAAAAGCTCCATACCGTGTTGCGGTACTGCCTGCGATGTCTGGACTGATCTTTTGCGAACAGATCGGTGAGCACTGGAATCCCAGCGTTCCAAATGGCCGGCCCAAGAAAGCTGAACAGCAGGAACGTAATCGTCTGAGCGACGATGAACGCGTCGACCTCCGGACTTGCCCCGAACACATAAGCGAGGGCGGACTCTCGGATGAAGCCCAGCATGCGCCCGATCACAATCGCACCGAACAACCAGATTGCCGAAAGGCTCATGTGATTAGCGGAATTTCTTTTCTCCGTCGTTTCCACAGTCAATTCAATCTCCCACCAATCCGACCTCCCTGCTATTGGGACGTCACTTCTTTCTTGTTCGCCGCCGACAAAGGCCGTTTGGCATTCATCAGCGATTCATACAACGCAACCGTATGGCTGACATAAGTCGTTTGGCTAAAATACGCTGCAACCCGCGCTCGACCGCGCTCGCCGATTGCCTTGCCGTCGCACTGGAGCATTGCCGCGATCCCCGCTTTCAGGGCTGAAGCCTGCTGCGCAGGCACAAGGAGCCCCACCTCGGCCGTGACCATCTCGGGTACGCCGCCGACATCGGTCGCGACAACCGGCAGCCCTGCGCTCATCGCCTCCAGGATCACCGTCGGAAAGATGTCGTAGACGGAAGGAAGCACAAACACATCGGACTGCGCCAACAGCGCCGGAACATCCCGTCGCAGACCGAGGAAGTGCACCATGTGATCGACACCTGCCTGCCGGGCCAGCGCGAGCAGCTCGTCTTTGTATCCTTTTTCCGCGTCAAACGCCACATCGCCCACGATAACAAAGGCCACATCGGTTCTCTCCTGCTTAAGCTGCCGGGCCGCCTCGATCACATATTCAATCCCTTTCATCGGGTTCAGGCGGGCGACCGTAATCATAATTTTGCTGTCCGACGGCAGCGCCAGTTCCTCGCGCAAATTGCGAACGCCAGCCGCCGCAGGAACCGGACTCCGCTCCGGAAGACGAATGCCGTTATAAATCTTGATGAGCTTGCCCGAACGCCAAGGCCCCCACTTAAACATAATCTTGCTCCGCTCACAGAGCACGATGACTTTGTCATTAAACAAGTGGTTGAGCAGCCCCACGAACTGGTACGCCGCCAGCGGTCTTCTCGGCAGCTCGTGCACGGTTTGCACAGTCGGAATGCCTAGCAGCTTCCCGACGATATTGCCGCCAATGACCTCCATTTTGTGGGAATGGATGAGATCAATACCATGCTGCTTGACGAGCTTCTTAATCTCGCGCATGGAAGATATCAGATTTTTCATATTTCTAAAATAGTATCCGCTATCCGTCGGCTTGCCGAATACGGCAATCGTCCCAAACAGAACTTCTGCTCCGGCCTCCCGGTATTTCTCGACATAGGGACTCCAAGACGGCAGCAGCACATACGCTTGATGAATGGATGAATCCAAGCCTTGCACAAGCTGCAGCAAGACCGTATCGACCCCGCCCACTTGACTGGCATACGGTTGAATATACAAGATGCGCATAAGTACGTCCTCCTTCGGCTGGCCTATAAATACGTCTTGAGCGCCTCCGCAATATAGCCGGCGCATGGCTCGTTCAGCATCGTCGCGTGATCGCTCGGAATATTGTGCACATGAATCTCGCCGTCTCCTGTGCTTTCCCAGCCGTTCTTCGCGTCCAGAATGTAGTTGCTGTAGTCGTGCTGCGCCCGGAAAAAGGCGATCTTCCCCGGATACGGACGCGTAACATAGATACGCGGCAAGCGAAGGAAGCTGCGCGCCCGCTTCTCGGCCTCCGGCCCCGGCGAATTGAACAGCAGGTCTTGCGGCTTCAGCGCATTCCGGACCTTCTCGGCCATGAAGCGCGCTTTCCGTCCATGGGGGATTTTAAAGAAAATGCGCATATTGTCCCTAATCCGTTTAACAATATCGTGCTTGCTGCTCGGGTAGCTTGTCGGGTTCCGGGCATCCAGAATCGCAAGCAGCGGCACGTCTTCCTGCATGTTATGCAGCTGCTGCGCCATTTCATACGCGATGAGGCCGCCCAAGGAGAAGCCGAGCAAATAGTACGGCCCTTCCGGTTGGATTTGCTTGATATCGCGGATGTATCTGGCGGCCAGATCCTCCGTCGTAATCTTCGAAGCGTCATCCGGTGTCGCATAGCGCAGACCGTAGACCGGCTGATCGCTGCCCAGACGCTGCGCCAGATTCCAGTACAGGAGCACCTCGCCGGACAATTCGTGAATGCAGAAGATCGGCGGCTTGCTGCCGCTTCGCTGAATCGCTACGACCGAAGAAGCGTCTTCCTTGTCCGGATCGCCAGCCTGAAGCAATCTGGCTTGCTTTTCAATCGTATTTTTATGGAAAATAATGGATACCGGCAATTTCTTATTGAACGCTGTATCGATTTCAGAGAACAATTGCATCGCCAGCAAAGAATGGCCGCCAAGGTCGAAGAAATCGTCTTGGACGCTGATCGAACTCACCTTCAGCAGCCGCTCCCAAATCGCGGCCAGCTTGCGCTCCACGCTGTTGCGAGGTGCAACCGTCGCCGCTCCCGCAGCTGTGACAACGGGTGCGGGCAGCTTCTTCCGATCGATTTTGCCGACGGACGTCATCGGGATTTGATCCATTTCCACAATAAAAGTCGGCACCATGTATTGAGGCAATCGTTCCTGTACGAAAGACCGCAAATGCTGCTGATCCAGTTGAACACCTTCCTGCATCACGATGTAGGCGACGAGCTTTTGCCCGCCTGTCTCGCCTTTCCAGGCGCTGGCGATCGCCATTTGCACACCCGGATACGCGTTGAGCACAACTTCGACTTCGCCTAATTCGATGCGGCAGCCCCGGATTTTGACTTGATAATCCATGCGGCCAAGAAAATCGACACTCTGGTCCGCCTTGAAGCGTGCCAGATCTCCCGTTTTGTAGAGCATTCTACCTGGTACCGAGCTGAACGGATTCGGGATGAATTTCTCCTTGGACATCGCCTCGTTATGTAAATAACATCTGGCAACACCATCCCCCCCGAGATACAGCTCGCCGACAACCCCGATCGGCACTGGCTGCAAGTGCTTGTCGAGAATATACACTTCATCGTTGGCAATCGGCTGTCCGATGGAGATGGAGACTTCATCGGTGATTGCCGGAATGGTGTACGCCGTCGTAATGACGGAATTCTCCGTCGGGCCGTACACGTTAATAAATTGGGTGTTGGGCAGTCTCGTCTGAAATTTGCGAGCCAGCCACACGGGAAGAATGTCCCCACCGCTAAGCACCTGCTTAAGCCCCTGCATATATTCGCTGTAATCCTCGATCAGCAGATTCACCATATCCGGATTAGACGTATACAGCGTCACGCCCTGATCGCGAATCGTCTCGGCAATGTGCTTAAGCGTCGGCTGATTGGCGCTAACAATCGCCAGCCTGCCGCCATGAAGGAGTGCGCCGTAAATTTCCAGGCCAGAGGGATCGAAGCTGAGTGAGGTAACGTGCAGGAACGTTTCATCAGGCCCCATATCCAAGAACCCGGAATCGAGTACAAGTCGGACCATGCCAAGATGAGGAACCGCAACCCCTTTGGGCTTGCCGGTGGAACCGGAGGTATAGAGCACATAAGCCAGACTATGTGGTCCGCTGATGCTTGGCAGATTCACATCAGGCTGGGCGAGGAGCTTCTTCTCATCCAGGTCGAGCTCCAGTATATTTGCTTCCAGCGAGGGCAACTGCTTCGCTAAGCGTGAGATGGTAATGAAGCTGTGCACCTTCGCGTCCTGCAGCATGAATGCAACGCGCTCAGCCGGGTAACTGGAGTCAATCGGCACATAAGCGCCGCCTGCTTTCATGATCCCCAGAATGGCAGCTACCGCTTCCGGCGAACGGTCCAGGTACATGCCGACCAGACCTTCATTCGGCAGCTTCTGCTGTCTCAAATAGGCGGCAATTCGATTGGCGCGCCGATTAAGCTCGTCATAGGTTATATGCGTGCTGCCGCAGCTAAGGGCAATTCGGTCGGGATGTTGGAGAACACGGGCTTCAAAGAGTTCATGGATGGAGGACTGCGGCGGTACCGCTCTGGTGGCGGCGTTCCAGGTGTAGAGCATCTTATTCTTTTCGTCTTCGGGCAGAATCGGGAGGAGAGAGATCGCTTGTTCAGGCTGTTCGATAAAACTGTGGAGCAGGACGTTAAAGTGGCCGGCCATTCTTGCAACTGTTTCCGGTTTAAATAGATCCTTATTGTAGACAAAAGAACAATGCAATTCCCCATGACGTTCAATCATCTTCAAGGTGAGGTCGGCCGTCGCCGTGCTGGAGTCGCAGGGGAATTCTTCCCAATGAAGGCCTTGAATGTGAAGATTGTCCTGCTTGTTAGTCAGATCGATCCTATTCATCCTAACTTGAAAGAAAGGTTGGGAGCTGCGGGTTGGCGCCAGTTCGGAGACGAGCCTATTGAACGGCACATGCTGATGCTGAGACGATGTGCGGAAAATATGTTGAACCAATTGCAGTGCTGCGCGGGCGGACATATCCTCGGAAAGCTGCGTGCGAATGACGAGCGTCTTTTCAAACAAACCGAGCATCGGCTTAAGCTCTTCCTCTCTACGGCCGAATACTGGGCATCCGACGAGAAGATCCTCTTGCCCCGTATAGCGATGAAGCATGACATTGAGCACCGTCAGGAATAGAAGAAACGTCGTCGTTTGTTCTTGTCGGCAGAACGCTTGGACGGCTGCAAGCGAGCGATCCTGGATCGCAATCGAATACTCGCCGCTAAGGATGGAGGGACGAGCCGACTTGGTGTAATCGAAAGGGAGATTCAGCTCCGGCAGCTCACCGCCCAGTTGCTTCCTCCAGAACGCCATATCGCTCTCGAGCAGCTCGTGGCTGCTCGCGGGCTCTTGCTTGCCGGCATACGCCGTATATTGAAGGGGAAGCGGAGGCAAGGTCTCGGGCATATTTTCTGCAAAATGCTTGTAATGCAGCTTGAGTTCCCGCTGGAACAGTTGCCTGGACCAACCGTCGAAGACAATCGGGTGAAAGGCGGCAACAAACAGGTATTCCTTCGCTGAGCATTTGAGAAGTCCAACACGGAACAGCCGGTCCGAGGTTAAATCAAAGGAAGTCTGCGTCATAACATGCAAATACTTGTCCTGCTCCTCCTCACGATTCGTTTCGGATAGGTGGCTTATATCCAGCACGTTCAAACGAACCGTTTCATAGGCCCGAATCACTTGAACGGGCTCTTCCGCCACCAAAGGAAAGCCAGCTCGCAAAACATCATGTCGTCGAACGATCTCGTTCAAGCTCTTCTCTAATGCCTCGAAGTTGAAGCTGCCCTTGAGTTTATATAAGCAGACCAGGTTATGTGTCGAATTGTCAGAATACAGCTGCTCCAGCAGCCATTGATCCTTCTGCTCGGAAGTTAGCGGCCACTTTTCGATTTTTGCTTCATTTCTTCGCAATGCCGAACTGTTCAATTGTGAATGCATCCCTTTCACAGCCCCCAATATCACATGATAAAAATAGTTGAAATAAAAGATACATTTCGTATCAAGTCTTATTCTATATGACAACTAAAATTAGGTCAATGGGTTATTTACATTTTGATGAAACTAAATTTTTTCCCTATTTTCCTTGGTTTTTCGCAATTTTTCGCGGTTTCCATCGTTGCATTAGGCCTAAACACGCTTTCATTTAGGAAATAGTTATAGTTACTTTTCGTATCAAACACAATAAAAAATTGTATGAAAAATTGTGAATAAAGCCTGATACATATTGTTTACAAAATAGAAAACGAGAGATACAATTAGTATCAATTGGGGCACATTTTATGATGGGGGCGCATCGTATGGATTGGACATTGTATGGTGAAGGGCTTCAAACAAATGCATTCAGTACGATTCAAAACTGGCGATTCCGCTTGGAGAACGAAGATCTTGCTTTCTCCGATTGGGAGCAGCTTGGATTTCCCGCTGAAGCGGTCATCCGCCTGTTTTTTAATTCAGGCAAACACTTCGGGGACCCGGCGCTCCTCGCAGAACTCGTCCGGATCCATCAAGGCTTGTCAGCCTTTCACGCGGAAGAAGAATCCGGTGCCTACCGACTGACACAAGCGCTGATGCGCAGCTTTTTGGATAAACACAACCAATCCTACGACCATCTGACCTACACCGCGATGCCGATCTTCGAGCTGTTTCAGGATCACCGCAGCTTCGACATCCTGCTCCGCACTCAGGCTGACATTGTCATTGCCCTCATCTGCGACCTGATTCGTTTCGAGCTCCGCACCTTGCTCGGCGAAGAAGCACGGATGCAGCAGCACCTGCCCGCTCCTCGCAAACTGAGACAGCGCATCTATGTCGCCATTCGCGCCATCGTCAGCTGCAGCGCGTTCGACGAGCACCTGATGCTGCCGGCACATATCGATCATCTCATCGGGCTGTGGCAAGAAGAGACCCGACAGGAGGATCGCGCCATCTCCAGCTATCTGGCCGAGGAGACGCTGGCGTTGACTGACGGCATCTTCGCGCAATTGGATCCAAAGCTGGGCCTTTTGATGGACTTGTCTTTAATTCCCGTCTATGTGGCGCATGACGAATATTTGTTTTTACGCGTTTTGCAGGCCTTCGAAATGTTATTTCTTATTGTGGCGGAAGGCCTCAACGAATGCATTGGCCTAATCGCCGCCGAATCCTACTCGGTAGCCGCCGAGCGCTTTCATCTGCTCAATAACGTGCTTCGGCTAAGTCCTGCGATCTTCCGGATCCTCTCCACGATGACCAGCGCCACGTTCAACGGGTTTCGCGAATATATGCGAGGGGCCAGCGCCCTTCAATCCGAAAATTATAAAAAAATCGAGCTTTACGCCGCCCATCCCGACCCAGGGCGCTTTCGCTCGCCTTCCTTCGATTCCGTGCCGCGGGTAACGCGCGAATATCTCCAGCCGGCTTTTGCAAATCTCCAGGACGTCGTGATGCCCCTCCTTCCTGGCAGCTGCCCGGCGCAGGATATCCTCCAGCCGATGATTGCAGGCATGCAAGCGCTCGACTCCACCTTTGTCACCTGGAAAGTTACGCATTATCAGATTGTAAAAGCCATGATTGGCGATGCGCCCGGAACTTCCGGTCAAACTTCGGGAACACCTTATCTGAAACTCATGCTAGAGATGCCGCTGTTTCCTTATTTAAAAGCCTCCCTTGCCAGGCCGGCTGCCATGTAATCTAGGCGCCGCTATGCCAAAAAAGGTCAACCGAGCTTCGGTTGACCTTTTTGTATGTTCTTTGCTTCTTACATCCCCGCCGATGCAACCCTTGTCGGCTCGTTCGACCCGAGCTTCGACACGTTCAACGCTTGCTGCAGCAGCATCGCCGACAGCTTGCGCATGGAGCTGATGCCAATTTTGCCCATAATGTTGGCAAGATGAATCTTTACCGTTTTCTCGCTGATGCAGCAGCTCTCCGCAATCTCTTTATTCGTATATCCATGCGTAGCCAGCAGGCCCAGAATTTCCGTCTCCCGCTGCGTCAGCCCGTAGTTCGCGTAAAAATGCTGCAAAACCTCTTGCTCGTAGGATATTTGCTGATTCATATGACAACTTCCTTTATATGTATATTCCTTTCACGGCTAAGGTCCAGGAAAGAATTTTCGATTTTTACCAATGGCTTCGTATCATCCGACGGGTTGATATACACCACTTCACCCCAGCGGCCGTCCGTGAGCAGAACTTGCCGTCCGATTAAATTTTTGATCATATTATTCAGAAAAACTGAAACGATGTGCGGATCCAGCTCGCCGAAAAAACCTTTTCTAAGCCGGCTGACAACTTCATAAAAAGGCATCATTTCATGATACGGCCGCTTCGACGACATCGCATGAAACACATCCGCAACGGCAACGATCCGGCTCATTTTATCCAGTTGACTGTCCTGGAGCTGCAGCGGATACCCCTTGCCGTCCGCCCGTTCGTGATGCTGCAGCGCCACAAGCGCCACCCGATAATTAATGCCGACCGTTTCCCTGAGCATGTTGTAGCCCAGAATCGTATGTTTCTTGATTTCATCATATTCTTCCGTTGTCAGCTTGCCGGGTTTCATCAATATTTCTTGGGAAATTTTGATTTTGCCGACATCGTGCATGGTTGCCGCCAGAGAGAGCAGAGCGACTTCCGTATCCTCCAGGTTCATCCACTTGCCGATCAATGTGGAAAGGACGCCAACTCCGATATTATGCTGATGTGTATATTCATCCTTCGCCTTGACCGCCTGAAAAAGCTGGAACAAATCCGGATTCTCGGCAGCCTGTGAAACGATTGGGATCAATTCGTTCTTTATTTCCAACAGCGGAATTTTCTTCTGCGTTTGAATGCGTTCGAAAATATCTTTGGCATACTGCGCCGCTTTTTGAACGAGTCGCTGTGAAGAATCCTGGTTCTCAGCTGCTTCTTGCCCATTATCCGGCATGTTGACGGTTACAATATCCAGTACGTCAATGCGATGTTGGCGGAACAACTCCAGATGTTCTTCTAGCACGATCGTCTGACTTGGAACCAAAACTAACCCATAACTCGTCGTAACGTCATACTTTAGCACTTTGCCTACTAATTCTCTCACGAGTTATCGCTCCATTTAATTGAAAATTGTACCATTTTTCTATTATAAACGACAAATTACAACAAAGGAATGGGAGATATCACCTAAATTATTACTATCTCATGTAGGATAAAATTACCAAAATGGGCAGATGAATGCATCCTTACAAAACAAACCATCCACCCGTGACATTCGTCTAACGCCCTGCATATAGTAAGTATCGACAATCCGCTTCTACCTAAGGAGGACTTCAAGAATGGCTTCGAACAATAAAAAGCAGCAAGAACTTCGCGATCTCGAGATTACTTCGGACATCGATAATTCGCCGGAATCGGCTTATCCCGCTTATTATCCGGAACCGGTTCCGTACGCATACGGCTATCCGGTCCCTGCAGCTTACGGCTGGGTATCGGCTTACGATCCGCGCAATCTGGGACTGCCCGGCTTCCCTGGCGGCGGATTCCCTGGCAGCCCTGGCGGGTTCCCGGGGGCACCTGGCGGATTCCCTGGCAACCCTGGCGGGTTCCCGCCTCCGCCATTCCCAGGCGGTTCCGGCGTTCCCGGAGCACCGGGCGCAGGGCAAGCGCCAACCTCGGCGCCGCCAACCTTTACGCCGCATAAGCCGCATAAAGCGCCAGGCACATTCGCCGTGGACCCAGGCGGCATCGCACGCTGTATGTTCCGCTTCACCTACGTGTGGCTGACGAACGGCCAGCAGTTCTGGTACTACCCGATTTTTGTCGGACGCCACTCCATCGCCGGCTACCGCTGGACGGGATTCTCGTGGATGTACTTCGGCGTGGATCTGCGCAACATCGATGCGTTTACTTGCTAAAAAGCAGAACAAAAACCCCTCTCGCGTATTCGGGAGGGGTTTTTGCTGATGCAGTCATGCGGAGGTGCGGCATAAACGTTAGGATGCAGGGCTTCCTAAGTCCGAATGCAGTCCGAGTTCAGACCAAGTCCATATCCGCCAATCCTGCCAGGCAAACCGATAGCCGATCTCGGAGAAGTTCACACATGCCGAACGGCTTCGTGACATAATCATCCGCCCCGCGATCCAACAGCTCGGTCTTGTCCTGCTCCAAGCGCAAAACTTGCGCAAAGAAGCTCTGCCTGAACCGCTGCAGGTATTAGTTCTCTGGAATCTCGCATTGCGGAGGCGGCGCAAAGTAAAACGCATGCGTGCCGTCACGCGGAAAGCGCTTGCGACCAACCACCACATCCTGATCCCTGAACTCCGCCACCATGCCGCCGCCGACCATTCGTCCCTCCCGGAGCACCATCACATAGCGCCCGAATAGTATGGCATCAAAAAAATCACAATCCCATTGTAGTGGTTTCATCAAACGACGATTGTCCCCTTAAGTTTGATATTTTATTCCTTCGTTGTAATTAACGATACAAATGAATGGTCTTCTTTACAATGGATTCGTATGGTAAAACTTACAACATCTCCATCAAATTTTCGCAAATAAAAAGACCGCCTCTGGGAAGCGGTCCAACTTGATCTCATTGCGATAAAGTTCAAATTTCGACGTCTATCAGCTTGAACGCCGTCACATCCACCAACCCGCGGTTGGAGATACGAATTTCGGGTATGACCGGAAGGGCAATCAGCGAAAATGTCATGAACGGCGCGTTCAGCGGGCAGCCGATCGCCTTCCACGCAGCATCCAGCTCCGTCACTTCCCGGACGACCTCCGGCAGCGATTTATCAGACATGAGGCCGGCGATGCGAAGCGGCACCTGCGCCAGCACCTTGCCCCCATCGACCACAATCGTGCCGCCGCCGAGCTTAATCAGTTCATTCGCGGCAAATGCCATATCCGCCTCACTGACCCCCATCACGATCAGGTTGTGGCTGTCGTGTGCCACCGTCGAAGCAACCGCTCCGGTTTTCACCTGAAAACCGTGTGTAAATGCGAGCGAAATCTGCCCTGAACCGTGGTGCCGATCGATGCAGGCGAGTCTGATGACATCCTGCGCCGGATCAGGCTGAATGACGCCGTGAAGAACCGGCAGCTCCGCCGTTCGCTTCTCCGTGCGCGCGCTGTTCTCAATCGCACCCACCACATTCACCCGCGTCACGGACGCTGCAGGTTCGCGGCTCGCCAGACGGAAATCCTCCGGCGTCAGCGGCCTTTTCACATGCATGGAATTCAGAACACGGTCCGGGTACACGTACACAGGGAAATCCACGCAAAGCTGCTCCTCGTCGTAAATCACCTGGCCGTCTGTGATTACCGTCGACGGCTCCATCCGGCGCAAATCCTCGATGAGTACAATGTCCGCGCACTTGCCCGGGGCGATGCTCCCGACATCCTGCTCAAGGCGGAAATACCGCGCCACGTTGATCGTCACCATTTGAATCGCGGTCACCGGATCGACGCCTTCTTCGATCGCGCGGCGCACGACGTGATTAAGGTGCCCTTTGTCTACAAGCGTCTGCGGGGAGACGTCATCGGTCACAAGCGAGATGTTCGAGGTGTCAACCTTGTCCTCCGTCACCACCTTGATCACTTCTTTGACATCGTGCCATGCCGAGCCTTCGCGAATCATTAGATGCATGCCCATGCGCAGCTTATGCAGTCCCTGCTCCCGCGTCACCGTCTCATGATCTGACGTTACGCCGGAAGCCAAATACGCTTGCAGCATACGGTCATCATCGCTTGGAAAATGACCTGTAACCGCCTTCCCTCTAGCAACGGTCGCTTCAATCTCGCCGAACATCTTCGGATCGCCGTAGACGACGCCCGGAAAATTCATGACTTCGCCGAGTCCGATCACGCCCTCCCAGTCCAATCCCGTTTCAATGTCCGCCACGTCAAGGCTTGCGCCCGCATCCTCCAGATCGTTCGTCGCCGGCACACAGGACGGGAACGTCGTGAATACCTTCAGCGGCAGTCCTTGCCCTTCTTCGTGCATGAGCCGTACGCCTTCCGAGCCGAAGACATTGGCAATTTCATGCGGATCCATGAAAATGCCGGTCGTGCCTTTCGCCAGCGCCGCTTTGGCAAACTCCGTAACCGAGAGCATCGTGCTCTCCACGTGCATATGCCCATCAAGCAACCCCGGCACCAGATGCATCCCTGCTGCGTCCCGTACGACAGTCTGCGGTCCGATCGTATGCTCCGCATCGCCGATCAACGCGATTCGCCCTGCGGCGATCGCCACATCGGTGCCCGGCAGCAGCTCGCCTGTATAGACGTTGACCAGCGTGCCGTCTCGAATGACCAACTCGGCCGGCAGTTCCCCCAACGCCACCTTGGCCAGTGTTCGACTTACCTCCGTAAGCCTCTTTCGTTGATGATTTGCCATGCGTAGAACCTCCTGTCCGTTTGTTGCCATAATAGCCCTGTGTGAGAGGTGTGTCAACTTCCTCATCGCAGCAAGAAAACGGCACCCGTAGGATGCCGTTCCCTTATGATACACGCGAATTGTCTTTCGTCTCTTGCGCTAAAGCCAGCAGGCCGGCTATCTCCTCCGGTGGAGCCGGATAGCCGTGAAAATACCCTTGCACCGCATCGCATTTGTGCTGCTTCAAGAGCTCGAGCTGCGCGCCGCTCTCGACGCCTTCGGCCAGCACCTGAAGCTGGAGGCTGTGCGCCATGCCGATAATGGCGGAGACGATCGCCATATCCTCCTGCTTCTGTGCGATGTCTTTCATGAACGATTTATCGATTTTGAGCGTATCGATCGGGAATTTCCTCAGGCAGCTGAACGAGGAGTACCCCGTGCCAAAGTCATCGAGCGAAATCAAGACCCCAAGCCGCTTGATCTCATACAGTTTGCGAATCAATTCCTCTTCATTGTTGGAAGAAGCCACCGATTCGGTAATTTCCAGTTCAATATGGCCCGGAGCGATGCCGTTTTCTTCTAAAATCTGGGCCAATCTCTCGGCCAGATCGTCTTGCTTGAATTGACGCACCGACAAATTAATGGCCACCGGCGGCACCGCAAGACCGAGCTGCTGCCAAGCGTTGATCTGCTCGCACACGCTGCGCACGACCCACTCGCCAATCGGAATAATGAGCCCGTTTTCTTCGGCCAGCGGAATAAATTCAGCAGGAGATATCATCCCCAGCTTGGGATGGTTCCAGCGCAGCAGCGATTCAAGACCGATCAACTGCCCCGTCTGGATGTTCTCTTTGCGCTGATACACCAGATGAAGCTCCCGCTGATCCAGCGCTCGGCGCAAATCATGCTCCATCCGCAATTTGCGGCTGTTTTCTTCGCTCATCTGGTCGTCATAGCGCACATAATGGCTGATTCCCTGCTCTTTTGCCGAACACATGGCCATGTCCGCATGCTTGATAAGCAGTTCAGCGCTGCGGCCGTCCTTCGGATACATAGCAAGGCCAACGCTTGCCGTTATAATCACTTCTAATCCGTCCGTATGGAACGGATAGATCAACTCGTCCATCAGCTTGGCAATCAGCTGTTCGGCGTCCCGGTTCGTCGCGTCCGGCAGCAGCGCAACAAATTGATCGCCGTCAAGCCGTGCGACGAAGCCGTATTTCGGCAGCAGCGTCCGCAGACGCTGAGCGAAGCTTTTGAGTAGAAAATCACCTGCGGTATGGCCGAACGTGTCGTTAATCATTTTAAACCGATCCAGATCAATCAGCATCACAGCCAGCCCGCTCATCCCCGCTTCGGCGCTTTGAATTTCTTTTTCGAGGCGCTTGAGCAGACAATTTCGGTTTGGAAGATCCGTGAGCAGATCATGGTACTTCATATAGTCCATCCAATCACGGGACATTTTCACTTGGGTAATGTCGCGAATACTTGTAAGGACGGCGGGTTGCCCGTTAAAATGCAGTAAAATGGAATTCACTTCCACATCCATGATTTCGCCTTGGTAATTGTAAATTTGCAGCTCCATACGCTCCAGCTTCTTGCCCTCCTTCAAAAGCGTCAACCGATGGGCGAGCAGCGGCTGGTACTGCGGCAGGACGAAAGAGGAAACGTTCAACTCGATTACATCTTCCATGCGCGCGGCCCCGAACATGGCCAGC
This sequence comes from Paenibacillus whitsoniae, assembly GCF_003955665.1. Classification (GTDB taxonomy): domain Bacteria; phylum Bacillota; class Bacilli; order Paenibacillales; family NBRC-103111; genus Paenibacillus_E; species Paenibacillus_E whitsoniae. Next base: position 31,921 of record NZ_RXHU01000056.1, read on the forward strand.
CCCGCTTGATTCACAAACAGCACCTGATCCCCGCGATGCACGAGATTGGCCTCCGGCGCCAGATCGAAAATATGCCGATAGCGGGACTCGTTATCCAGCGCTGCCCGCTCGCTGCGATGAAGGTCGGCGTAAAATCTTTTGCCAATGATGCAAATGCTGATACAAGCCAAACAACACATGCCAAAAATCGTATACAATACGATCACATTAACCGAATTCAAATGAAGGTAGGGGTTCAGCGAGTGATGGATGCATAAGACGATCAAACCGTACAGCGAAGCGAGCAGCGTAACCCGAAGATTCAAATAGATCAGCGACAGCGTCACATACACCAACACAAGAAAGCCGGCATTCGAGGATGGAATGAACCACAGCGATGTGAATTCAATGATAAAAAGGTAAGCGGAAATCAGATATTTGCCGATCTCCTTTTCATGCGTCAGCCTGTACAGCCCATATAAAATGAACGCATGCGGAACGACATACAGCATATGCTTCTGGTATAAATCGCTCGGAATCATCTGCAGCGAAGCGGAGACATAATAAATGGGAATTGACACTCCAATTAAGATCAGCATGGTATAAGTAAGCATTTTGGAGCTAAGCCTGTTATAATAGGTTACCACGCACGTACACGTCCTTTTCTCATCGTTTGAACTCCCGCACGAAACCTCAACAAAAAACCTTCCCGCGCCAAGTACAGGATCGCCCATCACAACCGATGAGTCCTATCCAACCTGTGCAAGAAGGTTAAGAACCTAAACATTCGGCGGTCTGGCAGCCATATCTCCCCGATCCGGGAGACTTAGACCCATGACTTTGCGTCCCCGACTTTCGTCGGATTTGCCCTTGGAAATTGGTTTTAATTACTAGTAACTAGGAAAAATATCCTGATACTACCGTTTTACCATGACTTGTCTATGTTTTGTATAGTTCCAAATAACTATATTTCCACAATGGTCCTAGAAAAATAGTCAATTATAGTCGTAAATAATCGTTTATTGTCGAATAAAAACGAATTTTCGATAGACTAGGTTAAGTTTTCATTAAGTCCACGTTCCGAATATACCCAATATCAGACACACGGGAACGATCATCCACTTGTGACTCTTTAGCCCGATGATTTTGGACAGCGTAAAGGATGTGCCATAGATGCAAGCAAAAAAAACACCTCCAAGCCGATTTCCTATCCGAAGATAGAGAACTCACTTGGAAGTGTTCTATGACTTACGAACCAATCGCCGCTTCGTACCGCACGGAATTCGAGCTGCCGCGCAAGGCGAGCTCATTCACCAGCCCCAGCTTCTCAAACACATGCAGGTTGCTGTTCACCGTCATTGCCGTGATTGCCGGATATTTGGCGCGCAGCGCCTCGCAAATTTCTTTAACGCTCGTACCTCCGGTCTGCGTATACAAAAACTCCAGTAACGCGTACCGATGCGGCGTCAAATGGATATTCTTCGCACGCATCCGCTGCAGTGCCCCGTTCAAATCATGTGTGGCTGCCATCCTGGGCACCTCCTCGCCGTACATAAGGGGAAATATCGACGTTCAGGCCAGCGGCAAGCCGCTCGCCGAACTGGGCATCCGCGCGGTAGAAATTGCAAATCGCGAGCAGCTTTGACTGTTCATGCACCGTGGCCAGGTCGCCGACCAAATTGTCAATCAGATTCGACTGCTCCTGCTCGCTAAAGCTGCGGAACGTCTCACCGGCTTGCCCAAAATCGTTCGTCTTGGCAATCCGCTGCCGAACGACCTCGCCTTGCAGCGGCGCGGAGCTTTCCCGATACGCCAGCGCTTCCTTCGGCGCATCCACGTGGCGCGTCGGTTCATAGTTGACGCTGCCGACCTGCGGCTTCATCTGCATCGCGCCGTCGCGCTGATTGTTGCGCACCGCCGCGTACGGGCAGTTCACCGGAATTTGCAGGTAGTTCGCCCCGAGGCGGTACCGCTGCGTATCCGGATAAGAGAACAAGCGGCCTTGCAGCAGCTTATCCTCGGACGGCTCTATGCCGCTGACGAGCACGCTTGGCGCGAATGCCGCCTGCTCCACATCCGCGAAAAAGTTTTGCGGATTCCGATCGAGCGTCATCGTACCGACTTTGTGCAGCGGAAGCTGATCTTCCGGCCATATTTTCGTTGGGTCCAGCGGGTCGAAATCGTAGGCATCCAAATCCTCCGGCTGGAGCAGTTGCACGTAGAGATCCCATTTCGGGAAGTCGCCGCGAGCGATAGCTTCATACAAATCCCGCGTCGCATGGTTGAAATCCCGTCCCTGCACCTCTGCGACTTCCGATTTGTTCAAGTTCCGCACGCCTTGATGCGGTTTCCAGTGGTATTTCACGTAAACGAAGTTGCCGACGGCATTCACCCATTTAAAAGCATGCACCCCGAACCCGTTCATCTCCCGGTAGTTCGCAGGCGTACCATAGTCCGAAAACACCCAAGTCAGCATATGCGTCGATTCCGGCGAAAGTGACATGAAGTCCCAGTACCGATCAGGCGTCTGCACATTCGTATCCGGCGCCGGCTTCAAGGAATGCACCATATCAGGGAACTTCATCGCATCCCGGATGAAAAACACAGGCAAATGATTGCCGACCAAATCGTAATTGCCTTCCTCTGTGTAAAATTTGACCGCAAAGCCGCGTGGGTCGCGCGCTGTTTCCGGCGATCCTTGGCCATGGATGACCGTCGAGAACCGAACAAACACCGGCGTCTCTTTGCCGGCTTCGCCAAGAAAATCGGCTTTGGTGTAGCGATTCATCGCATTCTCCACCTTGAACATACCGAAAGCGCCTGCGCCTCTCGCATGTACGACCCGCTCCGGAATGCGCTCCCGGTCAAAATGCGCCAGCTTCTCCAGCAGGTGATAATCCTCCAACAACGTCGGCCCCCGTTGGCCGGCCGTTCGGGAGTTCTGATTGTCGCCCACCGGCGCGCCTTGGTTCGTCGTTAAATAATTCGGGTTATGTGTCATGGAAAAAGCCTCGCTTTCAAAATTAAAATAAATACTTATTTATAATAATTATAATTTAATATTTATTTTATTTGTATTGATAACGATTGTCAATTCTTTTTCATCATATTATCGAAATGCGGGATTATCCGACCGACATTACCGGAAAAAGGAAAGGGGCTGCCGTGGCAGCCACCTTCTCTTGCATCTTGACACAGACTCTTACGCTGTGTTGATGAAGGTATCCTGATGCTGTAGAGATATGCAGGATAAAGATGTTTTTTGTCGAATTTTCACAATAGATTTATTTTCCATTCAATTCATCAGTCAGGAGGTTTCTTCATGCATTCCAGTAAGTCTCGGCGCATCATGGCAATTATTTTCGCATCTGCACTTGCATTCTCCGCATTTGTCTCCGTGTCCTTTGCGGCTACACCTGCCACACCAGCAGTTGCAGACAGTAAAAACATCACTGATTTGGATTTCTCGAATCAATCGGCAACACCAGCAAAGTTGGTGAGTAAGAGTGGTATTGATCCGATTAGCGCTGTAGGATTGCTTTCGATTACAGATAGTAACAATCATACTTCAGTAATCTCCACGACCGGCAATAATAGCATTATTGTATTGGTAGATTGGATTAACGCCAACATGGGGGCCACGGCGGCAAGGGCCTACGTTGAAAATCCAGACAACCCCGACAGATTCGTAATCGAGTCCACTGCAACTGGTTCTTCGGCAACTTTGACACTCGGTGATGCTATGGCAAGTTATTTATTCACCACCACATCAGCTATAGGTACCAGTGGGATTAAAAACAAGACATTCACAATAGCCGACATGGACAATGATACGGCAACAATAAACTTGACTGCTGACTATACCCCGTCTGGCATCGGTGGGATTGTGACAGATGTAAATGCAGCCCTCAATAACGCTAATGTAGATGTCAGCGCTTCAGTACTCAATTCAACCACAATCAAGCTGATCAGCGCAGGAAATGGCCAAGCCGCAGTAATCAACCTTGGCGGGGCAAACTACACGGATTTTTTCACTGAAGCATCTTACCACGGTCAAGATGCGGTGAAGGCAAATGTAAATTTGATTAAATCTCTTGTAGCTAATGAAGTCTTTGGTCATGTGATCAACAGTTCGGTAACCATCACTTCGAATGACCCTCAAGTAACTGCTGCAGCAACTGGAACAGTTACTCTTACAATTGACAATGGCTCATCTCAAACGACTGCGCTATCAAACGGAGTGGGGAGTTTTGTAACATCTAATTTGCCCCCCGGTGATCATACGTTTGTATATACTTACAGTGGTGATGCTAACTATAACGGGGCAACTACAACTGGAACTCTTCTGGTAAATCCCGCGGTGGTTTCGTCCCTGACGGCGAATCCATCGAGCGTGTCCATCATAGCAGGTCAATCTGCTTCGCTTCCGGTAGTAACGGCAGTATACAGCGATCAATCCACAGCGATCATCGCACCTTCCGATATTACTTGGACTTTCGGAGCACCGGGTGTAGCTTCCATCGTCAATGACGAGCTTAACGGCGTAAATGTAGGTAACACGGTGCTGACGGCTACCTATGGCGGTCAATCGGTCAACATTCAAGTTACAGCTACGGCTCCAATTACGGTAACAGTTCCACAGAATAACAGCGGAACATCTGAACCGGATTCAACACCTACATCGACTCAAACCCCAACACCGACTCCGATTCCGACTACTACTTCAATTTTTAACTCGGACGTCGTGAGAACGGATAAGAACGTGGTAGATTCGATCAAGGAGAAGGTAGCCGCGGCCAAGGTTTCCCACTTGAGCTCTACTTCGGTTGTTGAGCCTTCAGATATCAAGGGTCACTGGGCAGAAATGACGATCAATACATTCGAAAAGCTTGGTGTAATTAAGGGGTATGAAGATGGCTCCGCGAAGCCGGATGCTCCAATTACACGTGCTGAGTTCGTGACGATCATTACCCGAATATTTGGCATCACGGGCGGCTCTAAGTCCAATGCGTCATTCTCCGACGTTAGCGACCACTGGGCATATCAATCGATTATGACCCTTGCTCAAGCAGGAGTCATTAGCGGCTACGAGGATTTGTCCTTCCGCCCTGATAAGACAATCACGCGCGAAGAGATGGTCGTCATCCTATCCCGCCTCATCAATATGAATGGGGTATCGAAAGATACATCTAAGGGTAACTTTTCTGACCTGAAAGATTCCTACGCATCCGACGCTATAAAAAATGCGGCTGAAACCGGAATCATCGACGGTATTGGCGACAGTTTGTTCGTTCCGAAAGCACAGTCTACCCGCGCTGAAGCTTTGACGGTCATATTAAAAACACTAAACCTGAATCCTGATGTGAAAACTTTGCTGGATTCCATCAATTAACCTAATCCCATCAAATAGTGTACCTTTTACGAGATGATGTCTACGAGGCATCATCTCTGTTTATTTTCGAGCGAGAGTGATCCCGAGCAGCAAAACTCGCTGAAGCCCCCTCTCCTCTAACCCCTAATCACTCAGGGAAATTTGCCACTTTCGCAATGTAGGAAATGCAGGTTCAATGCAACCATATTGTCAAAACGCTAGCTTGACCCCCCCGGCAATACAGCCAAAAAGCCCGGTGAACAAAGTTCACCAGGCTCGTTTCCGGCAGCGCCGCCATTGCCAAATAGGCGAATTGCGAATCGGGCGTCACGATCTGCCGCAAGAGATAATATGTGATCTCCTCAAGTGTTCGATCAATCTGACTGATGCGCACGGCGAGCGCCTTGCTCGTCGATTGAGACACTTCTTCACGGATCCGAACTATCTGATGGTGTCGACGGGTTCGTCGATGCGCCAGCCTTTATCGTCGACATACCGCCAATCGATGTTCAGATCCTCCCCACCATTGGGCACGGTTTACCGGAAGGTCTTCGTTCCTTCGCCATCCTTCAGCAGCTTGGCTGTCGAGTTCCCCCCACTCCAAGATGCTGCCGCCGTCCGCATTCGGCTGCGCCAGCTTGCGGTCAATCTCAACGATGCCGCCGCTGCCGGTCATCTTCTTCCAGTAAGCCGCCGCCTGCTCCGGCGTGAACAGCAGCTCGAGATAATCGATATATTTCTCTTGGAGAAGAGGATCGTAACGACGCTATTTTCAAAAATCCGACGGTGTTGTTTCCTTAGGGGAACGAGACGACCTTACTTGTGCTATTTTGAGCGAAATTGACGTCCCAGAGCCAGATTAAGGTCTCCACGTTCCGCTTCCTAGCTGAACACTGCGAAATTCATCGTAATAGCGGCGTGTAGTTCCGCTAGTCTGCCTAGTTGGGCAAGAACCGGCGGGCCAACCTTGTATGGTTAGAATTCTACTCTAAAAATAACAAAAAACCCTTGATAAACAAGGGTTTTCGTTGGGATGCGGTCGGAGGGATTTGAACCCTCACGCCTTGTGAGCGCCACCCCCTCAAGATGGTGTGTCTGCCGTTCCACCACGACCGCAAAGAGAGAAATAAAGTGACCCGTAGGGGACTCGAACCCCTGTTACCTCCGTGAAAGGGAGGTGTCTTAACCACTTGACCAACGGGCCATAATATCAACTTAAAGATGTTAGCCCGCTTGGACGACAAAAATGATTATACTGCATTTATAAGAAAATGACAACCCTTCGGATCAAAAAAATATGGGCAGGGACCGACGAACAGCCCCTGCATCTGCATGACCAAGATTAGCAGCAGGTACACCTACCTAAGCCAACCGTTACTTGATTTTAAATACCGCCACAGCCCCAGTCAGCGCATCCACAACCGTGCGCAACTGCTCGGACGCCGCAGCAATGTTCTCCATCATCGCCAGCTGTTCTTCCGTTGCCGCCGCTACGGCTTGCGACTTCGTCATCATCTGCGAAGAACTGGCTGCCGCATGGTCCATCGTCGCCGAGATCTCCTCGGAGCTCGCCGACATCTGCTGCGTAATCGCGGACGTCTCATGAATTTGTGTCACGATCTGCGTAACCGAGCTGTGGATGGTGTCGAAGCTCTGATTCACTTCCGCCATCAATCGTGAGCCTTCGCTCGCTTCCTGCCGCGTCTGAGCCATCGACGTCGACACACTGGCGATTTCCACCCGCGTCTCGTCAATCAGTTGATTAATCGTATCTGCCGAGGCCAGCGACTGAGAAGCCAGCTTGCGAATCTCGTTCGCCACGACGCTGAACCCTTTGCCATGCTCCCCGGCTCTTGCCGCTTCAATCGAGGCATTCAGCGAAAGAATATTTGTCTGATTCGCAAATGACGTAATACTCGAGGCAATCTCGCCAATCTGATCGGATTTGCGTGTAAGCGACTGCACGGTGCCGGACAATTGCTCGACCGCATTCAGCATATGCACGATCTGCTCCTGGAGCTTCACCAGCATCGTATGACCAAGCCCCGCGTGCTCCGATGTATGCGTTGAGTGATCCGACATGATGCTGGCATTTTCCGCAACGCGCTGAATGCCGATCGCCATCTCCTCAATCGCGCGGCTCGTCTCCTCGCTGCTTCTTGCCTGCACTTCAACCTCCTGCGCCATCTCCTGAATATTCAAAGCAACATGCTCTGCCGCCCGCGCAGATTCCTTCGAGCTGTCGGACAAATCATTCGAAGCATCATGCACATACTGCGTATGTTGGGCAATCGTTCCGATCAAGCTTTTCATATTGTTCAGCATGAGATCGATCGCTTGGGCGATTTTACCGAATTCGTCTCGAGCATATGTTTGCTGCGGCTGGATGCACAAATCGCCTGCGGCAATTTTACCTGTAACATCTAGAATACGTCTGACGGTCTGCATGATTTTACGAATGACTATTCCGCCGAGCAGCAGCAGACTAATAAGTACAATGGCAACACCGATATAAACACCGCGGGCTGATTGGCGGTTTTTGGCCTCAACATCCGTTATGCTGCGGTGTGCATCCGCATCCAGAATTTCGCCGATCCGGTTCAGAGGGGCGCGCCCTTTTTCGAAAACGTCCATAAGCTTAGGATCATTCACAACTCCTTTGCCAACCGCACCGCTTTGTACGACGCTGGTCGCTCCCTTCACCCACTGGTCAAAAGAAACCTGAAAGTCAGCCGCATTTTGCTTAATCGTCGTGTTCGTCTCCGCGTGAGCTGTCTGCAGCAGCTGCTTTTCTTTCAAAATCGCAACAGCCTGCCCAACCCTTGTATTCGTTTGTTCGATGTTTTCTTGCAGCGCTTTTAACTGGGCCGCTTTCTCCTCGGCATTTAGCGTGCCCGACACCAACAGCTGGTAAGCCGTTAAAGCTTGATACATGTCGCGATCCGCGTTCAGGATCAGGGAAGTGCTGCGATCCGAGGTTTCATACAACGAAGACGTTAAAGACTCCGCTGTGGAATGATTCATTTGAAGCATATACACACTTGTGAACACATACATCAAAGATGGAATTAAAAGCAATAAAATCAAGCGCAGGCGTACGGATAACAATTGAGCCACAGCGAGTTCCCCCATATAGATGTTTTATTTTCAATATATCGGACAATCATTTAATCGTTGTTAGAATTTTATTAGAAAACTTTTATGTAAATTTTAGAAGTTTTCTCTAATAACCTACAAAAAAAATAAGCCCAACGGCAATATGCCGTTGAACTTATTTCACTAACGGAGAGAGAGGGATTCGAACCCTCGCACCGCTTACGCAGTCTAACCCCTTAGCAGAGGGTCCCCTTGAGCCACTTGGGTATCTCTCCATATTGGCTCCCCGAACAGGACTCGAACCTGTGACAACTCGATTAACAGTCGAGTGCTCTACCAACTGAGCTATCAGGGAATGGACAAGTTTTATTGTATTATGAAGGCTTCGTGAAGTCAAGTGGATACGATTTCAGTTTCCCCCTGCATTTGCCACACGCATATTTGCGGACATCGACCTTTCTTTTGCGCAAATATTCGGTCCGGCAGTCTGCGCATACCAGCTTGTACTTATAAGCTTGCTTCGGCCTCGCCTGCGGTAAGGATTGACAGTACCGGGAGCCTCCGACCCGGGCCAGTAATGTTTTAAAATCGGGATCCCGATGCTTGTATCCCCGCTTCAGCAGATGCAAATGGTAATGGCACAGCTCGTGCTTAATGATTTTCTCCGTTTCCTCGCGACCGTACGTCTCCCATTGCAGCCAGGAAATTTCGATGTCATGGGATTTCATAAAATAACGCCCGCCCGTCGACGTCAACCTTCGATTAAACCGCGCCCGATGAACGAACGGTCTGCCAAACGACGCGAGCGAAACCTGCTCAATCCATGCTTGCAGTTCTGCATCATCCATTCACCTTACACTCCCGCCCCAAGAAGTTCTCACTTGAATTTGTACCGTATGTACCGCTATACTGTCAAGTAGAAAAGATGCTCGAAAGACAACGAAAGAAAGGATCTGACCTCCTCTTATGCCAAAAATGCGCTATGCAATTCTACAGCTCGATAACCAGCTTGAATTTGTGGCAATGCCTTCTTCTTATTCTTATCAGCTTACCGCCCTCAATCAACGTCTGCACAAAGAAGTCGACAAGCTTACAGCCGATCACATCCCGCAACTGCCACGCGTTATCGCCGAATGCGACGATCTCGAACTGGTCGGGACGACGTATACACTGATTCAGGGACTCGATTATTTGAACCGCTTGGAGCAAAGCTTCGCTGCCATCCAGGAGAAATCGTATCCGCTGGTTTCCCTTCTGACCGAAATTCGTGCGCTCCAAGCGCAGCTTGAGCAATGGTACGAAGAGGAATTTGAGGCGTAGGCTCCTCTGCCGGCAGAGGGACCTGCACCCAAAGCCGCTCTCCTTCATATGCTGTAAGATATGGTGAAGAAGGGGATGGGCATATGCCTCAATGGCTTTGTAATCAATTAATGCGTGCCTTCCAGAGCAAAAATCGCAGACAAATCCGTCTGCTCAATGAAAGTTGGTTCTTTTACCGCACACGCCGCTCGCAAGAGGAATGGCCGGATTCACAGTCCGATGGACCCGGGAAACGGAAATTTTAGCGTTTCGCCTCATATCTTGTAAACATTTGTAAAAAACTGTTGACAATCCTCAAACATACTCGCTATACTGTAAATAATTGTAATTCAGAGTGAAGCACACTCGTTCTGCGCAGAAGATCGTTCTGCCAGGCCGGGTGTGCTTTTTTTCGTATCCATTTCTAAAGGAGAGGTCATATGCCACATCGAAAACCACACGGATTTTTGAAACAACTGCGCGAGCTAGGCTTGCGCAAGCTGGAAGGGGGGCCTGCTCCTGCCGTTCCGATGGCTTCCGGTAGCGCCGAGCGAATGAGGAACTTGCGCATCGTATTTGCCGCCAAGATCCTGCATGAACTGTCCGTTCGTGCCAAAACCCGCCGCGCCCGTCACGCTGCAGGCCGCAAGGTTGTGCCTTTCATACGCAAGGATGCGCCTCGCCGCTTTATAGAGGAGGACCTCTGGGATTTGCGGCGGCATATGGTCCTGCAGCTCGCCACACGGCTAGGCGGCCGCGTCAGACTGCGTGACGTCGCCACCGAATGCAACGTGCACATTCGCACGGCGGCGGACTGGCTGGGACGACTAGCGACCGAAGGCCGGCTCGCGCTTGTGACAGAAGGGCACCGCCTTAAGGTGTATGCGCTGAAGGAGGTGGATCCGCTCACGGAACCCGGGGGTTGAGCTGTGGAGATCAGGTAATTCACCTTATGTCTCCCCATAACAAGAAAAAGCAGGCAAGCCCTCCGGCTTCACCTGCTCCATCCTTACTGCTGCGGCTTCTTCATCGTCAAACCGACGCGGCCTTTCTTCTGGTCGACGTTCAGCACCCAGACCTTCACAATATCGCCGACGGACACCACGTCCATCGGATGCTTCACGAATCCGTTCTTAAGCTGGGAAATGTGTACCAGCCCGTCGTTTTTGATACCGATATCGACGAACGCGCCGAAGTCGATGACGTTGCGCACCGTGCCGGTCAGCTCCATGCCCGGCACGAGGTCCTCGAGCTGCAGCACATCCGTGCGGAAGATCGGCGCCGGGACTTCGTCCCGCGGATCGCGCCCCGGGCGCTGCAGGCTGTCCAGGATGTCCCGCAGCGTCGGGACACCTACGCCCAGCTTTGGAGCCAGCTCAGCCGGCTCCACCGTCTTCAGCAGCTCGAGCAGCTGCTGAGAGCCCAGCTGCGCCAGCTCCAGGCGCAGCTCCTTGAACAGCCGATCCACCACGTCGTACGACTCCGGATGGATCGGGGTGTTGTCGAGCGGATTACGGCCGCCCGGAATCCGCATAAAGCCCACGCACTGCTCGAAGGACTTCGCCCCGAGCCGCGGCACCTTCGCCAGCTCCTGCCGGGAGCTGAATTTGCCGTTCTCCTCGCGATACTTCACGATGTTTTTGGCCAGCGTCGCGTTCACGCCCGACACGTACGAGAGCAAAGACGGGGACGCCGTGTTCAGGTCCACGCCGACATGGTTCACGGCCGACTCGACGACGGCCTTCAGATTCTCATCCAGACGTTTCTGCGACACGTCATGCTGGTACTGCCCGACGCCGATCGCCTTCGGCTCGATCTTGACAAGCTCCGCGAGCGGGTCCTGCAGCCGTCGCGCGATCGAGATCGCGCTTCGCTCAGCGACGTCGAGCTCCGGGAACTCCGTCTGCGCCAGCTTCGACGCCGAGTACACGCTCGCCCCCGCTTCGCTGACGATCAAGTACTTCAGCTCGCGCTCCTTGATCTCGCCGATCAGCTCCGCAACAAACTGCTCCGTTTCACGGGACGCCGTCCCATTCCCAATGACGATCAGCTCCACCCCGTACTTGCTGATCAACTGCTTGAACTTCGCCTTCGCTTCCGCCACCTTGTTATTCGGCGGTGTCGGGTACGTCACGGCAATTTCAAGCATTTTCCCGGTGTCGTCGACGACGGCCAGCTTACAGCCTGTCCGATACGCAGGATCGACACCGAGCACCACATGGCCCTTCACGGGCGCCTGGAGCAGAAGATTTCGCAGATTTTCCGCGAAAATCTTAATCGCCTGCTCTTCGCCGGCTTCGGTCATCTCACCGCGCACCTCGCGCTCAATGGATGGTGCGATCAATCGCTTATAGCTGTCCTCGACAATCGCTCGAAGGACATCACGAACAACCGAGTCACCCCGAACGATCTGACGAAGCATGTACTCGTGAATTTTGTCCGCCTGCACATCAAGGCTAACCTTGAGCACATCCTCCCGCTCTCCGCGATTAATCGCGAGAATCCGGTGCGGCGGCAGCCGCTTCACAGGCTCCTGGTACGCATAGTACATCTCGTACACCGATTCCGCCTTGGCGTCTTTCGCCTCCGTGCGAATCACACCTTGGTCGTGCGTATACCGGCGCACCCACGCCCGGATTTTGGCGTCATCCGCGATATTCTCCGCCAGAATATCCATCGCGCCTTGAATGGCCTCGGCGGCGCTGCCAACACCTTTGTCGGCGTTCACGTAACGCTCCGCCTCGGCTTCCAGCGAGCCTTGACGAGGCTGCTTCCAGATCCACATCGCGAGCGGCTCCAGCCCCCGCTCCTTGGCCACGCTGGCTCTCGTCTTCCGCTTTTGGCGATACGGCCGGTACAAATCCTCGATCTCCTGCAGCTTCACAGCGCCCTCGATCGCGTTGCGAAGCTCGTCCGTCAGTTTGCCCTGCTCGTCAATCAGACGAACGACCTCGAGCTTGCGGTCCTCCAGATTGCGCAGGTACTGCAAGCGCTCCTCAATATCCCGCAGCTGGTTCTCGTCCAGCTCCCCCGTCATTTCTTTCCGGTACCGGGCGATAAATGGGATCGTATTGCCCTCATCGAGCAGCCCCATCGTCGTTTTCACTTTGCCGGCAGGCAGCCCCAGCTCGGCGGAGATCGTTTTCAGGATCCGTTCCTGAATCTCCGCCTTCTTCTCCTCAGAGAGCTGCACCTTTTCGCGCGGCTCGTCCAATTCTCTCGTTTTTTGCTGCTCTTCTACATTCGCCACCCGCATTCCCCTCCATCATTCATAAGCCTATGTATGCACAAACCAAAAAACGAGGGTAATCACACGCCCTCGTCCGTTCCAGCTCCTATTCAAAATTCTATCAGGCCCACACTAATTTGCAAAGCGTCGTCAACCTTTCGCATCGTTTCTTCATCCAAATGCGTGATCTTATCCGTAAGCCGCTGCTTATCGATCGTTCGGATCTGTTCGAGCAAAATCACCGAATCCCGGTCGAAGCCATGCGTTTCCGCATCGATTTCCACGTGCGTAGGAAGTTTGGCCTTCTGGATTTGCGCCGTAATCGCAGCAACAATCACCGTCGGGCTAAAGCGGTTGCCGATATCATTTTGGATCACTAGAACAGGACGAACGCCTCCCTGCTCCGATCCGACGACCGGCGAAAGATCTGCGAAAAAAACATCGCCACGTTTCACAATCACTAACCTACACCCCGCTTACTAAGCGATCAAGCGTACCGTCCGCTTCTTCCTCCGCTTGAAAAGCTTCAGATGCCATGCTGAGATTTATTTTTGCCATTTCCATATACCCACGCTGCATGGATTCGCGTAGACTGCGCTTTTTGCGTTCAATTAAATACAGCTTCATTGCCTGACGGATAAATTCGCTCCGGTTGGAGTTCTCCTTCTCGACAATCCCGTCCACTTCCTGCAACAGATTGTCAGGCAAGCTAATCATGATCCTTTTCGTATTATGCGCATTGCTCACACTCTCGCACCCCCAGAAACGATACAAAGACAATATTACCAGTATGTCATTCCCAAAACCAAATTATACAATACTTATATGCCTCCGGTATATCAATTATGTTACACTCACAGATATAAGATTGTGCTTTACTACAATTCGCCGCTACCGTCGAAAATCCTCTCCAATACCTGCAAAATTTGCATGGTAAATTCATGAAACCACTTTCAACGTTAATAACGATGCCGCATCAGCGGGTTTAACGCCTCGACGCGTTCGCCTCCGCGCACATACACGCGGGCCACGCGATGGGAAATCATGCAGATGACTTCATAGTTCACGGTTCCCAACAGGTCGGCAAGGTCCTCCGCCGTAATGCGTTCACCGCCCTGCTCCCCGATCAACACAACTTCGTCCAGCGCTTCCACGTCCGGTACGTCCGTCACGTTAATCATGCACTGATCCATGCAGATGCGGCCGACAATCGGCACCCTGCGCCCTCGGACGAGCACCTCCGCTTTCGTCGAAAGCATGCGGGAATAGCCGTCTGCGTAACCGATCGGCAATGTCGCGATCCGCTCCTCACCTTTCGTACGGTAGATCGTGCCATAGCTCACGCCGGAGCCCGGCGGCAGCGTTTTAAGATGAACAATTCCCGTTTTGAGGCTCATGACCGGCTTAAGCGTAACAACCGATTGATTAACCTCTTCGGAAGGATAGAGTCCATACATAGATATGCCGAGACGAACCATAGAATACGTAAAGCCTGGCAAATCAATCGCTGCAGCGCTGTTGCCTGCATGAATATAAGGGAATTCCACCCCTAGATCGGTAAAATGGCTCACAATCCGCGCAAAGCGGCGGTATTGCTCCATCGTATAGCTTTTATCGCTTTCATCCGCGCTCGCATAATGGGTAAACAAGCCTTCCACAACCACATTCGGCAGCTTCAGCGCTTCCTCAATGAAAGGAATCGCATCCGCTTCCGTATGCAGTCCCAGCCGGCCCATCCCTGTATCCAGCTTAATGTGGATTTTCAGCTTCCGCTTGGCTTGTTTTGCCTGCTGGCTCTGCTCCCGAAGCGCCTCCAGCACGTCCCGGCTGTACACCGCGATCGTGACGTCCATCTCCTGGGCACGGGCGATGCCTTCCGGCGGCGTGTAACCGAGCACAAGAATCGGCGCCGTAATGCCGGCGTTGCGAAGCTCCAGCGCTTCATCGAAGAATGCTACGCCCAAATAATCAACACCCGCGGCGAGCACCTCTTTGGCTACTTCCACAGCCCCGTGTCCGTAAGCATCTGCTTTAACGACCGCCATCTGCTTCATGCCCGAGGGCAGTACTTTCTGAAATTGCTCTATGTTGCTGCGCAGCGCATCTAACGAAATTTCAACCCACGTGGGCCGATAAAAAGCATCCACCGGTTTCACCTCTTCTGTCCTGTATACATCCTGCCGCGCTGCCTGACTACAGGCAGCACTTCTTATATTTTTTGCCGCTTCCGCATGGGCACGGATCGTTGCGTCCAACCTTCGGTCCGCTTACAACAGGTGTGCGCGGAGCCGCAGGCTCTTCCTTCGACCAATAACGGAAAACAGCATGCCCTGCCGGCTCAATCGCCATCGACAAAGGTGTGCGATCAAATTCGTATTTGATATCCGATTCCAACGGGAACTCCGCGCGAACAAGTTCAAATCGCTTCAGCAACGTCGCAACGGAGAACAGGAATACACTCGTTACCAGGGTAGCCTCATCAAACTCGTTGTTGGCTTTCGCCTGCTTCCAGGCCGGATCGACATCCAGCGCTTGCCCAACCGGCCAGCTTGCGAGCACTCTGGCAATGGCCGCACACGCTGTAGGCGTGGAAAGATCATGCCAGAACTCGCCACTATCCTCAGTGAGTTTCTCCCATGGCACATGGTTCCATAGCGTATCCAACAGGACAACGGCCTGCTCTTGCTCTGTTAAGGAAAGATACGCTTCCACTTTCGGCGTTACAACACCATTTGCTCCCGTTACATCGATAAGCCCCAGGATGTCAGCTGCAGCATAGAAAAACTGGAACAACGGCTCCTGATTTTGATTTAACGTCGGCTTGCGGATCAGCTGCCAACCAAGCTGTGCATCCAGCTCGTGCCAGAACTTGCGGGGCAGATGCTTGCGCGCAGATGTCAGCTTCACATTTTTACCTGTGCCGACTGCTGCCAAGAACGCGCGAAAATCCGCCACAACCGAAGGAACCGCCTTTTGCCCGTCGATCCAGAGCTGTTTCAGCTTCTCATCGACAACCAGCGGCATTGCTTGTGGGGTGTCTCTTTCTTCTCCATCCAAATCCACTAGATTGGCGTTATGCCAGTCCATCATTTCTTTTTCCGTTTCTGCCTGCATGTATTGGTCAAGACGGGCCAAGAAGTAATCCTTCTCTTTAAGGACGTCCATCATCGCCGTATACTGCTCATTCGAGATTTTACCAACTTGTCTCAGGTACGGCAACCACTTCTTAAAAGCTGTTATATAATTCGCAATGTCTGTTTTCGTGCTGTTCAAAATATGGCTGATCGCAAAGCGGCCTACAAAATCCCCGACCGTTTCACTCGTCAACTCGTCATACCCGATCCCGTACCGGACCAAATAAATCTCCGCAAAATCATTTACACGGCTCACATGCTTCGCAATCGTTTCTTCTTTTAACTTGCCTTCCTCCGCAAGATACTTGCCGAACAAGGCCGCTTCCTTTTCCCAAAAAGCTGTTTGTTGCTCAAAAGTTTCAAGTTTCATCCAAGACACTCCATTTTATCTATTCGCTCTAAAGTTGCATTATACCAAAAAAACGCCCGTTCGTGGGAGTTGGGTAAATCTTCTTGCGCACAATTTAGTAGAAAATTGAGAGAAAAAGAGAAAAGCACCCGCCGAATGCGAGTGCCTGTTCCCTGATTTCAGTTTTATTTTCCGGATTGGCCTTCCGTGGAAATCGCCACCTGAATCATTTCATTCGTCGGCATATCCCCTGTGGACATCCGGTATTCAACACCGTCGTTCGTCCATGTGAGCGTCTTGATACCCTCTGTTTTCCCATCCACGGCTCCCGTCAACACACCAATCGTAAAGCCGAGGTCTACGATGTCGCCAGGCTGCAGCGCAACAGATTTCGCTTGCGGTCTGACTTCTACGATGTTAAAAGAGTATTTGCCCTTATAGCGAAGCAGCACCGCGGCATCTTCACCGAGCTTCACATCCGTAATGTCCTGCTTAACCACATCCTTCGGCAGGTAGAACGGCTCAACAATGCTGCCAAAGCTTTGCGCTTTCGTTGCAGTCGGTGCTGTTTTGGACGTATTGCCTGTCGCAGCGGATGCTTTCGAATCCGTTGTAGCACCTGCCTTTGTCCCTGCCGCTGTGCCTGAGGCTGTGCCGGTTGCAGTTTGACCTGTTTTGCCTTGATCGGATTGACCGCCGGTTGCCGTCAGGTTTTTATCCGTCACCGATTTGCCATCTGCTGGATGATTGGCGTCTGTCACTGCCACATCGCCCATTGTCGCCATACTTTGCTCCATATTGTAGCTAGTCATATTACGTTCCATTTGGAAATAATCCTTGTCAAAGTTTGCATCAAATTCAAAATGCGTAAAGTTCACTTGAACCAGCACATTCTGATTCGCATCCGACACTTGCACCTGCGTAGGCGCCAACGTCTTCTTATTCAGCCAAATTTTTTGGCGGGCCAATTGCTCATTTTGATAATTCGCCGCCACATCGAACACATAGGCATCCTTGTCCGTTGTAAACTGGCGATCTTGATCCGCGATAATGCTCTTCGCGAGCGATTGGAACAAATACACTTGGCCTTGATTTTCCGGCCAGTCGCTTTGGAAACGGAAGCTCTTCTTGAGGTGCGGCGTCAAAACGAAAACGCCCTCTTCATTGCGAAGCACAATTTGCGTAACATCCTTCGTTGCATTTGTCAGCGCAATCCGGTAAAAATGATCCGGCGAGAACGCCACCTCCACCGAATACTCCTGCGGCTGCTGCCCCGTATTCAAAATCATGCTGCCTGTTGCCTGGTAGCTGCTCGCCTTGCCGACCACACGATCCAAATCCTTGACGATAGAAGCTGCATCCTTCTTGCCCATCCCGCATCCTGCGAGAATCAATGTTACGCACATTACCACGGCCAATACCCATGTGACCCGGCGCATTCGATCATCCCCTCACTCATGATTAACATCAACATAGTACATGCATATGAGGGGACTTGGCCGATTATGCAGCCAAGCTTGACAAGCTGGGAAAAAGAGTTGGAGGGAGAGTTTGTGTTATCGGAATAATATTCCAAATCATCAACTATAGCTGTGTATTTTCGTTCAAACCCACATACATTAAACTAAACTCTTATTAGAATCAAGCGATGGATAGTAAACCTTCAAGTATAATGATATACTTATGTCAATAAGCAAGGAGGAAAGGATGTGTTCGGCATGTCAGAGAAAGAACTAAACGAATACCTCAATGAGCTTAATGCATTTAAAAAAGAAGTTACTAGTTCCAAAGAAAAATCTCTCGATTTCTTAAAGTCAGCTGGAATTCTTGATGAAAATGGTGAGCTTTCACCTCAATATGCGGGGGAATGAAATTAGATGTACGCAAATCTCCCTAGCTTCGTGCTTGGTTTTCATGGATGTGACAAATCTGTCACCGATCAAATCATAAATCATAAAGAACAACTTAAAAAAAGTGAAAATGCCTATGACTGGCTCGGTCATGGCATTTATTTTTGGGAAAATGACCCTTATCGCGCGTTAAACTTTGCAAAATATCTAAAAGAACATCCAGAACGTATTAAAGAAGGGGCAACTCCAATTAATGAACCATCAGTAATTGGGGCCATCATTGATTTAGGTCACTGTTTAAATGCAATTGAAGCATCGTCTTTAGAGATAATTAGAAATCATTATGAACTATTAAAAGAAACAAGCATAGCTTCTGGAAAAGAATTGCCTAAAAATAGAAAAGGCCGGGATTCAAACGATTTATTAGTAAGGGATCTCGATTGCGCCGTCATTCAATCCATACATGCTTATAACGATCAGAAAGAAGAGCGGCGATCATATGATAGTGTAAGGGGAATGTTTATTGAAGGTGATGAACTGTACCCTAACGCCGGATTCAGAGACAAAAATCACATACAGATATGCGTCCGAAATATGCAATGCGTTAAAGGATATTTCTTGCCTTTTTTATGAGCGTTTGCAAATTAAATAAAGAGCAGGAATGAAGGAAACTTCATCCTGCTCTTTATTTATAGGAACTTACTTTCGATAAATCATACTTTTTCAGTTCCGACTTCCAATTTCTCGATTTTTTTATTTATATGATCCAAGCGCTCGAGTATTTCTTTAACCGTCGCACCCATTTTATTCAAGCCTTCTAAAATTGCTTCCAGCATTTCCCGTTTTGACATTTCCTCCAAATCCTACACCTCCGCATCCCGCAAAAGCGGATGCTTCCCATCCTTCTCCGACAAAATCGGGTTCACCGTCGGCCACGTAATCCCAATCTCCGGATCGTTCCACATGATGCCACGGTCATGCTCCTTCGAGTAGTACGCATCCACCTTATAAAGCACCTGCGTATGCGGAGCCAGCGTACAGAAGCCGTGTGCAAAGCCCTGAGGCACCAGCAGCTGCCTTTTATTCGCCTCGCTAAGCTCAACCCCTACCCACTGCCCAAACGTGGGCGAGGCAGGCCGAATATCCACCGCCACGTCATAAATCGCACCAGTCACCACCCGCACAAGCTTCGTCTGGGCATACGGCGGCAGCTGATAGTGCAGCCCACGCAGCACGCCAACCTCCTCCGACAAAGAGTGGTTATCCTGCACAAACGTCATCCCCACGCCGTGTTCCGCCCATTTGGCCTGATGATAACTTTCCATAAAAAATCCCCGATGATCCCCGAACACATCCGGTTCAATGATCAACACGCCTTCCAGCTTGGTCGTACTCACTTTCATCTCGTTTCACCTCAACCTATCTTATGCGGCCCGGCAACTTCCTGTCCACGCGAACCGCCTCTGCCTACATGACACAAAAAAGAGACTGAACCAAGCGATTCCCGCTCGTCAGTCCCTTCGCTATCTCCCTATATTACCACATATACACAATCCCGGCGATAATGGCCGCCCACATCAGAGCGCCGAACACCACACCGACAAGCAACCCTCTGCCCATCGACATCTGTTCATCCTGGTAAGCGTCTTCATGATCAAACATAGCCATCCCTCCCCGCTACTTTACAGTATATGCGTTAGTATGGGGAAGATACTGGCGAATCATGCGCTTTTTAGAAAAAAACTTTTAATAAGCATTTTTATTTATAAATCCGTTAATCACCGTACGCCAAATAATTTTAATATCGAACAGAAAAGTCCAATTCTCAATATAAAAAATATCATGCTGGATGCGCTCTTCAATCGACGTATCGCCGCGGAGCCCATTGCTCTGTGCCCATCCCGTAATGCCAGGACGGATGTGATGCTTCACCATATACTTCGGAATCTCTTCCTTAAATTGTTCCACGAAATAGGGCCGCTCCGGCCGAGGCCCAACAACACTCATATGCCCGAAAAGCACATTAAAAAACTGTGGCAGCTCATCCAAACTCGTCTTGCGTAGAAATGTCCCGACTTTCGTTCGCCGCGGATCATTTTCCACCGTCCATTCCGTGTTCGACGCACTTTCCGGCAGCACCTTCATGCTGCGGAACTTATACATCATAAACGTCCGACGATTAAGTCCTACCCGCTCCTGTTTAAAAATGATCGGCCCCGGCGAAGAAAGCTTAATCGCAATCACCGCGGCGAGCATCACCGGCATCGTGAGCACAATCGCCACCAATGCAAACGCAATGTCGAATGCGCGCTTAAACAGTCGATTACGCAGCTCATCAAGCGGAATGTCCCGCACATTAATTAGCGGCATATCCGCGAAATTATCGAAATACGGCCGCGACGGCAAAAAGTCAAAAAAGTCCGGAATAATCAGCGTTTTGACCCCGATCTTCTCGCACGTATTAATGATGCTGCCGAACTTGCGATGAGCATCAAGCGGAAGCGCGATAATAACCTCATCCACAATGACCTCATTCAAAATCGTTTCCAAATCATCGATCTTCCCAATGATCGGCTTATAATTCTGGTACGCAGTGTCATGCTTCTCCTGAAAATCGTCAAGAAACCCAACCACCTCATAGCCAAGCTCCGGATGCTGCTTGAGTCTCGTATAGAACTGACGCCCCAGCGAACCCGCGCCAAGAATGAGAATGAACTGCTTATTGTACCCTTTGCGGCGCACGCGCTTAAGCGACACCTTGATCATATACCGGTAAAAACTGATGAACAAAATATTGTTCACAAGGAATAATAAGAGATAAGAACGGGAAACATCGACTTCTTTTAAAATAAACAATAAGCTAAGCAGCATCAGCAAGCTGAGTACGTGCACTTGAACGATTTTCAAAATTTCAAAAGAAAACCGTTTCCTCCTCTTCGGCGTATAAAAATTTACCAAATAACTGACCGCAACCGCTATGAACGCATAGGCCACGCTCCACATCACGTAGTGCTTGAACGGCAGCGGGGAATCGAACGGAATCCAGCCGCTCCGGAACTTCAGCCACCACGACAGCAAGAACATCAACTGAATGGCTATAAAATCCGCGATCGCATAGAGCTGCGTCAAAAAGCCTTGACTCTGCCGAATCAAACCAACTCACCTCACGGGACGTAATTTATTTCGTACTAGCGACAGCGCAAACTTCACGCCAACCCCTATGTAGACCAGACCATTCGTCAGCCACGAATACTTTTTACGATAATGCTTGTTGTGAAACAGAATCATCGCCCGATGAAACTCATAAATAATCTTGTACGGCTTCCGGCGGCTGCTTGCCCCCTTATAATGTACAATATGCGTGCGCGGGTAATAATAGTTGACCCATCCAGCTTCTTTTATTCTATAACACCAATCGATATCTTCGCCATACATAAAAAATGCCTCATCCAACATGCCCACCTGTGCAATCGCCTCACGCCGAATCAGCATAAAAGCGCCAACAAGTGAATCAATCGGATATGCCTCATCCGGGCTCAAATACCCCAGCTGATACTGATTAAATCGCGGCACCTTAGGAAAAAGCTTCGAAAACCCGAACGCGTAATAAAAAGACGCCGACGGCGTCGGAAAGCCGCGCTTGCATGCCTTATCAAGCGACCCGTCCGGGAGCACGATCTTACACCCGCTCGCGCCTACTTCAGAGTGCTCGTCCATGAAGCGCAGCATCACATCGAGCGTTTCCGGCTGCACAATGGTGTCGCTGTTCAGGAGCAACACATAACGCCCCTGCGCGATACGAATGCCCTGGTTGTTCGCACGGGAGAAACCGACATTCTCTTTGTTGGCGATGGTAATGACTTGGGGGAATTGCTCGTTCGCCGCGGCGATCATGCCATCGTTCGAGGCGTTGTCTACGAGAATGATTTCTTTGGTGTATGAAGTTAGCGACGCGTAGACTGAAGCGATACAGGCAAGCGTCAGCTCTCGCGTGCGGTAGTTGACGATAATGATAGATAAATCCAAGGGGGGACCTCGCTTTTTGTGATCTGATGGGCTTATTATACCATGTGAATATTAAAATTGGCCTAAAAAAGAAGATTAGCTTAGCAGCCAACCTTCATTTGAACCATTTTTGAAGTTCTCGGGAGGGAACTTTTTGCTTGCTTTGGATCTGTGCCCGCTTGGCACGCAGCTCCGCGTATTTATTGAAGAAACTGTTCCATGCCCCAAGCAGCTTCGGCTCTCTTAAAATCGAATACCCGAGACTGAGACATTCATAGGTTAGAAAAGGAACAATATGCTTAAGCAACGAGACTATGCTATCATTTTTAAGCATCATTTTATAACGGTTAATATACGACAACCTCCGAACAAAAAGCGGCTTGCTCTTTCTCCCGCCTTCCTTCCAGCCCCGTTCATGATACGCAATCGCAGTTGGCTCATAAATCGCCTTCCATCCCATCAATTGCGCCCGCCAAGCTACATCCACGTCTTCTTTGTAGGCAAAAAAGTCTTCATCAAAAAACTCGCCATTGATACTAATCTCATTGATCATCTCCCGCTTGTACATCGCCGCGGCACCGGGGACACCAAAAACCTCCTCCGCTTGCACATACCGCTCGCTCGGCTCATGAGCACCGCGGTCAAACGCCCGCCGTGCTTTATTGATTGTAAGCCCCGTACTATCGATCTGCGAAGGATCTGACTTGAACAGGAGCTTACCGGTCGCACTCCCGGCCTCAGGGTTGCGCTCCAGAGCCTCAATTGTCCGTTTGACATAATCTTTGTCAAGCACGACGTCCGGATTTAAAATGAGACAGTAATCCGTATCCGTCATGCGGATTGATTGGTTGTGGGCGCCGGCGAAGCCGATATTCACTTTATTCATTAGAATCCTACAAGAATCCAACCTTTTCCATTGTTTAATATTCTGCAATGTATCATCTAGAGAGTTATTATCAACAATTATAATTTGGTGAATTGGATTACTTTGATTCTTAATAGCCCACAAGCAATCATCAATGTGGTCAACACTATTATAGGTTACAATATGTACACTGACTGTAGGTAAGCTGTGGCTTATTTGCAATACTTTCCCCCTCCCTATCGCTAATTATTATCCGGCATTATTTCATACATATTTTTGTCTCGGTCGGGCCACTGGTTCCTGTCGATTCGAAGTTCTTCAAGATGATGCTCTATATTATCTTTCGTAAGTAATACCCCAAAATAATTGGGTACTTTATCCGTTTCCTTATTCAACATACGAAAAAGGATGAAATCCCCCACTTTTTTTGAAAAGTGAGAAAGATTATTATAATTTTCGTGATTTTGTAATGAACTCATTGATATTTCATGATAGCCCGAAAAGTCCCAGACAGGCATAATTTCAACAAGTTTCCGCTTCCAATTTTCGTATTCTCCCCACAAATTGCTCTGCCAAAAGGTCTCAAGAAGTATAGCATGAACAGGACTAATATACACATACAACTTAAGATGATTCTGATCGCAAATCTCCCTCACTTTATTGATGTCATCCATACTTGCCGTCGACAAGCTAAATGTAGTTGATATCATTTGTAATGTGCTGCGATTATTATCTTTTGGAAAATTTAAAGTCTCGTCAAAACTGCCGTCTGGCAGATATCTGTTCTCTGTATATTGTGTAGTTCGTCTGATATTGTCTTGCAGTACATGCAAACTCTCTTTCATCGTTGTGCTAGAAAGTAATGTTAGAAACATATCTTGTAAATAAAAAGAACTGCGTAATCTTCTCTCATCAAAGCTTGCATGGTTAAGATACTTTTTATCGAATACTTCAAAATCAAGGCCAAGATATACCGTCTTTAAATTCTTATCAACTTTAATTGCATATTCTAAATATTTCAACTCAATGTACGGAGATGAACCCGACAGACCTAAATTATACGCTGTTTCTCCTGATAAAGCACGAATACGTGGTGGGTTTAGTCTCATAGCTCTTGAAGTCCCGAGAACGATAGCCTCAGGATCATCTTCTTTTAATTGATAAGCTTTAAACTGATACGGATCACTGAATTTGCTCTTCTGATAGTTAAACATTCCGGTAGAAAACCTGTAGTAGCCGTATGGGTCAACGCAAAAATTGAATACCGCTATAACCACTAGAATCAATACCGTGATGGAAAGTGTATTTATTACCCATATTTTATATTCTCTCACCGGATCCACCTTAAAATTTAAAATATAAAAATTCAGAAATTTTAGCCAAGTTTATGACCGATATAATAATAAGTACGACCACAAATATCGTATATGTAATCTTTGGCTTAAAGGATTGCATCTTTTCAGAAGTATTTTTAAAAGCTAAAACAATAATCAATCCGATCAAAATTAAACCTAAAGCCTGATATTTATCTCTCAATGGTGTGCTAGTAAATTTAAAACCTATATTGGTAAGCGGATGTAGCCAAGCATCTAATTGCATAGGTAAAATAAATCCATTATATCCAAGCATTGCGCCTAGTAATTTAAACGCTTGTTTTAATTCAGCCACTTTAAAAAAGACGAGCACCAGATTTAAATAAGCAAATGTTACAAACCACGCTAGAATTAATGGCAACTTAAATTTAAGCCTGCTCCAAAATCTATAAACAACGATGCCTAAACCAAATAGAAAACCCCAAATAATAAAATTCCAGCCTGCACCGTGCCATATTCCACTTAAAATAAAAAGAAGTATAACATTAATGTTCGTTTTAGCATTTGTGCCTATTTTAATTTTTAAGGTAGGCAAAGCTTTTTTAAACAAATAATGATTCATCGGATAATAGACATATTCATACAAAAACTTTGTTAAAGTAATATGCCACCTGGAAATAAGCTCTTGGAAGTTGGTAGCTTTATAGGGGGAACTAAAATTAATTGGAAGCTTGATATTAAATAGAAGTGCTAGGCCAATTGCCATATCCGAATATCCGCTAAAATCGAAGTATAATTGTAACGTATACGACAACATAACCGTCCAAGCGTCAAAAAATGTGATTGAATCTATGTATTGCATTCCATCTACGACAGTGGTTGAAAAATGATCCGCCAAAATAACTTTTTTAAACAATCCGATTGAAAAAACAAAAAAACCTAGCGAGATGTTTTCAAAATTTATCTTTTGATTCTTTACATTTTGAAATTGTGGCATCATAACACTATGATGTACAATAGGTCCTGCAATTAAATGGGGAAAAAAAGTAACAAATAATACATAGTTTATAAAGCTATAGTTCTCAATCTTACCTTTATAACAATCCACAATGTATGTTATTTGCTGAAAAGTGAAGAAGCTAATGGCTAAAGGCAAAACAACGTGCAATAAAGAAATATCCGTTTTAAACACAGCATTAATATTGCTCAGAAAAAAGTCAAAATATTTATAGTAGCCCAATAGACCTAAATTAAAAATAATACCTATAATTAAAAACTGCCTCTTCTTTTGAGTTAACAGCAATTTTCCAATTATAAAATTAATAATGATTGATGTTAAAATTAATAGTAGGTATCTTGGATTCCACCATCCGTAAAAAAATAGCGAGCATAAAGCTAGCCAAGTTCTCGAAACAAACAAGGGGGTAAATGTACTAAATACAAAATACCCTACAAATACAATTGGCAGAAAAATAAATATAAACTGGGGTGAATTGAATAGCACAGGAAGCACTTCCTAGGTATTAAACTTTATCAAACCAAGCTGTCATATCTTAGCCAATATTATTACATGCGTATGATGCGCCTTATGGTATCACGTAGTTGGTAACATTTCAATAAAATTCTCAGCCATTTGAACTATAGATTATTTCCAGTTCTTCTCGAGAAGAAGCTAGTTCTAAATCTCGTATTTCAAGTTCCTGCATAAAATAACTGTCTGTTAAAACCCTGATAAAGCACTTTCTTTAAGAATGCTGGTCGATTCACGGTTTACCAGCTCTCGTATCATCGACAGCTACGCAGCGGTGGGATATCACCTGATCGGAGCCTTGAAGACCAATCGAATCCTCTACCCTCAAGGTATCCGCATTTCGTTTCAGGACTTGTCGCTCACTTCCGCAAAAAAGACGTTCGCCTCCTGGCCATGAACGGATCTTCTTACTGTACGTATCGGTACGAAGGAGCGTTGAACGAAATCGATGATGCTGTTGTCCTGCTGTGCTGGCAAGAGCAAGTGTTTGGAATCGAAAGTGCTCAACGCTTTCTTATCTACCTATGTTTCTTTGGAGACGGAAACCATTTCAACTTACTACGCCAAACTTTGGCCGATTGAGATCAATTTTCGCCAGTCCAAGAGTAATCTGGGCTTCTAATCTATCAAGTTCGCTCGGCCACTGCTTTTATTCGCCTGTTGGTCTTGCTTGCCTTACTCCATTTGTCATAAAAAACTGAGCTTACAATAGTCTGAGTTAGAGTCTTTAAACTAACTGGCGCTTGGAGAATGGTTCAATTGCAAGGCTGAATGCCCACCCCTTTCGTAAGAGCAATTTCTTCTGCATAAGTTCCATGCAAATATAAAAAAAACCTGATGGCGCTCGAACATACGACAATCTTCTGCTTTCTTCATCGCTTGGCTTACTTCTAGTAAGAGATAATTCTTAAACATGAATCATTCAATATATTTATGTTGCTTGAGATAGGTAATCACCTGTTCTACAGAAGAATTTATATCTTGATTGGCTGAATTAATAACTAACTCAGGTTCAATCGGTTCTTCGTAAGGCGCTGAAATTCCAGTAAAATCTTTTAATTTCCCCGCTCTTGCCATCTTATACAAACCTTTAGGATCTCTTTGTTCGCAAATATCTATCAAACATTTGACGTAGACTTCAATGAAATCTCCATCGGGATAGATACTTCTAACGAGATCACGATCTGCTTTATATGGAGATATGAAAGAAGCAATAACAACCAAACCACTGTCAACAAATAACTTGGCAACCTCACCAATTCGTCGGATATTTTCTTTCCGATCATCAGGGCTAAAACCAAGATCTTTATTTAATCCGTGTCTAACATTATCTCCATCTAATACATAAGATCGTACGCCATACTTATACAATTCCCGTTCTACTTCAATTGCCAGCGTGGATTTACCTGCACCCGAAAGCCCAGTAAGCCAAAGCACACAACTTTTATGATTATTTAATTTTTGCCGGTCCGTCTTCGTCACTTTGGCATTGTGCCAAGTAACATTTGTGGAATTGATTTTCATCATGTTTATACCCTCATGGAGTTAAGTTGTAAGTGGTGACAATAGTCAAATCAATCCCAATCGTATCTTTGTCCTAACAATCTAAACAATTTTTGATTATGTGGATAAAAATATTTCCGCAAATGCTCCCTTGTCTTGGGATTCATCGGTTCATATTCACCTTTATTTAGTGATTCATACTGAAACTCAAACTCAGGTACTCCAAGAAAATCGGTTATAGCTTTCATAGATTTGGGAAGATCACCGAAGAAACTTTCATAATTCAATATTAATATTTGATGCTTAGGAAATAAATCAAACCATAATTTCAATTGATCAACATATATCCCCCTTTTTAAGTAGGAATAATGTTGGAAAATTTCACTATTATAATTGGAATTACTTTGAAACCGTTCAAATTCACCTGCAAGTCTTTCCTCTTCCATGTGTATCGCTTCCTCAAAGCCCACTACCTCACCAAGGTTGCGTACTGCATGGTGATAATGAGAATAAGCTCTGTCGATTGGATTTCTTAGAAGAATAATAATCTTAGTTCTAGGCATCATTTCGTAAATTCTTTTGGGAACATTCGGGTGAAAAATGTAATATGGTGTTGCCTCTCCCGTCAAATGATCACTCTTCGTTTGAAACGAAGGAAATTGATCTCGATACCATTGCACTCCCTTATCATAATTCACATCGAAAAAATGAACTTCCTTTGTTACAGCGGAATCAATCAGTGGATGTTGAACTAAATAATGGTACAATGATGTTGTTCCGGCTTTCTGTGCTCCAATAATTAAGAAGTCTGGTTCCGTTTTTTTCTTTTTTTCTAATATATTAATGATTTGAAAAATAGGGTTATACCGATGATCATGATTAGGTTCTCGTCTAATCAATTTTCTATAAATCCAGTCAAAAAAGTTTCTTTGAGTTTTAAAGTTTCCTTTAAAGAGTTGATGCTTCAACCTATATATGAAATGCACACATTTAAATAATTTAGTGTGAGCAAGAGCAATGGATTGGACCATTGCTTGATCCATGCTTTGAGATGCCTCAGTAAGTGACTTGTTTAAATCTTGTATCAATTGCCTATTTTCTAGATTTTCTTTAATTAAATCATCTATTAGTTGCTTATTAGATTGATCTTTATTGGAAAGCTCTGCTATTGTTTGTTTATTTAATTGATCTTGCTTGAGCAGGTCTTGTACCAACTGGCTATTTTCTTGATTTAGCTCTAGCAACTCTTCCATGGAGTGCTTATTTTGTTGTATCCGATTAAATAACTCTTCTATTTCTTGCTTATTTAATTGATCTTGATTATTTAACTCCTCTATTTGAAATAATTTATAGTAGAAGTTATAACTTTCAATGTTATGCATCTCACTTCTTTGAGACTCCAAGACTTCCACGAAATTTGTATACAAATAAGCAATTTTTTCTTCGGAAAGAAGACTTAATTCGGCAACCGACGACTTACTATGTCTAAGCTCTGTTTTTATACTTTCTCTAATCTTGATTTCTATCTCATTGTTAAGTTCAAAACCTGTGAATGTGGCGATTTTCTCTGCGCTTTCCAATGTTTCCTCAACTATAGAGTCATAGTACAATACTAACTTGTTACACCCTTTCAAATTTTCAGTAACATTAATCATGTGGTAGTACCATAAGGTAATGCCACTTTTCAAATTAATTCCATTTCTCTTGTATAATGACTCAGCAACATCAAGTGGATTTCTCAAAGTAATAATATAACTAGCTTCTATACCCAAATTTTCGAAAATTTCTTTCCAGAGTGGTAGTAAAATACAAGTACGGGGATCTTTGAACCCCCAAACTGACATACTACCAAACTCCCGTTTAACTAAGTTAATTAATTCTAATTTATATTTTTGTACTTTAGAATTATCTAGCCAATCAATTGGTAAAGGAGCAAGACTATCCCATCGGTGATTTAATTCGGTTAAAATATTCTCATGTATTTCCACTATACCACTATGTTCCCAAAAACCTTCAGGATTATCTTCGTTAATAGCTAGTAAATCTTCTTCTCGTCCAATATACACTCCTAGATTATTTAATGTTCTCATTAACATCGAAGTTCCACTTCTATGCATGCCTAAGATTATGATAGCTTTGTTCATTCCTTCATTCTTCCTCTTGTCAGTTTATTTTCTGAGCTAAAAATAACATCACATTTCTATGGTTTTTTATATCTTTTGTTGCAACGATTCTCGGAATTCCGAACTTCTAATTTTAATAGCCCATTCCGCCATTTCTTTCTCTCTAACTTCCAATGAAGTTGTCCGCAGTACCATCAACAATGTCGAAAACATACTATATTATACACACAAAAAACGATTCCTTTCCACATCTTGCGGAATAGGAATCGTTTCCAAGTTATCATTCTTCCTTTAGTTCGTTAAGAAACGCTCTCAAGCCGTCACGCCATGGCCGCATGTCCTCAAAACCATTCGCCAGAATCGCCCCATGCTCCATCACGGAATACTTTGGCCTCGGCGCTGGCCTTGGAAACTCTTCAGTCGTACAGGGTTCAACTCTAATCCCAATACCGCTCTCTTCAAAAATCGCACAAGCGAACTCATACCAAGTGCAGACGCCTGAATTGGATGCGTGATACGTGCCATATTTTTCGGTTTGAATTAATTGTTCCAAGAATAAGGCTAAATCCAGCGTGTAAGTCGGAGACCCAAACTGATCGTGAACCACTTTGAGGGAATCTCTTGTTTTGGCAAGAGATAACATCGTTTTTACAAAATTCCCGCCATACCTCCCGTACACCCAAGAAGTACGCACGATAAACGCTCTACTGGAAAGGGATCGAACATGCAGTTCGCCTGCCCTTTTCGACTTTCCATAGACACTCTGTGGATTCGTTTCATCATCTTCTCGATAAGCTTGTGTTGCGGTGCCGTCAAATACATAGTCCGTGCTGATATAGCAAAACTTCGCTCCAACGCGCTCAGCTGCGATTGCGAGGCTTTTTGTGCCTTCCCCATTAACGAGAAAAGCCTTCTCCTCCTCCGACTCTGCCGAATCCACGGCCGTGTAAGCAGCGCTGTGAATCACCACATCGGGTTGATGCTCATCAAGAACAAACAGACATTGTTGTGCGTTCGTAATATCAAGTTGTTCCCGACCTAGCCCAAATACTTTGTGCTTTGCCCGAAGCAACTTAACAACTTCTTGACCAAGTTGGCCGTTGGCACCAGTTACAAGAATTTTCATCTTATTGAGCACCCAGCCGTGAACTATACTGCTCCTGAAAATAGGCTTGATATTCACCAGACTGTATTCGTTTCCACCAATCCTGATTATTTAAATACCAACGAATGGTAGCTTCAATCCCCGTTTCAAAATTATGCTTCGGCTGCCATCCAAGCTCTTTCGTAATTTTTGTCGGATCAATACCGTATCTCCGATCATGCCCCGGACGATCTTTCACAAACTGAATCAGGATTTCAGGCTTGCCCAACTGTTCAAGAATCGCTTTTACAATATGAATATTTGTTCTCTCATTATTTCCGCCAATATTATAGACTTCACCGTTTACACCCTGATGCATCACTAAATCAATTGCACTGCAGTGATCCTCGACATACAGCCAATCTCGGATGTTCAATCCATCGCCATATACCGGAAGAGGCCTATCGTTAAGCGCGTTTGCAATGATTAGTGGAATCAGCTTCTCCGGGAACTGATACGGCCCGTAATTGTTGGAGCAACGTGTAATATTTACAGGCAAACCGAACGTTTCAAAATATGCCCGAGCCAACAAATCAGACCCTGCCTTGCTCGCAGAATACGGACTATTCGGTGCTAACGGTGTCTCTTCTGTAAACAGACCCGTTTCACCTAACGAGCCATATACTTCATCCGTCGAGACATGAACGAATTTTTGCACACTATATTTACGAGCCGCGTCAAGCAGCACCTGAGTTCCTAGGACATTCGTCTTAACAAAAACATCCGGTTCCAGAATACTTCGATCCACATGCGACTCCGCGGCGAAATGGACAACGGCTTGAACGCCTTGTTCAAATAAACTGTCTACTAACTTTGAATCCGTAATACTGCCTTTTACAAACGTATAATTCTCATTGCTTTGAATTGCCTTAAGGTTCTCCAGATTGCCCGCGTAGGTTAGAGCATCTAAATTAATAAAATGATAACCCGGGTAACGATCAAGCATGTAATGTACAAAATTACTGCCGATGAAGCCGGCTCCGCCGGTGATGAGAACTTTCATTTTCTTTCCTCCCTTAGTTTTTTGCAATAACGTCCTTCAAGTAATTCAATAATTCTTCCTTAAGTTCCCAGCGTCCTAGCGCAAAGTCAACTGTAGTTTTGATAAAACCTAGCTTTTCACCTACATCATATCTAATTCCATCAAAATCGTAAGCATACACACTTTCAGTTTCATTAAGTATAGCAATTGCATCTGTTAGTTGAATCTCTCCGCCACGTCCTGCTTGAGTAACTTCCAAAATGTCAAAAATTTTAGGTGTTAAAATGTATCTCCCCATAATTCCAAGGTTGGAGTTAGTGATATTATTGGTTGGCTTTTCAAATAACTTCAGTGTCTTATAAACCTTCTCACTTGATTTCACAGCCTCAATAATTCCATAACGTGAGCGATCCTCATCACGCACTTGTTTGACACCAATTATTGATGAGTTATACATGCTATAGAGATCTATCATTTGTTTTAAACACGGTGTCTCGGAAACCACAATGTCATCACCAAGGAGTACAGCAAACGGCTCATCCCCAATAAACTTTCGTGCACACCAAATTGCATGACCAAGGCCCTTTGGTTCTTTTTGTCGTATATAATGAATATCTACCAATCTCGAAGGCTTTTGAACTTCATCTAAAAGTTCCAATTTTCCCTTATTTAATAGATTCTGTTCTAATTCAAAATAGTTATCAAAATGATCCTCGATAGCTCTCTTCCCTCGACCAGTAACTATTATAATATCCTCTATGCCAGAAGCCACGGCCTCTTCAACTATATATTGAATCGTCGGCTTATCTACAATTGGAAGCATTTCTTTTGGCATTGCTTTAGTAGCAGGGAGAAATCTAGTCCCAAGACCAGCCGCTGGAATAATGGCTTTTTTAATACGCATATTCTCCCCCAAATCAATTTTTCAACTAACTGAATTCAAATGAAAATTAATAAAAATTTATCTCTGCATCTCGTAACAGAGGGTGTTTCTCATCCTTCGCTGAAAGAATCGGATTGGCAGTTGGCCATTCAATCCCAATATCCGGATCATTCCACAAAATCCCTCTATCTTGTTCAGGTGAATAATACTCATCAACCTTATACAGTACCTGAGTATTAGGTACAATTGTACAAAATCCATGTGCAAATCCTTTTGGAACTAGCAATTGCCTCTTATTAGTGTCACTTAGAATTACTCCTACCCATTGTCCATATGTAGTTGAATTTTTACGAATATCAACTACCACATCATAAATAGCTCCTGTAACTGCCCTAACAAGTTTAGTTTGAGCTTTAGGGTTCAATTGATAATGAAGTCCCCTCAATACACCAGCCTCGACCGAAAGTGACTGATTGTCTTGAACAAAAGCATGTTCTATACCATGAATAGAGAATTTTACACTATTATAGCTTTCCATGAAAAAGCCCCGATTATCTCCATGAACATCCGGCTCTACAATATGTACTCCCTCTAGTTTAGTATTTAATATTCTCATTGAAGTTTTCTCCTATAATTTTAATTTTCCAAAGTCTTCACCGTAATACATATCTTTTGCTAATTCATTAGCTCTTGCTAGTGATGCGTGAGTACCCGCATCTGTCCACCAACCATTTAGAACATCATAGGTAAGTTGCTCTCGCTTAATATACTCGTTATTGACATCAGTAATCTCGAGCTCCCCCCGACCTGATGGACGTAACGTTTTTACAATATCAAACACCGTGCTATCATACATGTATATTCCAGTTACTGCATAATTACTTTTAGGGTGTGTAGGCTTTTCCTCAATAGATCTGATTTGTTCTCCTGCCAATTCCGGAACGCCGTATCTTTGAGGATCTTGTACTTCCTGAATCAGAATTTTTGCTCCTACATGCTGATCCTTGAAATTTTGTACAAATGGAACAATACTTTCTTCAAAAACATTATCCCCAAGAATGACCACCATCTGGTCTTTCCCCACGAAGTGCTCAGCAAGATCAAGGGCTTGTGCAATCCCCCCCGCCTCATCCTGAACCTTATATGTAAAAGTAACTCCCATTTCCTTTCCGCTTCCTAAAAGATTCACAACATCTCCCATGTGATCTTTTCCCGTTACAATAAGGATGTCTTGGATGTCGGCTTGCTTTAATTTTGCGACAGCATGAAAAATCATTGGGTACTTACCCACAGGTAACAAATGCTTATTTGTTACTTTAGTGAGTGGGTATAGCCTCGAACCTGTTCCGCCTGCTAAAATAATTCCCTTCATTAATTAGTCACTCCTTGGATTATATTTACCTATCAATAGACCTACTAAAATTCTTAACAACAATAAATTACCCCGAAGTGGACTTATTTTCGTTGGAATTTTTCCTATTGGATACTCTCTCGTTACTGGGATTTCCTTAACTTTGTAGCCTAATCGTGGTGCCTTTACTGAAACATAAGCAAGTAATTCATACGTACTGAACAAATGACGAAATGGTTTTAATTTGTTATCTAACAAAAACTTTTTTGAATGAGCACGAAATCCGTTCGTTGTATCCGTGTATTTAAACCCTGACAACAATGAAATAAATGGGGCATGAATTAATTTAATTGCTAGCTTACGCGAGAACGGGGTATTAATTTCCTTACCACCAGGTACATAACGAGAACCTTGTACAAAATCTACTTTATTATCTAGTTCACCAATAAATAAGGGGATCGATTCCACACTATCCTTGTTATTACCATCAACTGTAATTATACCTTCGTAACCTTGTGATAACGCATACGAGAACCCCATCCTTAACTGCGCACTTAACTTCCCAGTATCTTGCTTGGTCAAAACTGCTCTGACACCATTAGATATTAAAAATTCGTCCTGTAACGATCCATCCGTGCTTCCCCCATCTAAAATGATTATATCAATGAGGTCCCCTAGTTTACTAAGACGTTTTAATTCTTTTTGGATCTTCTCTCCCTCATTAATGACAGGAATACATACGCAATATTTATGAATTCTCGGCTTGAATTCTGTAAGCTCATATTTAGGCACTTCCCAATCTGGATCAAACTTCATTACTGATCCCCCCTTTTTATATCAAAATAAGTATTAGCAACGAATTCTAGAGCCTGTTTAACTGCTACTACATCAGACTCTAATAAATTATTTTTCATTTCAATAGAGAGCCACCCATCATAATGCATCTCTCTCAGACAAGCTGCAACTTTGGAATGATTTTCCTTACCAATGAGATTTAGGAAAGGTTCACTGATATGAAAATGTCCGATATACGGGTAGCTTTTTTCCAATATGTCATGCGGGCTCTCATTATTAATAAAAATTGTTCCTGTATCAATTTGCAATTTTATTGAAGGATGATTGAGCTCTTTAACGAATTCAAGAGTCTCCAACGTACCTGTCAAAAAATTACATCCATATGCCACTGGATTAGCTTCAATACAAAAGGATACACTTTTCTTTCTGGCCATTTCCCCAAGAATATGGAAAAACTCAAGAGCTTGATTATAGGCTTCATTATCACTAATGTCTTTAATATACCTATTTTTAGGTGAGCCAAAAACAAGTACATTGGTGCCCATCATTGAAGCCATGTTAATTATTTTTTGGAGATAGTCTAGCGTGTGCTTCTGCGATATCCTATCACCAAAAATAGAAAGGTGTGGCTTTCCAAATAATAAGGATTGCATTGCAATCAGTTTGAACCCTTCGTTCTCCCAAAAAGACTTATACTTTGAAATAACAGCTTTTTCCACTATTTCTGGATCAGAAATAACCTTTGTAGGAGCAACCTCTAGACCTTCAACATTATTAATCTTTAAAAGGGTAGTTATTTCTTCATTTAAACGACTATCCCAAGCAATATTAGAAATTGCTAGTTTCACTATTTTCATTCTCCAATCTTGTAAAGCTTCTTATGCCTCCAAAAACCTGGTCTTTTGTTATCATGTATTCGCTGTCTTTGTTAAAGAAATACGAATATATACTTTTCATATTATAGTTCACAGGAGTTTTATCAGTTATAGTCTTGAAATCTATTCCGAAACAACTTTGAGCAATCTCATGTGCAGAAACAGGTTCAGTAGCAAAATTGATTAAACTTAAATTTTCATGACGTACAGTTTGGATATCATTCCAAAGTCTCGACATATCATAAAATTGGAACACACTTTGGTGATGTGTCAAGTGAAGACAGTTGTTGTTCATTAAATCAAAAATGATATTTTTCTTTAAACCTGCACCAAACAATCCAGGTAAACGAATAATAGTAAATTTTTTGAAGTTTTCTTGTACAAATTGTTCAAGATAATATCTATGTTTGCCATATGGTTCTAACTCCGCGGCATTTATTTGAGTATTTTCATCAACTTCCTTAGGATATTTGTAGACATCCACAGTTGATATAAGAATAAATTCTTCAGCATCTATTTTTTTTAGGTGTTCAGTTAATTTCTGGATGTTTGCAAAATCTTGCTCAGGCTCTTGATTAGCCTTCCATTTTACAGCCGGTGCTCCAGCACATATAACTAAAGAAAATTTCATTCCATCGATTTCTTGAATATTTTTTGAGTTATAGAGTTCATCAAAGCTAGTTTGTTTAAGTAAAGAACTCCCAACAAAACCCGTATATCCGATGAGTGCAGTACTCATAGATGATAGCCTCCCCTTATTCTTTTGTTGCAGCAACCTCTCTGTCGCTATGATAATCCACATCATTTTTATATTTTTTAGGCTTATATAGCTCAACCGAACTTGTAGTATAGAAGGGTCTATTCTGAATCTCAATTAACAATCTAGATATATATTCTCCTAACATGCCGACAATAAAGAAAAGGCCGGTGAAACCAAAACTAATTAGTATCATAAGGGTTGTCCAACCCTCAACAATATTCTTATTGAAAAAATAATTATAAAAAGCATAAATTGCCATAGAAATACTAAAAAGAAAGAATGCAATAGACAAATAATGTGACGCTTTAAGACCTATATTGGAAAAAGATACAATCACATCAAGAGCAGTACTTACATTTTCTCGATTGAGTTTCGATCTAGGAGAACTCAGCTTAGCAATTGGAGAATACGAAATAAACTGTTTTTTAAATCCGGTATAAGCATATAATGCCTTGCGATAGCGAACCTTTTCTTTTAAATTTAACATGGAATTGAGCGCGCGGCGGGAAACAAGTCTAATTGATTCCGTTTTTAAATCTAAATTTAAATGAGAAAAATAATTTATTACTTTATAAAACAATTTAGAAGTTATCTTTAAACCTGTATTAGGAGATGCAGCAACAATATCGTAGCCTGAAACTGCAGTTTTATATAGTGATTGTATTATTTCTAATGGATATTCAAAATTAATATTTTCAATTTCAAAAATAAAATCACCTATAGACTTAACCAAACCTGCATTCATGGCTTGTTCTATACCATGTTTTCTCGATAAATTAATTATCGTCATATTACCAAGAAGAACTTCATACGCTTTCCTAGCATTCTCTAAAGTATTATCACTACTTGCATCATTTATTAATATAATCTCATAATGTTTGAAAATTGAAGCGAGGGCGGCATTTAACTGCTCAATCCCAGCTAACACTCGAGTCCCTTCATTTCGCACATAAACAACTGCAGAGACAAAGACCTGTTCCTTCACAGCAATACCTCCTCCAGATCATAAATTGTATTGAATTTGCCTGAGAAAACCGAAATAAAATTAGGTTGTTGGGATGACTGTCTAATGACGGTTGGCCTTGAGTCATCTATTTCTGCGGTACTTAGTATAGTTTTAACAGCATATAACGATGATTCATGTTGCACTGAAATATCAGATTTTAGATACTTCTTAGCAATCTGGCTCATTCTGCTCCATGACGAATCTGGCCTAAACTGGCAAGTATTACAATTTCTCAACATATGCTCATTGCAATCTCTCCTATGTGTTTGGCAGGAAAACTTAGGAAATGGATTATTGCTTGTTTCATGAGGAGTATCGCTAACTGACGTGAGAGAATGATATCCCGAATATCCGAATGGCATTAATGAGAAAAAGGGACCATCCATCACCGTTATCCCTGTATTCGAAAGATTACTCGACACTTTAGTGAGTATGACTTCACAAAGCTCATATTTGGTTTGAAATAAAGAATAACCGAACAAATTCAGCAATTGATTTATACTCGCATATGTTGCATTTAAGACATTAGACGTCTGAAGTTCCGCACCATTACTTAACTTTAATTTGAAGTTCTCTTCATCTATTTCGACTTTTTCAATTTGACCATTGAAGATCATATTAACATTCAAAAAACCCTTTAGTTCCTCAGTGAGGGACTCTCTAATTTTGTTAGCATCATAGGTATACTCATCAGTCTCAAATGCAGCCTCGACCGTTCCCTGATTAAAATATTTTGAACTATTAATTTCTTCAGCAGGAATTGATACATAATCACAAAATTTCTTGAATTGCTCAGCGTTAGTTAGTGAATCATATAGAGCAATGGCATACACCTTTTTAAACTGGGTATTAACTGCATAGTTAAAATCGCGATTAAATCTTTCATAAAAATGAGCAGATTTTTCTGCAGTAGAAACGCTGCGTGGATAATGATATCCATTATGCACACGTGCTTGATTGATAAAGCTTGCCCGTTGTAATGGCTTGTCGTCAACTTCAATTAACGCAATTTTTCTATTGCTTTTGGCCAATATTTTGGCTGCATACATACCATATATTCCGGCACCAAATATTACATAATCGTAGTTTTCAACAGTCATTCAGTACCTCTCGTCTTATAAAGAAATAATTATTGTTCCTGCAATAAGTAATAGTAGTCCCAAAATTTTCATTTGAGTCAATGGTTCTTGAAAGAAAATGACAGCAATTAGCACAACTCCTATTGTGGTAAGAGCTTGAGATATTGGAGATATACGACTTAGTTCTCCGCGAGACAAAGCAAATATATAAAATAAAAAACTGAAGCCATATAAAATGCCGCCTCCCCAAATCATAGGAGAGGCAATAACTTTGAATAACAAGGAAAAATTAAATGAATCAACCCTTATATCTGTGATCCCATTCTTCAACGTAGCTTGCGCTAATAAGTTAAATACTAAAGCAGCTAGTAATATTAAAAGTGTCATAAGTTGGTTTCCTTTTTTCTCTTATAACTTTTTTGCATCAACGCTGTGTAAAATAAATAATATATAATTGAAACAGTAAAAAATAAAAATGAAAGATATATTACTAAAATTATATTGTAATATTTAGCTGGAATAATTCCATGAGTACGTTCTATAAAATATTTTACTGTAAACCTTTCGACTTCTTCCCCTTCTAAAAAGAATGGGATAAAACCACGACTAATTTCACCATTCCAAATAAATTTAACATCTACTTTAAGATTACTTTGTTGTACTTGATTCATCTCTTCACTGTACCATGCTGTTATTGAATTGGTCTCATTAGATTCAATTGAAGTAATAACTATTTTATACCGTGTATCTAATGTATTATTTTGTTTTGAAAATTCAAATTTATGATATGAATTATCCGTCCAATCAATGACCGATACAGTTCTGGATTCCACCTCCTCCCAATTATTGTTGTTTTTTTTATATAAGCTATACTTTATGTGTGAATCATTCTTTCTTTGGTACGTTGCCATAAATAAATTTATACTAGAAAACGAATCAACAGTAGAATTAAACTCCTGTTCAATTCTGCCACCTTTTAAAAGTGGCCCGAAATTCTTCATAGCCGGAGATTGCTCAAAGCCACTAGTTCTACTATAAGTAGATATCTTCAAATAATTAAAAAATATGACAATCGCAAAAAAAATCGCACATATTGCTAAAATATTAATAATATTCTTTTTCAAGATATCATTACCCCATAGTATCGTTTTAATAAAAGCAACATAGAGCAAATATGAAGTACCAAAATAGAAAGAACCGAAATAATATAGATAACATTATGATATCTTCTCTTAATTAAACTTTGCAGACCAAAAACTAGCAATACAACTATTGGCACAAGGGCTGTAAAAATGTATCTTCCTTGTAGCATAGTGTCAAGACTACTTCTATAATAAACAAACTCCACCATATATAAAAATACAATATTACCCAACCAAAACAAGCATAGTATAAATACATAATGAATTTTTACTGAGTTTATTTTGTGCTTTAATACAAAATACCTAATGAAACTAATAATTACTCCGATTGAACTCAATAGTATAAGAATAAAAATTATCTTATAAATCTTATCATTAGTGAAGGTAATATTGAGCCATCCAAAAGTCGCCCAGACCCATCTAACCCAAATATTATAAATTCTACCCAATCCTATACTTACTGATGGAAAAATTTCATGAAGATATCCAGTTAGTTTCCCATGCGCATTAAAACCAATTGGTTTAAATCCCATTACTCCAAAGACAGATTGGTAGTGTTTTTGGCTAAAAACTGCCCACCAACCATATAGGACTACCACAGGTATTAACAATATCCCAACTAAAGAGAAAATTCTCTTTAGTTCTATTTTTTTCAATAGTAAAAAAAGCAACAATATTGCACCACAGAAAAGCGAGACATAAAGTATCTGAGCTTTTACAAGTAATCCTAGCCCCATTAGGACCCCACCTAATAGCACTTTGCTGGTAGTTATCTTTTCCAACTCATCCAAGCATGATAATAACCAACACAATAATAGAACAGAAATACTAATCATTAATGTGTCATTAGTTACAGAAGCGGAAACCATTGAATACATAGGTTGAAGCAATGTTATTGAGGATATTGTAATCGGGAAAAGAACATTACTGGGAACTATTTTTTTTCCTATATAATAAGATCCCCAAACTGTAATAAGACTCAACAAAACTGAAAACAGCCTAACAGAATAAAATCTGTATTCAATTGAAAGATTATCAAAGAATTTATAAAAGATAGAAGCTAACCAATAGTACAAAGGTGGATACGAAGTTATATAATTACTACCAGTTCCTATTCTACTTAAAGTATTCTTTTCTTGCTTAGAATCAATCATAAATAAAGCGTTCTTGTTATTAATAATATCCTCAGTCTTAGCAAAATCATAAAATTGTATTAATTCAGGTGAAAAACTATTATCAATATTATTTCCTCTTACTGGCAACCCTTTTTGTTCTGCCAAATACTGTACGTAAGAGAAATGCCCCGGTTCATCCGGGGTTTGAAATGGAGGTATAATTATGCTCCATAAAATCCCCTTAAGCAGAGCTAATATAAGTATTAATACTAGAGGAATTGGAACTAGTTCTATAAATTTTCGTCTCATGATTTTAATCATCGTAAATTCCTCATTAATTTCTTTGAAATACCTCACTTAATAATTTTTGAAACTCTTTATTCCAATCGGAACGCTCATTAATGATTAATTTAGTTGCTTGGCTAGTTAACCTCTTACGTTCGTCCAAATTTAGCAATGCATCAATAATCGCTTCAGCAATACACGAAACACTTGCCTCGGCCACCTTACAATTCACTCCATCTTGTAACATCCAAGTATTCCATGGATTTTTATTGGCTACCACCAAACAACCTGATGCCATTAACTCAAATGGTAGGTAGGATGGATGTCTGGTCATCATCATCGCCAATCCAACATGGCATTGACGATACAAGTCACCAGTAGACTTATACGGCAGCATTCCCAGATGTTCAATTACACCATCAGCCCCGTAAGCCGCGGCATCCCAGTCAGCCCCTGCACTTACAATTCTTACTTTATCTCCAAAGTAATTTTTCACTTTCTTCAGAGCTGGAATCGCTAACTCAAAACAATTTCGGGGATTACCTGGTCTTCCATACAGAAATACTAAATACGGCTCCTCTGCTCTCTCATATTGAGGAGGATAGAATACAGAAGTGTCAACGCATGGTGTAAAATGAAAAGCTTTTCCACCTAACTCCTCATAACTTAATTTTAAGGAGATTGTGTTACAAATAGCTGTATATCCAAATCCATATGTAGCTTCAACCTGTGCACTGGTTGAGCCTCCCGGGTAGAATAATGGTTCCCAATCTTGTAGAAAATAAAACTTTTTCTTAGTTTTATTATACTTTAATTGTGTATATGCCGTTGTCCATAACGTACAAAAAGAAATATCAGAACTTGGAATAGAATTAATTCTATAATCACTGGTTAACCCAATTACTTCACAGTCTTCCAGGCTAGGAAACGCAGCTAAAATAGCTTCTCTTACGCTCCGAACATCATCTATACCAACAATAACAAATTGATTACGTATTTTCCTATTTAACGTTAAGAATTCAGCAAATCTTAAAATCGTGTGAATTCCTCCATAAAAAGCCGTTGAAAAAGGAGGGAGAAACCATGTTGCAGTCTCCAGAGTTCCGATATTCTCTGATTGAAGGATAATTTGCTGGTTTTTCTCTAAATCTTCTTTAGTAAAGTCATATAAGGTAGAAAGGATCATTGCATCTGAAGTATAGCCAGACCAGATAGAATTATCAGCTTTTTTCTCACTAGAAACCTTTGGAATGAACTTGGATTTCATGTAGCTTGGATTCCAATCCCATACATTCCCATTAAAATATAAGTCATTTACACTATCAGCTAATAACCATTTATTCTCAACTGTTGTCCCATTGAACTTTATTCTTAAATAGGGGTCATATAAAATTGTATTTTCTTTTGACACTAAAATTTGAGACTCTAATAACAATTCCTCCATGGTTTTCTCAAAACCAATATTCTCAATAATGCTTGCGAAGTTTTCTTTGTTAATCATTAACGCAAATACAGAAACTGCCCTATAGTCTCTATACCAATTCACGCTACCATAAGTAGTATATGCATGAGTTGGCATACCTTTAAATGGTTCTATAATTTCATTTCGATCGCTAAAAACATACCCTGCATTTAGAACCAAGTCATTAGAATCCAAGATCATTCCAGATGCAGCTGCGTAGTTACCTTCTTTTAACCATGCTGCCAATTCCGATGCAACTTCACTTGTGGTTAACAAAATTCCAGCTTTCAATATTAACACTTGAGCATTTTTAAAACTATTAAATGCTTCTATATAAGATCCTGATTGAATACATATTTCAAAGTTGTCACCATATGCATCAAAATGTGCATCCATTTTTTGTTCTTGTAAAATAATTACCCTACTAGGTTTAACTAGCTGAGCTTTAATTGACTCTAACGTTGCAAATATATCCTTTAAACGGGTTGCCTTGTCCGTGTAAATTAGAACATCATAACTAATCGACGATTTGTTCCAAACCATTCTAAAGGTATGATCTTCGTTTCTCACAAGTGTTCCGTTTAGTTGATTTCTGTAAACATAATTAGCTAATGCTCTATTTTGAGCTTCAACTACATAAGGCTTTGCTTGCAATCCCGATGCAACAGAAGTTTCAATAATCCTCCAATGGTACAGAACCTTTGGAACATGAATAATGCGATTAGCTTGTTCGGAAACTCTTAAGAAGATATCCCAATCTTGGGCCCCATCAGTTGTAGGATCAAACAGGCCAATTGAACTAAAAATATTCCTCCTAATCAAACAAAAATGAGTTGGGTAATTGGCAGAGAGCATTGTTGCCCAAGACCATTTGTGTTTGAAAAGAGGATTAAGTCGTACTGATCCATTTTCATTTATTTGATCTTTATCTGAATAAAGAAAATCAACTTCTGGATACTCATTAATGGTTTTCACCATTTGATAAAGGGCATCTGGCGTGATAATGTCGTCATGATCAAGTAAGGCAATAAAATCGCCACTTGCTAAATTCAAAGCTTGGTTTGTATTTTTGGATATACCACCGTTTTCCTCCAGATATACACACTTTATTCTATCGTTCGTTACCTCTACGTTTTTTATGTATTGTACTAATTCCAAATCTTCTAAATCCGCAACAGCTACGCATAATTCCCAATTTTCATAGCTTTGATTAATAACAGAATCGACAGTTTCTTTAAAAATCGACTGTTTTATTTTATATACGGGAAGTAAGATGCTAATTAATGGTTTTAAATCAAAGTTACCAGACTCTAGTTTTTGATGGGATAATTCATCATAAGATGGATATTGAGAAGATTCAAGCCAACGTAAATTCCCCTCATTCCATAAATTAGTCTCAACAACAGCAGATTGCGGGGACTCTTGAATCTGCTGTTTCAAAGATATTTTATTGAATTTACGTCTTTTTACAATTGCTTTAACGAATTCTCTTCTTCTTGAATGCAGAGGGAGGATATTATCCCTAAGTTTCC
This sequence comes from Paenibacillus whitsoniae, assembly GCF_003955665.1. Lineage (GTDB taxonomy): Bacteria > Bacillota > Bacilli > Paenibacillales > NBRC-103111 > Paenibacillus_E > Paenibacillus_E whitsoniae. The sequence goes on from NZ_RXHU01000056.1 coordinate 75,979, forward strand.
AATATTTTTTCAAAACTCTAAATGTTTTACCTGTTTGAATTCTTTGAAGTTGATCATTTAGTTGGGCGATTTGAATATTCAATGAATGAATATGATTTCTCAAACTTTGTTCATTTTTATTCAAATCAACAAGCTGATTCTGTGAATTCTGAATCAGATCCCTATTACTTTCATTTAACATATGGAGTTCATTAATCTGTGTTTTTAATTTTATATTCTCATCCAATAACGCAGTTAATCTTACTTTCTCTCCATTCATTTTGGCTAAGTATTCGTTTATTTCTTTTAATTGCGTGAAGAAGAGTTCCTTCGTAGAATCAAAACTTTTATTAAACTCATTTGAAAGAGACTTCATTTGAGTTACAACTTCTTTGAATTGAGATTTATTTTCAATCCTAAAGTCATCTTGCCGATTACTCAATTCTCTTATTCTTTGTTCACTGCTTTTTCTATATAAAAGAGCATGTGGTGCAATGTGTTCTGAAGGCCATACTTCCCCGCCTCTTATAAAACCGTATTTTGCAAATAATTCATCCCAATACGCAGGTGATTGTACATTAATATGTGTAGGCTCATCAAAATCGGAAGGAGAAGATGAGAAGACAATTTGGCTTGTATGCTCGCACATCAGTTTTATAGCTGCTTCAGCCATCACTGCTGGAACATGCTCTAGAACCTCAATACAAGTAATTAAATCGTAAGCACCATCGTACATTGATGCATCATCAATCGCTCCAGTCCTGCAATAAGGCTGGATATCTTGTCTGACTTCAGCTATAGCTGTTTCAGAGATATCAAAACCATATGCGTTAACTCCAAGATCTCTTAAACCTTCCACAACAAAGCCTTTCGCACAACCGACATCAAGAACCCTTATTGGCTTGTAATTATTTTCTATTTGTTTGGAAATGTTCGAGAAGAATTTAATCCAATGACCATTGTAAGAATCTCTATTATAGGGAATTCCGCCGAAACTCGTATTGTAGTACTCTTCGTTATATAATGATTTGTCGAATTTATCGTTAGACACGAATAAGACCTTCTTTCAATGAATCATAGTATTTTTCGATCATTTCACTAGGAGGGCCAATTTCAATTTTTCCTCTTTTTCGTATAAACATAATGCGGGTGCATAATTCTTCTGCTATCTTTAAATCATGAGTTACTAATAGTACAGTCTTCTTGCGATCTAGGAAGCTTTTAATTTTTTCAAATGATTTCGTTTGAAAACGTTTGTCACCTACGGAAAAAACTTCATCTAGGAGCAAGATATCAGGGTCGATACTCGTCGCTACAGAGAATGCAAGTCTTACTTGCATACCTGAAGAATATCGTTTAATAGGTACATGTTCATAACCCTCTAGCTCCGCAAATTTAAAGATTTGCGGCATTAACTCTTTCATGCTCTTCCTATCAATACCCAAGATACTCCCATATAATCTGGCATTTTCCGTCCCTGTCAGATCCGGATGAAATCCTAGCCCAATTTCTAACAAGGCTGCAACAGAACCATGAACATGAACTTGACCAGCATCAGGAGAAATAATTCCCGCCATAATTTTAAGTGCCGTACTTTTCCCTGCACCATTTTCTCCGATTAGCCCAAATACTTCGCCTTTCGCTATTTCAAAAGAAATGTCTTTAAATATTTGTATTTTTGTTGATTGTGACTTTTCCTTTGCTTTAACTGTATCTATAAATAGTTGCTTTAATGATTTCTTTTCTACATTAATTTCATACGTTTTTGTGACATTTTGCATTGTTATTGCCGATTCCATGATTCTTCGCTCCTAAACCAATTCAGAAATTTTCTTATTGTATTTTCTGTAAAGAAATATAGATAAGAACAAGAACACAAGAATGATGATTATTCCAGAAAGCACATTTGTGTAAATGGGGGTTCCTAGAATAGCTGCTTGATAAAGATTAATAACGAGGGACATTGGATTCAACGAAACATAGTATTGAAACTGTTCTGGAATTAAATCAAATTGATAAATGACAGGAGTCAACCAAAACCAAGCCATAATAAACACTTCCAATAAATGGGAAGTATCGCTAAAAAATACGTTACTTATAGCCAATATTAACGATAAACTAATCATAAAAATCAATTGCGCTATTAGTGCCACAGGCAGATATAACAAACTCAAAGTATACGGAACATTAAAAACTTTCATTGCTCCCAGGATCAGCACAATCATCATTAAAAAGATAACGAAGTTGAAAACCACATTTGACAACACTAGAATGTATTTGGGCAATTTTACTTTAGTTAAAAGAGAAGCGTTATTAGTAAATGCTCCAACAGACATTGTTAGCGTAGAGGCAAAAAAATTCCACGGAAGAAGCCCTGCCATCAAGAAAATCGAAAAATTCGGGGTATTCGTTTTCATAATCGTTTTAAATACCCAGGTATAAATAATGAGCATAATTAAAGGGTTAACTAAAGACCACATGAACCCTATAATTGATCCCTTGTATTTCAGCTTCAAATCTCTTTCAACCAAATTAAATACTAAATCCACGTATTTCAAACTGCTCATCCTTCCCTAACTGAGAAACTTCGATTTTAATTTTCGATATAGTCCGCTAACATTCCCTTCTCTTAACAATTTAATACCTTTAAGGAGATAGAGCTTTGTTCTCGAAGTTGGTTTAGAAACATACTTTCGTATGACGCTATGATCAACAGCTTTTCGGGGATTTTCGCAAAACAGTCTCAAATCTTCAGTTACTTTATTCCAATGGTATGAATGCCTTACCTTACTAAAGTCACATTTACCATGGTCAACCATATCTATTAATGCATCAGCCAAAGCTCGATCATCTTCAGCATCTATGACACAACCAATGTGATTCTCTTTGACAATTTCACTGAGAACATCGCCTGAGGTCACTACCATAGGTAACTCACACCATAAATAGTCTAATATGCGCGTTCTAAAGGCAAATCGGGTTTCTAGATTGTTATAATGCAGACTAACACCGACATCAGCTTCCAACAGATAATCCATTCTATCTTCATATGGGACCCAACCTTTGAAAAACACAACTCTGTTCGTAAGCCCAAGTTCACCACTGCGACTTAACACTTTGTCAACCATTTTATGAGGCACAAAAGATTTATCTGGGTGCTCGGTACCAATAATTAGACATTTAATGTCCGGCCTAATTTCGCAAATAATGGACATAGCATTTATTAACGTAATGGGGTCAAGCCAGTCCCAAATCCCCCCCCACCACAAAACCACTTTATCGGTTACATGTATCCCTTCAATTATTCCCTTTATTACGTTAGCTTTTTTGACCGGTAAATACTCTGGCATTCCAAAAGGAACTACTCCTAGAAGATTATTTAAACTATGATCTTCCCTATAAGTTTCAGGGTTGATTCGAAAAGTAGCAGCCAATAATCCTAACCAGAAATCCTTTTGCTTATTGGAAGCACAAATAAAATAATCTCCAACGTAGATCTGTTCTTTTAAAATTTCTAAATTACTTTTAGCTATTTCAATCGACAACTGCTCATCCGACTTAATTTCTAAATTTTCAAAAATAAAAGGATCGTAGAGATCCACAACTATTGGAATATTTAAGTTCTTCAAAAATGGCATTTCCCATAATGTAAGGCCTTGAATTACTATGCATTCAAAACTTGAATAAAAAGTATTTTTATCTTCTGTTCCCTTTAGTACTATTTTAAAATCCGTATGAACAGGAGCATCACTGTTTTTAACTAAAAGAGTTACGTCACAGCTTCTAGATAATTCAATTGCAAAGTTCCAATACCTAATACCTGGACCAGCCATAGAAAGTGCAATTCTGTCTGGTGAGATAATTAAGACTTTTTTCACAGTAGATCTCCTTAACTTTGAAAAATCTTCTATAGGTTTCCCACCCGCTCCCATCTATGCTAAAATAAAGTCGAACCTTAGCGAAAGAAGGAGACAATCTGCAATGAGTGCAAGTAAAAATGCCTACGCGGCGTCGCGTGCCAAAGTGAAGGGAACCGCGACAAAGACAGAGACGAGCTCTGTTATGTTTTGGCTGCTGATCGTGTTCACGGGCTTGTTTATGTTCTGGGCGCCCTTTCAGCGAGCGCTGTTTAATGGCGGTACCTATGACTTCGAGCGGTCGATTTACTCGGCATCGCTGTGGTCATCGATCATTTTGGTGCTCATCGCGATTCTAGCGTTTTTTGTGTTTAAGCTGCGAGAGAAGAAAGACATTCTGACGATTTTGGTCTTTATGATGCCATTAACGTATGTCATTTCGTTGTCGAATGCAGCCTCACACTATCTGGCAACAAATATGGTTTACATACAAATGCTGTATGCATCTTTCTTCATTCTAGGTGTATTTCTGACAAAAAACAAGCTTGGCACGACAATTCTTTCGACACTTTTCTTGGTAACTGGGTACTTCATTGTAGCATTCGGACTTTTGTACTGGTTAGGGAATGGCAACTTTGCCGGCCACTTGGTAGGCTGGTTTGCGTTAATGGATTCGACAAACCCGAACCTGTACCGCGATGCGATCATGACGGATTCGAACGGCTTACGGTTAACGTCGGTGTTCCAATATGCGAATACGTATGCGGCGTTTCTCATCATGCTGTCGCTATCTTCTCTATTCTATATCGTGAAGTCGAACAAATGGTATATCGTGGCACTCAATGCGTTCCTGCTGGTGCCGACGCTCATCTCGTTCTGGCTGACGCTCTCCCGCGGCGCGATTGTGGTGATTCCTGCCGTGTTTCTGGTGATGTTGTTCTTCTTTAAAATCAGTCGGCAAATCGTCTCACTCCTCCAATTCGGACTGGCTTTTATCGCTTCGCTGATCATCCTGCAAAAGGTGACGGACATCGGCATCGGCTTACAAACCAAGCCAAGCGGTGCGGAATCCTGGCACGGCTGGTGGATTTTGCTGCTGACTTCTCTGATCTATGCCGGCCTAGCCATTGTGATTCAGCGATATGCATCACCATGGCTTGAGCGTATCACCGCCCGCTTCGACTCGAAGAAGTATGCAACGTTCATTTTGCCGGTCGCTGCGATTGTCATTGGTGTGATTGGTGCAATCCTGATCTTAAGCGACACAGGTTTCAAAAATATTCTTCCAGACAACGTCAGAACGCGTGTCGAAAATATTAACTTCCAGCAGCACTCCGTTCTGGAACGTGGAACTTTTTACAAAGACGCTGTGAAGCTGTGGAAGGATTACCCGATCCTCGGAGCCGGCGGCGGAGCTTGGGCTGCACTGTACGAGAAGTACCAGAACAACCCGTATACGTCCCGTCAGGCGCATAACTTTGCGCTGCAATATCTGGTTGAGGCCGGTGCGCTGGGCTTCCTCGCTTTTGTCGGTTTTGTCATTGCGATATTTGTGTTCTACATTCGAAGTTATATCCGAAGCTCGGCAGAGAAGCGCGATCTGCACTTCCTCTTTTTCATCGTAACGGTGTCTCTGCTGGCGCACAGTATGATTGACTTTGACCTGAGCTATGTGTACCTGGGAGCGATTTTGTTCCTGGCGCTGGGCGGCATGCTGAGCAATACGTCTTCGACCGAGCTAAAAATCAAGTCGGATTCGTTCGCGATTCACAAGTCTTTCCCGCTTGCGATTGCGCTGCTTGGTCTGGTGATGTTTTTTATCTCGGCCAGAGTGCTTTCTGCGAACGGCGACTATAAAGAAACGCTCGACGTGATCAAAAAGAGCCAGGATTACAATCAAATCGTCGCTCCTTTAGACAAAGCACTCTCCCTGCATCCTGGACATCCGGACTATTTGTTAACGGGACAGGTTAGCCGAATTGGCGTTCTCCTGCAGGTCGCGAATCAAATGCAGAAGGAAGACCCAACGAAGCAAGAGCCATTCATGACGCAGGCGCAGACGCTGCTGGACGAGCTCCTCAAGAAAGAGCCGCACAACCGAATTGCGGCGCTGCAGCAGCTCAACATGCTCCTCCTGAAAGGCGATAAGCAAAAAGCGCTCGACTGGGCGAATGCACAAATTCCGAACTATCCGTGGTACACGGATATGTACGAGAAAAGCATCGGTTTGAATATCGACCTGGCAAATCAAGCCAAGGAAAAAGGCAATACGCAGGAGTACAATACGCGTTTGGATAGCGCGCTAGCGACGTATCAAGAAGTGCTTACGCGTATCGACTCGCTGAAAAATCTGCCGAAAGAGCAAGGCCAAGGCCGCGAATTCGCGGTAACGCCTAGCATGGCGCTCTACGTAGGCCAGATCAAGTTCATGAAGGGTGACTACGCTGCCGCGGCGACAGAGCTGCAGCCGCATATTACGGACAATATGGACGATCAAATGAATCGTACGCTGACCAGATGGTATCTAGCTGCTGTGCAGAAGCAAGGCGGCAAGGATCAAGCGCTGCTTGATAAGCTGGTGGCCAAGGATCCGGCGGAAAAGCAAAACATTGATGCCATTCTTGCAACGAAGTTCTAAAGCGATTAAAAACCATGCAAGCCTCTGGGCGTGCATGGTTTTTTTGATCATCGCAGCCCCTCTTCCTTCAGCAACTGCTGAAAGCGACGCAAGCGAGAGAATGTTTTGCTGAGATGTGCGAAATAAGACTCCCATTGCCCAAGCTGATTGAGATCTGTATAGATTTGTTTAATCAACTGCAGCATATCCACGACATCCGTGTACATGTCTTGTTTTTTGCTTCGGAGACAGTGATCCACGGTGATGTGATAGAGCGGCAGCAGCAGCGCGGGATTACTTTTCTTCACAGTGCGGATCTCCGTACCATCCAGATACAAGGGGTGAACGCGACAGACTATCATGGCATCCACCCAGCGCCGATACGATTTGCGTTCCAGAAGGAATTCGCTATACGCCCCAACACTTCTGGGCAACAATGCCGAAAGCGTTTCCCCCCACTGCTCCTCGCTGATCTGTTTATTCTCAAACACGTCCCACCATAAATCCATATAGTCCTCGAACTCTTCTTCATCCACCACAATCGCTTCATTCGAAAAAACTAGAATCAACCATCGCAGCCAGAACACCAACCGTTCCCATTGCTCCTCGCGCCATAAAAAGGTCGCCAGCTCCAATAGCCCCCAGATCTCCAGTCTTTGCAGATCTTCAAGTCTCTCCAAGCAAGCCGTCGCCGCGCTGTCATCCGCTTCCAGCCAATAGAGACACGCGCGAGCATGCAGAGCAAAAACAGGCTGCTGAGCCCCCTTCCTGTCCGCAATCTCTTTCTCCAGTCTGGCAGCTTCCTTCTCCAGCCTTTGCCCTATTCGGCCGATGTGCTGTCCGCACAACGCATAGAGAGGAAGCGAGCAGGGACACCTTGACTCCTCTGTAAAGAAGTTCGATGATAACCACTTTAAGGTTTGGTCGATTCGATCTGGGTGCATCTTTTGAACGGCATCCCAGTCGATCTCCTCCAGCATGCTTCCGATTTCTTCCAGACAGTTTTCCACCGTCTCGAGGCATATTTTCTTCTGCGAGGAGCTCCACCAATGGGTGAAGTTGTCTACGTGGTCGCTAATTTTGCGGAGTGCAAATAAATTGGCGTGCAGATCAAGAAGCTGCCGCTGAAGCTCTGTCCAAGTCCTCGCTTGATTACATATCTGGGAAACAAGTATGAATACCTCCGGGAAGTCAATTGCGGAATTGGGTTTAAATCCATACTTCTTTGCCCAAAAATCATGCCAGTCCTGAACCGTATCCGTTTCGTACAGCTGCTTCGATGGCCGGATTGGGGGAGACTTTGGCGCATCCCCACTCGGTAAAGGAACGCGAGCAGGGACAAGCTTGACAGCGCTCTGCTGCTGCTCCTTATGCAGCCTCTCTTTCTCCATCTCCTCCTGCTTCCTTCGCTTGAATGCTTCTCGCCTCGCCGTATCCTCTACAAGGGCACGCCGCTCCCGCTCAGCCCTCTCAAAGTTTCGCATTAGCGAATCCGATTGCTTCGTACCGATTTGATATACTTCAAAGAATACCGCAGCCAGATGCTCGCATAAGCCAGCACCGCCGCATGTGCAAGTACTGATATTCAAAAAATCGATATCCAGCTCCACCTCATATGGGGTGCCGTTCGACGAATAACCGGCGATCACCCTGGAAGCAGTTGTAATCTGAAGATAAGTCACACAACGCTGCGTATAGGCCTCATAGCCTTTCATTAACACATCATAGGAGAAGGACTGCTGGACCTGCTCCAGCAACACCTGCAGCTCCTGCGGCGTGAGTTTCATGCGTGAGCCCATCATTCGCCGCTCACCTCACGGGATACGGCGAGATACAGCTCCTGCCACTCAACCGGCAGACTCTCCGTCCATGGCAGCGGCTTGCCGGACAGCTTCGGCGCCGTCTCTTTCTTCACACGCATTTCTGCCGCTCGCGCGCCGGTTAGAGCTTCCGCTTTAGGCGGCCTGCCCCGCTTCGGCTTCACTGCTTCACCCGATGCCACTTCCTTCGCTTCGATGTTCGATATATCCACCTCTCCCCTCTACTTCTCAATCCATTCCCGACGCAAGGCAAAAAGTTCGCGCAGCTCGCCCGTCGACAGCTCGGTAATCCAGTTCTCGCCGCTGCCGACAATCTGATCGCTCAGGCCTTGCTTGCGCTCGATCATCTCGTCAATCCGCTCCTCCAGCGTGCCGAGCGTCACGAATTTGTGCACCTGCACATCGCGCGTCTGCCCGATGCGGAAAGCCCGGTCCGTGGCCTGATTCTCCACGGCCGGATTCCACCAGCGGTCGAAGTGGAACACGTGGTTCGCCGCTGTCAGGTTTAACCCCGTCCCTCCGGCTTTCAGCGAGAGGACGAAAACATGGCAGCGCTCCTCCGCAGGGAGCGCTTCATCCTGGAAGCGCGCAACCAGCGCGTCGCGCTCCGCCTTGCCCAGGCCCCCGTGCAAGAACTGCACGGGCTCACCGAGCCGCTGCCCTAGCGCAGCTTGCAGCAGGCGGCCCATCTCGACGAACTGGGTGAAGAGGAGGCAGCTGCCTCCTTCGCTTCGGAGTTCGTCGACCATCTCCGCCAAGCGCTCGAGCTTGGCCGAGCGCCGCATCCAAGCCGCCGCGTCGCCGGCGGCAGCGGCCCTGCCCCTTCCGACCTTGCGTACGCCTTCGGCGGCCTCCAGGGTCGTCTCTTTCAGCAGCAAAGCAGGGTGATCGCACACCTGCTTGAGCTTGGTGAGCGTGGCGAGAATCAAGCCCTTTTTCTCGAAACCGTCCAGTCCCTCGATTTTTTCAAGCATGGATTGGGTTACTTGCTCGTATAAGGCAGCTTGCTCAGCTGTCAATTTGACAAACGCTTTACCTTCATACTTATCAGGCAAATCGAGCTGAATCGCCGGCTCTTTCTTCACCCGCCGCAGCAGGAAAGGGCGAATCAGCCGCTGCACCCGTGCAGACAACTCGACTGCCCCCTCGCCTCCCCGCTCGATCGGCCCCACATAAGCCTGTGTGAAGCGGCGCAGAGAACCGAGATACCCGGGATTGATAAAATCAAAGATCGACCATAACTCCGTCAATCGATTCTCAATCGGCGTGCCGGTCAAAGCGATGCGCTGATCCGCAGTCAGTTTGCGAATCGCTTGCGCCTGCTTCGTGTAGGCGTTCTTAATATTTTGCGCCTCGTCCAGACACAGCGCGTGCCACGAAACGCCCGCCAACTCCTCTTCATCCAGCTGCGCGATGGTATACGTGGTCAAGACCACGTCCACACCCTCCAAGGAGGCGGGAAACGCCTCCCCTTTGGCACGCTGGGGTCCGTAGTGCAGATGAACGTGCAGCGACGGTGCAAAGCGCTCGAGCTCCTTTTGCCAGTTGCCGAGTACGGATGTCGGACAGATAAGCAATGCAGGGCCAGGGAGCAGCCTGCCCAGCTCACCTTCTCCCTTCTTACGCTTTCCTGCAGGAATCCGCTCCCTCCTATCACCGCGGCCTGCCTTAACCTGAAGCAAATAGGCGATGAACTGAATCGTTTTGCCCAGCCCCATATCGTCCGCCAGACAGCCGCCCAGCCCAAGCTCGCGCAAAAAGAGCAGCCAAGATGTCCCCTCAACTTGATAGGGGCGAAGCTCGGCGTGCAAATCCGGGAACTCGGATTGAAGAGGTATTGATTTTTTATGCTGAAGCTGCTTCATGACGCCGCGCAGATGCTGATTCAGTTCAACCTGCACCTGTACCGCGTTGTCGCGCACTTCCTTGACCTCGGCAGCCGCCTCATCCTCATCCTCCTCCGTCCCGCTCAAATGAAGCTCCAGCACCTCCCGGAACGACAGCCCTTTCTTTTGCTCGATCTGCTGCATGGCGGCCCGAATCTCCTCCAGCATCGCCGGGTCCAGTTGTACCCATCTGCCGCGAAGATAAATCAAGCGTTTCTTCTGCTCGGTCAGTTGCTGGAATTCCTCTTCGGACAGCTCCGTACCTCCGATCGCGACTCGCCAGTCGAACTGCATCAGCTGATCGAGCCCGAGCATCGTCTTGCGCGACTGTCCGACGGAATTTCTTAGCTTCGCTTTGAGCTGAGGCCGGATCGCGCGCTTGACGTCCTCCCACCAGTGCGGCAAATACACGGAAAACCCTGCCGTCACAAGCCGCAGACTCCATTCCGATAGGAACTGCCACGCCAGCTCGTCCCCGAGTTCCTCACTCAGTTTTCCCGGTTGAAATCCGCTCTCCAACTCAGGAATCATCCTTACAATCCGCTGTGTCTGCGCATGCAGCCTATCATAAATGTCCTCTTGCCAAGCAGGAGGCAGCTGGCCTGTAAGCAGCTTGCCGCCGGCGGTGAATTCGACGATGCGGCCGGCATCTGTCCGATCTTGCACGACATAGCGCAGCCGCCAATCTGCCGCGTTATCGCGCTCCAGGGTTGTGCCGTCCAGATAGGTTTCTGCATAAGGTTCAACCAATTGCAGGCTGATTTGATAAGGAAGCGCATCCCGGCTGCTAAGACCGATCGCCTGGAGCCAGTCCTCCTCTTGCATCCAGGCGCATTCCTGCTTCATTCTTTCAAAATCCGGATCGTCTACGCGAAGCAGCGCATACGTATGCCGGAGGCTTGCCCAACGCTCAGCAAGGCTGCTTGTACCTGAATCGAGCAGCTCACTCAGCGCAGCACTGAACCACGCCTGCCAGAAGCTTTCCGGGAAAGCGCCTGCACTTAGCGTCGCGAACAACCCCTGCTTGTCTTCGGGCAGCCGCAGCTTCCAGCCATTTTTCCCCTCTAGCCAGTGCTCATAGGAAGGGATATACCACCCGGACGCCAAGGCTTGCTGGAGCAGTCCGGCCCCTTTTTGCAAGTCCAGCGCCTGCTCGTCCCACGTAATTTTGCTGTGCAGAAGAAAAGCGGGAGCGGCCAGATAATCAACGGCCATCAGCGGCGACAGAATAATTGCAGGGCAATAGTCCGCCGTGCCGACTTCCAATCTGGTACCGTAAAACGACCGCTCGTGCCAAGCAAACAGCCCTTTTCTCAGCATAGCTTCAGGTACACTGTTGGCCTGTTCCGTTTCTCCGTAGATCGCAAAACTGCCGTCGGGCAACTGCATCACACGTGTATGAAAGGCAATTTGGATCATTGAATCAACTTTCCTTTCTGCAATTCTTCCTGGAAGGCTCGATACCGGGCATACCGATGATTCAGCTGTTCCAGATAAACTTGAAAACGAGAATTTTTTCTCTGTTTTTTATATGCTGCTTGCATTTTTTTTAGATATTTGACCGCTTGCTTGTAATCGGTACGATTCTTTCCTTGGATCAACGTCTCGACAGCGTGATGATAAATGGGAAGCAGCGCACTCGCATCCGCCTGTTCAACCTGCTTCATCGCTTTGGCATCGAGCTGATCAGGAAGCAGGCGAAGCAACAGAGCCAGATCCGCCCATCGCAGATAATCCTGTTTATCGAGCAAATACACCGCATAATGCGAATAGCTGGCAGGCAGCATCGACACGTAGATGTCATTCATTTCTCGGTCTAACTGCCGATGATGGGCAGCTTCCTCCCATAAATCCAAATATTGGTCGAGGTAACTCCCGCCTGTCTCCCTCATCTCCGGAAGCAGCCATCTCAGCCATTTCACCAGACGGTCCCAATCTCCCCCATCGGCGAACCCGCTTAAGTCTTCTAACCAATCTTCTGGCTCAATGGCAACCCCCGAAGTTTCAATCCGCTCCCATACATTCTCATCTTCCCCGACCAGCATGTCCAAATGCGCAAGGCCCAGTACCGCCCATGCCTGCGCTGCGCTCGACTCGGAAGCTGCGGCAGCTGCCGCCCGAAGCCGCTCTCTCTCCAGATCCGCCAGTTCTGTCACGATGAAAAAACGCGACCAAACCAGCTTATAGCAAGCAAATCGGCTTTTCCAATATCGTTCCGGCCCGTTCTCAAACAAGCCCGCCGTCATTGCTGCCAGAGCCTTCAAATGCCCGGGATACGAAGCTTGCGCCTGTTCCACATCAAGACCGTTCAGCGCAGCTTCCAGTTGGTTTTGCGCATGACTCAGCACCCGGTACACGTAGTAACCGGCATTATAATCGTAATCATAGGTGTTCGCCCGATCACCGGCCAGCTTGCCGCACAGCTGTACGATGTACAAAGCCACCTGACTATCGTAAAGCCCCCGAACGACAGGCGGCCAGCTATCCGCTTCGGCATGCAGCTCACGCCACGCGCGTTCACAAACTTCGATCACGCTGAACATGCTGAGGATCCTCGTCTGCCCGTACTGCTGTTCAAAATATGCCTGCCATTTCTCACTCGGCTCCGATGGCTGCGGACGGGCAATCGCAGCCCCTGCAGCTGCGGATCGACGCTTTTCCGCTTTCGCTGCACCAATGGTTCCATCGCGAAGCGCCCCAGGCTCCACACCGGACTGCTCGGCCAACTCAAAGAGCACCGCTGCCATGTGCTTGCAGTCCAGACCATAGGGACAACTGCATGTACTGCGCTGAAAGCTCTGCATATCCAAGGTGACCCGGTACCAGCTGCTGGACCCGGCCACCATTGCTTTTACAAGGGATGCCCCTTCCGTCGAGAGGTCCCTAACCCTGCCTTCTTTATAATACTTCCAACCTCGGGACGAAATCGTACTGTCAAAATAACTGCGAAAACGCCGGTTCCAAAGCGGCCAATCGATCTCCACATCAAGCATACACAAGTTCCTCTGACTTTCGACAAATTCTTTCCCTTATTATACTAGAAAAATACAGAATGGGCACACGCGTTCCACTTTGACTTAAAAAGCCCCAAACGAATCATTCGATTCGCCGGGGGCTGTCTGGGGCTCACCTGCGCTTATTTGCGCATCATGCCTTGGTGCGGATGCGGGTGTGTGCCGCAGTACTCATCCACTTCCGTACACGTATAGACATGCTCATACACCGGTACGCAGTGGTGACGATTCACAATTTGAATCGGGTGGATGACTTGCACTTTTTGCGGGTGATAGAAGTCTCTGACCACTCTTTCCGGATCCGTCATTATGGGATCAGCAGGTGGACACTGAAATTGTTTACCTTGGGTTGGTTGTGGTTGAAAAGCCATTATGGAAGTCAACTCCTCGTTAGGTTTGAGATAGTATACGTTTAACTAGGGGGCTCAGCGTGTACGTCCGCCCATTCTCTCAATAATTAGGCGGATGCGGATGGGCCAAGCAGGTAGATGTCCACACCACTGAAGAAAGGCCAGGCTCTTAGGTGTGCACACATGCTATTTCGGCTTAGAGGGCAGCTCCACCGACTCAGGCATGATATACTATAAGCATCGTTGATAAAGGAGGTTTGTATGAAAAAGCTTCCGGTATCCCGCGACCGCGCCATCCTGCAGCCTTTGCAAGACATGACGTCCATCACGAGCCTGTTCCCCTGCTTTGGGGAGCTGTCCGAGCAAGATTGGCTGCTCGCGCAAAAGGTTCGCGTCTCCCCCTCAACTCCGCATGAAATTGCAGAAGGGCACAGGCTGAGCCATGCGCTTTTTGTCGTGTCCGGTTCTGTCCGTATTTATAAAATCAGCCCTGGCGGCCGGGAAGTCACCTTATATCGCGTCGGCCCCGGCGAATGCTGCGTGCTCATGATCGCCAGCATTCTGGGGGAAACGGAATACGAAGCATCCGTGCAGATCGAGACGGAGACAGAGGTGCTCCTTTTTCCCGTGACGGCTTTCCGGAAGTGGATGCATGCTTATCCTTCCTTGCGGCGCTCGATCTATCGCCAGTTTACAGAACGCTTCATTCGCGTCACAAGCCTGCTCGAGCAGATCGCCTTCGGCTCCTTGCCTGAACGCGTCGCATCGTATCTCTTACAGCGGCTTCCCAAGAGCGAAGGTGCCACAGAAATCCGAGTCACACACGAACAGCTCGCCGTGGAGCTCGGTACAGCACGCGAAGTCGTCAGCCGCATTTTAAAAGAAATGGCCGTAACAGGCGCGATCTCCCTCCAACGGGGTAAAATCAACGTGCTGGATCAAGCGCAGCTTCACCGCTATTGCTCCCCTCTGTGACTTTATCACGGAAAGCCTCCCGCTCTCGCAGTACACTGTAGTTGTTCATACAATTACACGTTAAGGGAGGACTCGTTCAATGAGCCATTACTACAGCCGTGAAGATCTCGCTGCTATTCCGGAGCTCGTCAAGCTAGCTCCACAGGCGGCAAGTTCTTTTTTTGCCTTTGAAAAAGAAATCTATCACACAGATGGCACCGTCCCGCTTAAAACCAAGGAACTGATTGCCATCGCAGTTGCCCATGTAACAGGCTGTCCGTACTGTATCGACACGCACGTGCAGCGGTACAAAGCCTTAGGCGGCACGCCCGAAGAAATCATGGAGGCCGTGCTTGTCGCAGCTTCTACGCGGGCTGGAGCCGTACTGAGCCATGCCGCGCAGGCGTTGGCCGCTTTCCAGCGTTCAGAACATAAGAGCGGCCACGACAAGACGCCCGAATGCTTTTGCTAAAATGCCAAAGCGACCGGATCCTACGCAAGTAGAATCCGGTCGTTCTTTGTTGATAAGCCGCTTACGCCTTCGCACGCGGTACATGCAGCTTCGGAATCGGCACCTTCGACCAGTCCATATCCGAAGCCATATAAAAGCTGGTGTAACACGGCTGATTGTACACGACATTTTGCCAGGCGACTCCCGTCCGGTACTGCGCATCGTGCATGAGCGTATACAGCTTTCGGTCTGTCAGCTCCGTGCTGAGGTAAATGCGAATCGCCGAGCTGTCTGCCGTGCGAACCAGCAATTCCTCCCGCCAATCGCCGAACACGTCGGCAACAAGGCACGGATTGCCCTTCGTGCCGTTATTGCTGCGCGTGCCTTCCGCCGTCAACAGAACGCCGCGCTGCCAATCCGCAATCGTCACAGACTGCTCGAAGCTGCCTGAGACGATCTGCGTCGTCATGTCGCCCGACCATTTGATGCTCATGTTCGTACCGGGCACCTGCCGGGAGATTCGTTCCCCTGCGGCCGTCAGCAAACCGAAAGCGTCGTCGCTCGTGTAGCTCTCGCTGGCCCAGACCTGCAGCCCGCGCTGCGCACGGTCTACCTGACCGACCATACCGCGCCCGACGTCCTCCGTGGCGAATCCGCCGAAAAGCACCTCACCGGTTGCCGCATCCCTCAGCGTGTATCCGAAAGGGCCCCAGATGCCGCTCTCATGCACCATAAAAATCTCCAGTCCCGGCCGATCCGGGTCGATATTCGCGACATGAAGTGCGTCGCCGTGGCCGAGCTTGGCGGAGCGGCCTGGCGCTGCGCTGCCTTCCGGGAGATCGCCTTTGGAGCTGTACAGGATCGTGCCGTCGTGGTCGATCGTTGCCGCCCCGTAAATGATTTCATCGCAGCCATCCCCATCGACATCCGCAATGCTGAGGGAATGCGCCCCCTGCTTCGCAAGGCTGCCATACAGCTCGCTGCGTCCATCTTCCCCCTTCAGCGTATCGTTAAACGGATTGTTCATCGGCACCCAGCCGCTGTCCGTGTACCAGATCTCTTGGACCTGCACCCCATTCCACGTATAGGCCGCCACCGCAGCCCGCGTGTAGTACCCGCGCGCAAAAATCGCATGCGGCTTGCAGCCATCAAGGTAGCCAACGCCCGCGAGGAACCGATCCACGCGGTTGCCCGGCTCGATGCGGTTCCATGCATAATCGCCCCACATCAGCCCGTCGTCGTGGCGTCCCGGCTTATACCTGACCGTTTGAAGCTCCTCGCCCGTTTCCCCCTCGAACACCGTCAAATATTCCGGCCCCGTGAGAATAAACCCCTCGAACGCGCGCAGCTTGTTTCGGCTGCTTCGGCTTGGCGCATAGACGTCGAAGAAGTGATCCGCCAGACGCACAGCGTCCTCCCGGGACAGCGGATATGCATAGGCGGGCTCTATGCCAAAACAGGCCTCCAGCGTTGCCGGCCAATGGCCCACCGTTACTTCCTCATGCGCATGCCAGCCCATGAACATCTGCACCACATGCTCGTAATAATCCGAGCTGCTCATCCGATAATCATCCTCATGGCTGCAGCCCACCGCCAGATCCTCCTCGGGCATCGTAATATATCGCTCGGCAACCATCATGCCATCGGAATCGTAAGTGATCGTTTTCGTTCCAGGCGCTGTCTTGAGCATAACTTCGGCTTTCCCGTCCCCATCCCAATCATACACGAGGAACTGCGTATAATGAGCGCCTGCGCGAATGTTGACCCCGAGGTCAATCCGGTACAGCAGCGTGCCGTCCAGCTTGTAGCAATCAAGGTATACCGGCCCCGTGTAGCCGACGTGCGAAACATCCTTGGAGTTGGAAGGATCCCACTTGACAAAAAACTCATACTGACCGTCCCCATCCACATCCCCAACACTCATATCGTTGGCGGAGTACGTGTAACGCTCACCGCTTGGCGTCACGCCGTCAGCCGGCTTGCGCAGCGGAAGCTCGATATAATCGCTCTCCCAGGGCGTCACTTCAGGGCTGCGGTCGATCTCCTGCCCCTGCTTAACCGCACAGACATAATAAACAGAGCCAGAGCTTCCGTTGCGATCCAAATAATTCGTACTGTCCTCCACCATCGCAACCCGAACGTCGTCCCGGTACACATGGAAATCCACACCCGCCATTCCGTGCGCAGCAGCCCCCGTCACTTCCGTCCCCAACAGCCGCCAACTCAAAAAAATTCCCTCTGACGTCGACGCCGCCACCAGTCCGCGGTCCAAATATTCCAACTGCTTAGCAGCTTGCGTCACGCGCTCGTGCAGCTTCCCTTCTCCTGTCTTCATCTGTTTGTCCTCCTGCCTGTAAAAGAAATCGCTGTATGCTATCGCTCCTCTTACCATACCGGATCGACGGTTTGCCGGCATTAAGACATTTTTGCACAGCATCTGTATCCAGTTGTCCCATGATCGGTTATAATGATGTAGCGAAAAACAAATTCCGTAACGAAGGAGAATCAAAGTGAGCGAACAACTTTTGAAACAAATTATTTCCGAATTGCAAGAAATTAAAACGGAAGTAGTTGGACTTAAAACTGACGTTGCTGAGCTTAAAACTGATGTCGCTGAGCTTAAAACTGACGTTGCTGGACTTAAAACCGAGCAACAAAATATGGGCGTGCGACTCGATCGCATGGAAACCGACATTGCCGATATCAAAAAAGACACCTCATTAATCCCGTTCGTACAGAGAGCCGCGTTGGAAACCCACAGTGATATTCTAACAATGAAAAATCTCCAGCAAGAGCAACAAAAGATTCTAGAGCGCCTGTCCTATCGTTCCGTGTCACAAGAAGCCGACATTGCGGAGCTTCGCCGTATTAAATAACCCTAGTCTGATCGAGCTTCCTCATCTGTACAGCCCCTTCTCGGATTTGCCCTTCTCATCAACCTCATTTGCTTGATGAACTACAGAATGCTTAATAAATAAAATAGGCTTCTCACAGAGTTCATCTTGAACTCATGAGAAGCCTATTTTCATTCATATAGCCACAATGTGGGCAAACGGTGTTTCCCTTACAGGAAACCTTAATGCTAAAGGCTTTTCAGCCTCTTACATCATGCCACCCATACCACCCATGCCGCCCATATCAGGCATACCTGGTTTGTTTGGTTCTGGCTTATCAGCGATTACCGCTTCAGTTGTCAGGAACATTGCTGCTACGGAAGCTGCGTTTTGAAGCGCGGAACGCGTTACTTTCGCAGGGTCAACGATACCTGCGTCGAACATGTTCACCCACTCACCGGAAGCGGCGTTGTAGCCGATGCCGATCGCTTCGTTTTTCAAGCGCTCAACGATGACGGAGCCTTCTTGACCAGCGTTAGCTGCGATGGTGCGAACTGGCTCTTCCAGGGAACGCAGGATGATGTTCACGCCTGTTTGCTCGTCAGCGGATGCCGCTTGAACTTTAGCAACTGCGTTGTATACGTTCACGAGGGCTGTACCGCCACCGGATACGATACCTTCTTCAACGGCTGCGCGAGTTGCGTTCAAAGCGTCTTCGATGCGAAGCTTGCGCTCTTTCAGCTCAGTCTCAGTCGCTGCGCCTACTTTGATAACCGCTACGCCGCCGGACAGTTTAGCCAAACGCTCTTGCAGTTTTTCTTTATCGAAATCGGAAGTTGTTTCTTCCAATTGTGCACGGATTTGGGTAACACGGGAGTTGATGTCGGCAGGGTTGCCTGCACCGTCAACGATGATTGTGTTTTCTTTGGTGATGCGAACTTGACGCGCGCTGCCCAGTTGATCAGGCGTTGTGCCTTTCAGTTCCAAACCAAGCTCTTCCGTGATCACTTGACCACCAGTCAGAGCTGCGATGTCGCCCAGCATAGCTTTACGACGGTCGCCGAAGCCAGGAGCTTTAACCGCTACGCAAGTGAATGTACCGCGAAGTTTGTTCAGTACCAGTGTCGCTTGCGCTTCACCTTCAACGTCTTCTGCGATGATCAGAAGCTGTTTGCCGGATTGAACGACTTTCTCAAGCACAGGCAGAATTTCTTGGATGTTGGAGATCTTTTTATCTGTAATCAAAATGTAAGGATTGTCAAGGACAGCTTCCATTTTGTCAGTGTCAGTAACCATGTAGTGGGACGTGTAGCCACGGTCGAACTGCATACCTTCTACAACTTCAAGGTCCGTGTTGAAGCCTTTGGATTCTTCGACAGTGATAACGCCGTCTTTGCCGACTTTTTCCATCGCTTCAGCAATCAGTTGGCCAACTTCTTCGTCAGCTGCGGAAATAGCCGCAACTTGAGCGATGGATTGTTTGCCTTCGATTGGTTTCGCGATCGCTTGCAGTTCTTCAACCGCTGCTTTAACCGCTTTTTCGATCCCTTTGCGGATAACCATTGGGTTCGCGCCAGCTGTTACGTTTTTCAAGCCTTCGCGAATCATCGCTTGAGCAAGCACTGTAGCTGTTGTCGTACCGTCACCAGCGATATCGTTGGTTTTAGTCGCAACTTCTTTAACCAGTTGAGCACCCATGTTCTCGAATGCATCTTCCAGTTCGATTTCTTTAGCAATGGTTACACCGTCGTTTGTGATCAACGGGGAACCGAATTTTTTCTCAAGAACAACGTTGCGGCCTTTTGGACCCAAAGTTACTTTAACTGCGTTCGCCAAAGCGTCAACCCCGCGAAGCATGGAGCGACGGGCTTCTTCGCTAAATTTAATCTCTTTTGCCATGATAGGAAACCTCCTCTAATATGAACCTGTAAGTATGATGTTAATGTGTTGCCGATCTATATGCTGCTCTAAAATTAGGCTAAAACAGCGAGGATGTCGCTCTCGCGCAAGATCAACAGTTCACGGCCGTCGTATTTCACTTCAGTTCCTGCGTATTTGGAGAAAATGATGCGGTCGCCTTCCTTCACTTCAAGAGGAACACGAACGCCATCTTTCAACGCGCCGGAGCCGACAGCGACAACTTTACCTTCTTGTGGTTTTTCTTTCGCTGTATCTGGCAGCACGATGCCACTTGCAGTAGTCTCCTCTTTCGCAACGGCTTCAATGATAACTCGATCACCTAACGGTCTGATCATGGAAAAATAGCCTCCTTTAGAAAATTGTTCGGGTATTTTCGTTTTATTAGCACTCGAATGTGTTTAGTGCTAACAACATCTCTAATGATACTCATTCTGGGAGTAATTTGCAAGTCCTTTTACACAATTTTCATTGATTCCGGACACCCCCTCATTCTATCCAAACGAATGGCAAATATTCCCGTATGCATAAAAAATAGCCTGTTCGAACGAACAGACCATTTTAGCCCAACCTGCGCTTATTTCGCGCCGTATTCCAGTTCCCATGCCGCATCCTTCGCCAGCTGCTTGCGATAGATCAGCCTCGACATGAAGACGCTGAACTCATACAAGATGATCAGTGGAATCGAGACCAGGATCGCCGAGATGGCATCCGGTGGTGTGATGACCGTCGCCAAAATAACCATTAGCATATAGGCATAACGTCTCATTTTGTGCAGCCGTTTCGGATTCAACAGCCGGATTTTCGTCAGGAACATCACGACGATCGGCATTTCAAACACACACGCGAGCGGGAGAACAATATTGAACATGAAGGTAAAATATTGCGCGGCACCGTACATCTCATTAATATCGAGGCTCTTGCTGATCGAAGATGTGAAGTAGAAGGCCATAGGAAATACGACAAAATAGCCGAACGCGAGACCAAGAATAAAAAGACCGAACGCGTACGGCACATACAGGACCGACGCCCTTTGCTCTTCTTCCCGAAGGCCCGGCTTCACGAACGCCCACACATGGTACATGATGACAGGCAGCGTAATTAAAAGGCCGACGGCAAGCCCAAAATTCATATACAGCCGCAGCGCATCCCAAGGTGAGAACACGTTCCAGCTGATGCCGTTCGCCGGGGGGATGCTCTTCAAATACCGGATGATCGGCCTTGCGGCAACGAGACCCGCGACCATTCCGATGACCAATACGAGCAGCACCCACATAATTCGCTTGCGCAGCTCGGTCAGATGCTCGACAAGCGACATTTCTTCGGTCGTTGACATGCTACACCTACTTTACGGGAGGATAATGGTAAAAATTAATCCGGCAGACGCTTGATTGAAGCACTCTCGTCTGGCTGCGAAGATGATGCTGCAGCAACGGTCGGCTTTGCCTCCCCGCCGGCCTCCCCTTGCACCCGAACGACGCTTTTCTTCGTGACAAAAGCGACCGCAGCCGCCTTTGGCGCTTCCACCGTGACCGGGGTCACCGGGTCAGGCGCGGGCACCACGGTTTCCGCTGCGGCAACAACGATCGGCGTCGGATTCGTTGCCGGTAGCACAGCCTCGCCGGCACCTTCAGCCGGCACCTCAACGACTGCAGCCGCTGATGTCTCAGCCGCCGCTTTCACGACAGAAGCCGCTACCGGAGCAGCGGTCTCCACCTTCACCGCAGGAGCCGTAGACGGCTTCGCCTCCTCGATCGGCTGCTTCACCTCTTGCAGCAACCCGTTCGTGACTTGCTTGAACTCGCGGAGCGTCTTGCCGAGCATACGTCCGATCTCGGGGAGCTTCTGCGGCCCGAAAATGACCAATGCCACGACGGCGATCAGCAGCAGCTCCGAAAAACCAATATTTTGAAACATGGACTTCAACTCCATTTACCTTTGGACTAACACTGATAAAAACCGCCGTACCCCATCTCCGTAATGTCGCTGCGCACGATTTCTTCACCTGCGCAGATACGCGGCAGCAGCACATCAAACGACGTGTACGGGTCGTGCATCACACAACCCGGCAGCCCCATGATCGGCGTATCGCCCAGATACGCCATCAAGAGCATCGAGCCCGGCAGCATCGGCGTGCCGTAGCTGACCACGCGGGCGCCGGCCAGCTTGATCGCGCCCGGCGTGCGGTCGTCCGGGTCCACGGACATGCCGCCCGTGACCAGGATCAGATCCACGCCAAGCGCCTGCAGCGCGTGGATCTCGCCTACAATCGTTTCGCTGTCGTCCGGCGCGAAACGCTGCTCCACCACCGAGGAGCCGAGCTGTGCCAGCTTCTCCTTCACGACCGGGCCGAATTTATCCTGGATCCGGCCCTTGAACACCTCGCTGCCCGTCGTGATCACGCCGACGCGCAGCGAGCGAAACGGCTTCACCTCGAGCAAGGTGAAGCCCGCTTCACGACGAGCCTGCGCCAAGCGCTCGACCTCCACAACCTTCGCTTCCTCCACAATGAGCGGGATGACCCGCGTGCCGATCAAGGAAGCGCCTGCCTTCACGACCGTGTTGGTTCGAATCGTCGACAACACGATCTCATCGATCGCGTTCACGCTGTCCACGAACGCCTTATCGATTTTGACCAAGCCGTGGATCGGCGATTTCACGTTCACTTTGCCCTCGTGCGGCTCGGTCAGCTCCAGCGAGGCGCTGTCGCCCACAATTGCGCGCGCCATGCGCAGCGCCGCTTCGTCTTCATGGAGATAGCCCGGCTGCAGCTCCATCGCATAGATGTGCTCCTTGCCGATGCTCAGCAGCGCCGGGATGTCCGCTTCCGTGACCTGATGCCCTTTGCGGAAGAGGCGGCCTTTGAATTCCCCGGGCAATATTTGCGTCAAATCATGCGGCAGAATCATGCCGATCGCATCCTCCACCTTGACCTCACGCAGCATCGTGTCTTTGTAGCTCACCCGTGATCGCCTTCTTTGCCGGTCAGAATGCCAAGCGCATGCGGAAGCTGATCAATGATGGCCATCAGATTTTCCTGAACGCCTTTGGGGCTGCCAGGCAAATTAATGATGAGTGTGCGCCCGCGTATGCCGGAAACCGCCCGCGAAAGCATCGCCTTGCGCGTCTTCTGCATCGACGTCATCCGCATCGCTTCCGCGAAACCCGGCGCGACCCGGTCGATGACGTTCAGCGTCGCCTCCGGCGTTACGTCCCGCGCCGCGAGTCCCGTTCCTCCCGTCGTGAGGATCAAGTCGGCTTGATAATAATCGGTCATTTCAATGAGAGACGCCATAATTTCGTCCATCTCGTCCGGCACGACCCGGTACTCAATGATTTCGCCTTGCATTTCCTCTTCAATCAACTCGCGGATTACCTGAGCGCTGGTATCTTCTCGTTCTCCTCGGTAACCGCGGTCACTGGCTGTCAGAATCGCAACTTTCCAGTGCATCCTTCGTCACCTCTCCCTTTTGAACCGAATGGAATCCCCTTCGTTGGTTACACGTCTTGCCTATGAAAATCCCCGTTTTTCCCGCCCGTTTTACTCACGAGCATCGTCGAGGCAATGATCATATCCTTCTCGGCCGCCTTGCACATATCGTACACCGTCAGCGCCGCGGCGGAAACGGCCGTCAGCGCCTCCATCTCCACACCAGTCGGACCTGTTGTCCGAACCGTCGCTTCAATGTAGAGCTCATTTACGCCATTGTCCGAGAACTGAATGTCAATGCCGGTCAGCGCAATCGGATGACACATCGGAATCCAGTCAGACGTCTTCTTGGCGGCCATAATGCCGGCGACCTGCGCGACCGCGAGAACGTCGCCTTTTTTCATTTTGCCTTCCTTGATCAGGGTCAAGGTTGCTGCCTTCATGATCAGCGCAGCTCGCGCCGTTGCGGTACGCTTGGTCTCGCTTTTGTCCGAAACATCCACCATACGCGCCCGGCCCTGCTCATTAAAATGCGTCAGCGGTGACGATTCTGCCATACAATCTCCCCAGTCTTAAGTTTCTTTCTTAAAAATCAGCTTACTCTCGGTCACAATCCCGTCCACCCGAAAATCATGCCAGGACGAAGGCACCGAAGGAATCAACTGCTTATCGAACGCAGCCGCAATCGCAAACGGACGTTCCAGCCCTCGTGCCGCGAACAACTGCATAAACCGGTCATAGAAACCTCCGCCGTACCCCAGCCGCCCGAAATCCATATCAAAAGCAAGTCCGGGTACGAGAATCATCGAAATGGTCGACAGATCCTCCTCGATCGGCACATCCCCGCGCGGCTCGCGAATCCCGTACGCTCCGCTTTCCAGATCTTCATACCGGGAGATGATATGCAGATTCATCGTTTTCGTATTCTCTACTACTTTCGGGATGAGCACCCGAATTCCCTGCTGCCAGCACCATTCCATCAGCGGCGCAACGTCCGGCTCGGTTCGAAACGGCATATAGCTGAGCAGTGTGGGCTTACGGCCCGCCGCCTGTTCATCAGCTTTAAGAAGCCTGTCCTTACACAGCTTGATCAATCGTTCATTTATGCGTATCTGCTTCTCATCCCGCACATTGTTCACGATGGAAGCGCGCTTTTGTTCCATTTCTTTGCGTAGAGCAATTTTCCTCTCTCTAATGTTCATCATCGTTACAGCCCTTCCTGCCTAGGAGTGGTTTCCCCCATTTTAACATAAAAAAAGTAAAAAACGATACTGCGCCCGCCGCTCGCCCTCGTTCACGGAAATTAACAGGGCATTGCGCTCTTTCCTAGTGTATACTAATAAATTGATGGTATCATGAAAATGGTCAATTCGTGAAATTTCACTGGGTTCTTTCATTAAAATGCAGCTGCGCAGGAGGCCTTCCAATCATGTTATTACAGGTTTCAAACGTTTCGAAAAGCTACGGAGTCCGCTCTGTTCTTTCTAATATAACGCTTCAAATCGAAAATAAGGAGCGCATCGGCCTCGTCGGCGTCAACGGCGCAGGCAAATCGACGCTGCTGCAAATTATCGCGGGCGAGATGTCGTACGATAGCGGCGATATTTTCAAGGCCAAAGAAACGAAGATCGGCTACCTCAAACAAAACAGCGGCCTTCATACGGATAAAACAATTTGGGACGAGCTGTTGAGCGTGTTCAGCTCTTTGCTGGACGCGGAGAAAGAGCTCCGCGCGTTGGAGGCGCAGATGGCCGATCCGGCGCTGATTGAGGATGAGAAAAAATATGAAACCACGATGAACCGCTATGCTCAGCGCTCTGAATGGTTCCGCGAGCAGGGTGGCTACGAAATCGAAGCCAAAATCCGCGGCATCCTGCACGGCATGGGCTTCGGCAGTTTTCCGCCGGACACGCCGGTGAACACGCTGAGCGGCGGGCAGAAGACGAGACTCGCCCTCGCCAAAATGCTGCTCGAAGAGCCCGATCTGCTCATGCTCGACGAACCGACGAACCATCTCGACATCGCTACACTCACGTGGCTCGAGGGCTATCTGCGCGGCTATCCCGGCGCGATACTCGTTGTATCGCACGACCGCTACTTCCTTGATGCGTTGGTCACCGCGATTTATGAAATTGAACGGCACGCCTCGAGACGGTATACCGGCAATTACACGCGTTTTGTCGAGATTAAAGAAGCGAACTACGACATCGAGCTGAAGCAGTATGAGAAACAGCAAGAAGAGATTTCGAAGCTGGAGGATTTCGTGCAGCGCAACATTGTGCGTGCCTCCACGACCAAGCGGGCGCAGTCCCGCCGCAAGCAGCTCGAGAAAATGGACCGCCTGGACAAGCCGTTAGGCGATCTGAAGCGCGCGTCGTTTTCTTTTGAGATTGAACAAACGTCTGGCAAAGAAGTGCTGCAAGTCGACCGGCTGAGCATCTCCTATGACGGGAAGAACCGTCTGCTCGACGGCGTGTCCTTCGGTCTTCGCCGCTCCGAGACGGCGGCTTTAATCGGGCCGAACGGAATCGGCAAGTCGACGCTGCTCAAAACCTTAATCGGCCAACACCAACCCGATGCCGGCTCGTTCAAGTGGGGCACCGGCGTGACGATCGGCTATTACGATCAGGAGCAGACCGGGCTGAATAAAGACAACACCGTCCTCGAAGAGGTGTGGAACACCTACCCGCATCTCGAGGAGGCGAGGATTCGCACAGTGCTGGGGAACTTCCTGTTTAGCGGGGAAGAAGTGTTCAAGAAGATCGCAGCTCTCAGCGGCGGCGAAAAAGCTCGCGTTGCGCTCGCCAAGCTCATGCTGCAGAAGGCGAACGTGCTTATTCTCGACGAGCCTACGAACCATTTGGACCTCTACAGCAAAGAAGTGCTGGAGTCCGCGCTCATGGATTACGAAGGCACGCTGCTGTTTATCTCGCATGACCGTTACTTTTTGAACAAGATGGCGGAAAGCATGCTCGATTTGCAAAAGGATGGCCTGACCGCTTACCTCGGCAACTACGACGATTATATGGAGAAAAAAGCGGAGATCGCCGAGATGGAGGCGCAGCGACTGGCGGCAGAAGCAGCGAAGAAAGCGGCGTCCGGCGGCTCCGGCGGAAAAGTTGATGCTTCAGCTGGCGCGAAGTCCGATGCATCTGGTGGCGGCAGCTATGAAGCCGACAAGCAGGCGAAGCGCGAGGAGCGCAACCGCCAGCGCAGACTCGAGCAGCTCGAGCAGGACATCGCGCGGCTGGAAGAAGAGATTGCAGCCTTGGAGGCGGAGCTCGCCGATCCGGCTGTGTATAACAATTACGTCCTCGTGCAAGAGAAGAACGCGGAAGTGGATAACCGCAAAGAAGCGCTCTCCGCTTGCTATGAAGAATGGGAAACACTTTTGGCTTAAAAATAGGGATGAAGAAACCCGCATAGGTCGCTGTGCGGGCTTTTTGTTGTCGTGTTTGGTTCACTTGTGGCACAACGGGTGAAATTCATATGAGCACCGTACACGCCGCATTCACTCCGGTTGCTAAACGTCCACCGAGCTGAGATTTCAGGAATTTCGAATTGTTAAGACAATTAACTGGATTCGACATTTTTCGATCTCCACTATCCACATCCTTATCCACAGAAAAAGAGACGCGAATCCCGCGTCCCTTTTGGATTTTCTTTTGATTTCCACAATTTTATCCACATTATCCACATCATCCACATTTTCTTGTGAAAAAGTTATTCGATTTCATCAGGCTTAGAAAACGTTGATGGGACAATCTTTTCTTTATTTATTCACATTGTACACAGGGTGTGTGTATAACCTTGCTCACAAGGCGTGTATATATCTAAGTTTTCTCACAATTTTGTGCACAACCTTGAATCGTTCCTAACTTACGACGCGGATGTCGCTGTGGATGGTGCCGCTGTTTGGTTTTGCATGCGCATTGCCTGGTTGCACGCGGAGACAAACGCTTTCGCCACGGCGACAAGCACGTCTTGATCGATGGCGGTATTTTTATAGGTCTCACCGTTCACCGCAATAGTGACCTCCGCC
Source organism: Paenibacillus whitsoniae (assembly GCF_003955665.1). Taxonomy (GTDB): domain Bacteria; phylum Bacillota; class Bacilli; order Paenibacillales; family NBRC-103111; genus Paenibacillus_E; species Paenibacillus_E whitsoniae. The sequence goes on from NZ_RXHU01000056.1 coordinate 103,130, forward strand.
TCTCCTGTCGCTTTTTCACCTGTGGATAACGAATGCAGCTCCAGGTCGGAGAAATCCACAACCATCGGCATTGCTTGCTGCAGCCCATGGATAATCGCTTCGATCGGTCCTTCGCCGGTTCCGCTGTAAACTTCCTCCACGCCGGTGATGTTGTTGCGCACGGCAACCGAAGCGACGCGATCTTGGTCGCTGTTCGAAACCACTTGCATGTGCACCAGGGAGAACGGCTCCATCTGACCGTCGACCGTTGATCCGACCAGTTCCATGAGCTGATCGTCGGTGACGATCTTTTGCTCGTCAGCTTTCTCTTTAAACTTGGTGTACAGCGTCTCCAACTCTTCACCCGTCAGTTCGACGCCGAATTGTCCTACACGGTGCTTCAGCGCATGGCGGCCGGAGTGTTTGCCGAGAATGATCATCGAGCGCGGCACGCCCAGTTTTTCCGGATCCATGATTTCGTACGTGGAGCGGTTTTTCAGCAGGCCGTCCTGGTGAATGCCCGCCTCGTGCTGGAACGCGTTGCGGCCGACAATCGGCTTGTTGTACGCGATCGGGAAGCCCATGATGCGGCTGACCATTTTGGACGTGTTGAAAATCTCGCTCGTCACAATGCCCGTTTCCACGCCCATCGTATGCTTCCGCGTCTCAATCGCCATGACCAGCTCTTCGAGCGAGCAGTTGCCGGCACGTTCGCCCACACCGTTTACGCTCACTTCCACGTGCGTAACGCCCGCGGCAATCGCAGCCAGGCTGTTCGCGACCGCCAGCCCGAGATCGTTATGGCAGTGCGCGCTGTACTCGACAGTGTCGCCGCCGCGCACGTTTTGGCGAACTCTACGGAACATCGCGCCGTACTCTTCCGGAAGCGCATAGCCCACGGTGTCCGGGATGTTCAGGATCGTTGCGCCTTCGGCGATGACCGCCTCCAGCACTTCAAAAAGGAACTCATCGCCGGTCCGTGTCGCATCCATCGGCGAAAATTCGATGCGGTCTACGAACTGCTTCGCGTAGGCGACCATCGACCGCGCGATCTCGACAACCTGCTGGCGCGACTTGCGCAGCTGGAAATCCAGGTGAATGTCCGACGAGGACAGGAACATGTGAATCCGGCGGAAGCCCGCATCTTGCGTAGCTTTGACAGCGGCATCGATGTCCGCCTGAACCGCGCGGGCGAAGCCGCAGATTTCCACGGTTTGCAGCTCGCGGGAAATTTGCTGCACCGCCTGGAAGTCGCCAGGGCTTGAGATCGGGAAGCCCGGCTCAATCGTGTCAACGCCCATCTTCGCCAGTTGGCGGGCGATGCGGATTTTTTCGTCCGGGTACAGGGACGCGCCCGGCGCCTGCTCCCCATCACGCAGTGTTGTATCAAAAATGCGAATGCGACGGTTTGTGTTTGCTTTTTTTTCCATGGTTGGTTCCTCCTTAGATTGACCGGTCTTACCGGTTGTTGGATTGGTTTCATTTTGATGTATGCTGTCTAGCGCTAATTTACTGATAGTGCTCGTGTGATTTCTCTCTGCCTTTGTTGCTGCTGCCTTTACTGATTCTACTGCCACTACTGCCACCACTATCACGGTACTACGGCTACCTCCGCTGCTCGCTACTACTGCTACTGCTACCGCTTCTACCCACCACTGCAACTCCCCCGTGGCCTCTGCTTCGTCGACCAATTCCCCGAAGACCTGCAAAAACTACATCAAATTTGCCCAAAATCGTTCATTTCACGAAAGTACCTGCAAAACGTGCAATAAATTTCGAGGAATTGCCGGATTTAGAGCAGTTTTTAGGCTTTTTGCCCCCATTTACATGTATAAAATACAGGATTTTGCTCCAAATGGCGCAAGAGATGCCCATTTTGCTGTACAAAATGCAGGTTCTCGCCTGGACCCACAGCCAAAACAAAAAGACCCGCCGTCTCTATTAAAGAGACGACAGGTCTTCACCCGGCGCGGTACCACTCTTGTTGGCTCCGCATGGGAGCCCACCTCAGATCCAGCGACGGGGACCGGCTTTTAACCGGCGATCCGCGCTGCATCACCCGATCACGGAGGTTATCCGTCCATCCCTAGCAGCGCAGGCTGTTCAGGATGGCCGCTTCCAAGCGAGTTCGGGGCGTTCAAGGTCTGCGTCGCAGCATCCCGCAGCTTTCTGTACCGTTGAGGTGGCCCTTACTATTCTTGTTCATTGCGTTGTTTGCGATATGGTTATGTGGACAGGGGACTCTTCGTTGCGTCTTCGTGCATGTCTTCCCCATTTCGATTGTATGACTGATTGCGAGCGGCCTTTTCATGCGTTCCAGCTCCGTCTTTTGGCTGTCCGGACAACCAAAAAAGCCTGCCATCTCTATATAAAGAGACGACAGGCTGTAGCCTTCCGCGGTACCACTCTCATTGATCCGAGCTGTCAACAGCTCGAAACCACTCATGTACCCGATCACGGGGGTCAACCGTCAAGACCTACTGCGAATGCCGGATCCAGCATTCTTCAGTCTTACCGCTCCCGGGCGAGTTCAGGCTGCGTTTCGTCTGTGCTTTCACCAAGCGCACAGCTCTCTGAGCGAAACTTCAAGTGCCTTACTACTCCCGTTCAATGCGTTTGAAAGTATTGATTGTGATTATAGTATGCGAATTTGGCAAAGTCAATACCGGCTGTGGAAAAATTTTTCCGGCGGCGCGCGGAGCCCAAGCTGCTCCCCTCGTCAGCACCGGGATTCCCTCACCGAGTGTTCAAGCAGTCCGAGCTTGCCGGCAAGATGCCGCGCTACCACGTTTCCAGGTCAAGCTGCGCCTCTGCCTTGAGCTCCATTGTGTCGAACTCACCGCGTTCCCACTTGAGGAATGCGGCTGCGCCGATCATCGCTGCGTTATCGGTGCAAAGGCTGTGCGGCGGCACCAGCAGCGGCACGCCGAGCTCCTCGCAGCGCACCGCGAGCGCGCTGCGCAATCCCTTGTTCGCGGCGACCCCGCCCGCGAGCAGCAATTGCTTCGCGCCGTACGCCCGCACGGCGCGGCTCGCCTTCTCCACAAGCACGTCGATGACGGATGCTTGGAAGCCCTTGGCAATCTGCGCGACCTGGACGGTCTCACCGCGCATCTTGCTCTGGTTGACGACGTTCAGCACCGCGGATTTCAATCCGCTGAAGCTGAAGTCGTAGGAATCCGCCTCGAGCCAGGACCGAGGCAGCTTCACTTCGGTATCGGCTTCCTGCGCAAGCCGATCCACGTGCGGACCGCCCGGGTAGGGCAGGCCCATCGCCCGGGCGACTTTGTCGTAGGCCTCGCCGGCCGCATCATCGCGCGTACGCCCGATGATCTTGAAGCTGCCGGGGCCTTCGAGCAGCACAAGCTCGGTGTGTCCGCCGGACACCACGAGCGAGAGGCAAGGATAGACCAGCTCATGCACGAGCTGGTTGGCATAAATATGACCGGCGATGTGATGCACGCCGATCAGCGGCAGGCCAAGCGCGCTGGCCAGCGCTTTGCCCGCGACGACGCCGACGAGCAGGGCCCCGATCAGACCGGGGCCTTCCGTGACGGCGATCGCCGACAGCTCGTGCAGGCTGACGCCTGCCTCGTCGACGGCCTGCTCCAGCATCCGCGTAATCGACTCCACGTGCTTTCGCGACGCCACTTCCGGCACCACGCCGCCGAAGCGCTGGTGCGTGTCGATCTGCGAGGAGATTTTGTTCGAGCGGATGATTGTGCCATTTTCGATGATGGCTACCGAGGTTTCGTCACAGCTCGTTTCAATGGCCAAAATATAAACCGGCTTGGTTGCCGGGGTGCCTGTCGTGATCTGGTCTGCTTCTGAGGTATCTCTTGTCGTCTTGCTCATTGTCTCGTTGTCCAACTGTCCCAGCTGATCTTCTGTCCTACTCACACTTATTCCCCTGTCCGAAAGCCGCCGTCACTGCCCAGATCTCTGCGCTTGGGCAAGTCCGCCCACATGACGACCGCATCCTCCCGATTGTCGGTATAATAGCCTCGGCGCACGCCGACGGCGCGGAAGCCGAGCTTCTCATATAAATTTTGCGCCACATAATTTGAGGTGCGCACTTCCAGCGTCATCCGGATCGCGCCCAGAAACGCGGACGTTCTCATCAGCTCGCGCAGCAAACGCTCTCCGAGCTTGCGCCCCCGATACGAGTGCTTGACGGCAATATTCGTGACATGCGCCTCCTCCATAATGAGCCACATGCCGCCATAACCGGCGACTTCGCCGCCAATGTCCATGATCATATAATGCGCAAACTGATTGTTGTTCAGTTCATTTTCAAAAGCGCCCTGAGTCCAAGGTGTCGTAAAGGCTTCCTGCTCAATCTCGCAAATATGCGGAATATCCGCCATGGTCATCGAGCGAAAAACAAGCTGATCTTCGAGCGCACGAGGGTTACACTGTTCCACGTTCATCGATCCCCTTTCTTCACCTGGATACCTGCCAGTAAATTCGCCTCCGCTTCCGGCAGACGCGTATAGTTCGGCACGAACGCATGCACGTCGGCTTTCTCGCCTTGCAGCAGCCGAGGGTAAGCCAGCCGACCGATAAATTCCGCTTCGATCCCATAAGGACGCACAAGAACGCCCGCGGAAATTGTCGCTGCAAATTCCTCCAATTCCTGGGCGAATCCTTCCGTTTCACCGACAAACAGCAAGCTTTTTACCCCCGTCTGCTCCGCTTGATCGCGGATTTGCTCCAACCAGCCGCCGATGACACGGATGCCATCCGGCAATACTTCATGCCAACCGGCACGGCCAAGGCCAGTCTCCGCCCCCGCGCCTTGAAACCCGTAAACCGCCGTAAAGGCCTGCTTGCGCCGCCCATCCATCAGCGGAACAACCCATGTCAGACCGCCGTTCAATCCGGCGTCGTTCCGTACAGAACCACCAAGAGCCATCGCTTCCAAACTGGATACCCCTATCAGATCTAGTCCTAGCGCCCAAGCGTACGTTTTGCCTACGGAGACTGCAATCCGCACGCCAGTATACGAGCCTGGGCCTTGTCCTACCGCTATCGACTGAAGATCGCGCGGTGTCATCTGAAAACGCGCAAGCAAGTCATTAATATGCGGCATAAGCCCAATCGAATGATTGCGCTCCGCATGTGAGCTGATCTCCCCCAGCAGCTTGCCCTCTTCGAGCAGCGCCACGGTCATTGCTGATGTCGAGGTATCGATGGCCAGGCATCGCCCCGTTGACGGTAATCTTTCCGCCTTTGTCATGGTCTGTTCCCGTTCAGTTATTGACTCTGTCCGTTCTGTCATTGTAGGTGTCCGTTCTCCTTCATCTGCAAGCACCAGATCTCATACGGCAGGCCGTAAGGCGTCAGGTGAAATACGCGGGATTGATCCTCCATGAGGCTAATTGTAATCGCAAGCCGGTCCGGCGGCAGCAAATCCGCAATCAAGCTGGACCATTCAATGAGTGATACGCCCGTGCCGTAGAAATAATCCTCCAGCCCGAGCTCGTCCGCCTCCTCCTGCGAAATGCGATACATATCCATATGGTAAAAAGGGAGATGATCCCCCTCATATTCCTTGATAATTGTGAATGTGGGGGAGTTGACGTGCTCCGCAATGCCGATGGCACGGGCGAAGCCTTGCGAGAACCGCGTTTTGCCTGCCCCCAGATCCCCGTCGAGCGTAATGACTGTGCCGGGCTGCAAGTAGCCGGACAATAGCTGACCGAGACGATCCGTGTCCGCTTCCTTGCGGGATTCAAATGTATAAGTGACTTGCTGTGCGCTCATTTCCGTCCTCCGCTGCTCCTTTTTACTCCCTCTATTATAGTCTTCGCCCGCAGCAGCATCAACTGGGATCTCCGTGAGCGGCAAACAGCCCTCTCTGCACGTGGCAGAGAGGGCTGCTTGGCTTGCTCGGTAAAGGCTAGTGAACCTCTTCCAGCTCTTGCGCCGGCACGATGCGCGCATCGGACGGATTCTCCTCCACATGCACTTTCACCATCGATTTGGCGGCGTCCACGCTATCAATCCAGACCGACAAGCCATTCAGGCTGACCTCAATTTTCTCGTCGGCGGCCAGAATCTCTTGCGCGCGGTGAACGTTCATGGCTCATCCAAGACGGATTCCGGATGATCCATCGTGTCGGTGGTGGTGGCTTCGATAAGGCCATTGTGCATGGTGACGTTGCCGCCCCCCAAGCCTTCATTAATCATCCTGTCAATGTCCATGAAGTGATCGTCTTTTCCTTCGTGGTCGTTATCCTGGGAAAAGTCCTCTGCCATCCGTGAACCCTCCTTCGCTTCGCAATAGGCAGGCTGCTTGCCTGCTTTTATAATCTCCCCAGCGGACCGCGGAACCATTCTTTTCATGCGCCGCCGTATAAAGGCAGCCTTTTCCGCGAATACTAGTACAATTATGTTTGTTTGGAGGAGGAGCAGCCGTGCATACCGTTTGGAAAGGTGCCATCAGCTTCGGATTAGTCCATGTTCCGGTCAAAATGTTTTCGGCTACGGAGGACAAAGACATCTCCATGCGCTACATTCACAAAGCTTGCATCACGCCGCTGTCTTATGTCCGCAAGTGCCAGACCTGCGAGAAGGAAGTCGAGTGGGAGGAAATTGCAAAGGGCTACGAGTACGAGCCGGGGCGTTTTGTTTTGTTTGAAAAAGACGAGCTCGAGACGATTTCAGGCGAGGCCAACAAGGAAATCAAAATTTTGGATTTTGTCAACTTGACGGATATTGATCCTGTGTATTTTCAGAAAACATATTACTTAGGGCCTGACGGAACCGGCGCCGGTGCTTACAGCTTGCTGCTCGAGGCAATGCGACAGACGGGGAAAATCGGCATCTCCAAAGTATCGATCCGCTCCAAGAGCTCACTCGCCGCAATCCGCGTGATCGATAATTGCTTGGCGATGGAGACGATTTTTTATCCCGATGAAATTCGGCCGATCGCGCAAGTGCCGGGTCTACCCGACAAGGTGACCGTCAACGAGCGGGAAATGGAGATGGCGAAAATGCTGATCAGCCAGTTGTCCACTCCATTTGAGCCGGACAAGTACCAGGATGAGTACCGAGCGCGCATGCTCGATGCGATTCAAAAGAAGGTGGCTGGCGAAGAGATCCGGTCGGCACCGGAAGTTCAAAAGACGAGCGTCATCGACCTGATGGCTGCGCTGCAGGCAAGCCTCGATGCAACCAAAGGTGGCGACGAATCGAAAGTTACCCTTGCACCGGATGCCTCCGTCACGGTCGAGAAGAAGCCCCGTGCTGCGGCAAAGCCCCGCGCCAAAAAGGAAAAAGCCCAAGAGCCGGTCACTTGAGACCGGCTTTTTGTATGCCTGCGTCCGATTACAGACGATCTACTTTAAGCTAGCAGCAGCCAATACCGGCACTCCCCTCACAGCTGTGCAAACGTGCACGCCGCCGGCTCCGCCCCGCCGAACGCCTGAATGCTCGGGTGCCGCATCGTGCCGTGGGGCGTCCATTCCATGTACTGGATTTTCGCCGTGAGCTGCGGTGCGAGCCAGGCAAACTCCTTGCTGTTGCGCTCCGGCTCATTGACGAACGGTTGCTGCGGTATCTTCATTCCTTCCACCAGCGCCGTGAGCTGCCGCCATTCCTCCCGGCTTACGAGCCCCGTGCCTGCGTGGCCGATGTAGACGAACCGTCCTTCGCGATCATACAATCCGAGCATAATCGCATTCACCGTCCCAGCCCGATAGGTTACGCCGCCGATGACCGCATAAAGATCGTGGAAAATTTTACGCTTGATCCAACGGGCATCCTTGCCGCCCACGGCATACGTGCTCCTCAGATCCTTGCACACGATCCCTTCCATTCGATGCGCCTTCATCACCTCGAAGAGCTGCTGCCCGTCAGGCATGCTCGGTGTCAACTGAACCGAAGGCTGCGGACGAATCACGCGCTCAAGCAGCCGCTGCCGCTCGGCGAGCGGCTTGTCCGTCACCCACTCGCCGTTCAGCATCAGCAGATCGAACAGCATATACGTGACCGGCGTCTGGTGCCGGGCCTTGACGATGTTGGCCTCCTTGCGCAGCGACTCGCGCTTCATAATCTGATGAAACGACGGCTTGGCGTCGTCCATCGCAATCACTTCTCCGTCCAGAATGACGGAGGATGCCGTGCAGTAAGCGCGAACATCCAGCAGCTCCGGATACTGGAGCGTGCGCTCATTGCGGCGCCGATTCCACAATCGGGTCGACTGGCCGTCGAAGTAGGTCAGCATGCGAACGCCGTCCCATTTAATCTGTGCGATCCAATCCGGTCCTGCCGGAATTTTCTCCGACCGGATCGGTTCAAAAGGTATGATCGGTTCTAAGACCATGCTTGCAATCTCCCATTTCAACGAGTGTTGCTTCCTAGTGTTACCTCTGCACAAAACCGTATACAGATGTTTCAAAATCTGAGATACTGTCAATTGGTGCAGGAGGGAATTCATCATGATTTATGTCGCAAGCTTGATTTTTTTACTTACGATGACGTTCGTCATCTGGCAGCCGAAGGGCCTCAATATCGCCTGGTCCGCGTCGGCTGGCGCGGTGCTCGCGCTGCTCTGCGGAGCCGTCACCTTCGGGGACGTCGCCGAAGTCACAGGCATCGTCTGGAATGCCACACTCGCCTTTATCGGCATCATCCTGATCTCGATCGTGCTGGACAGCATCGGCTTCTTCGAATGGTCAGCACTCCATATGGCCCGCCTCGCCAAAGGCGACGGCAAGCGCATGTTCGTCTACGTCATTCTGCTGGGAGCGGCGGTTTCCGCCTTTTTCGCCAATGATGGGGCTGCATTGATTCTGACTCCGATCGTCCTGGCGATGGTCAGAGCGCTGAAATTGCCGGAACTGATGGTGCTGCCTTTTATTATGGCAAGCGGCTTTATTGCTGACACCACATCGATTCCTTTTGTCATCAGCAATCTTGTGAATATCATCGCGGCGGATTTCTTCGGAATCGGATTCGTCACCTATGCCAGCCGAATGTTCGTAACGGGACTGGTTTCACTGGGCGCAAGCCTTCTCGTCCTTTACTTGTATTACCGCAAACAGATTCCTCAGACGTATGATATTGCCCAGGCTATGAATCCGAGCGATGCGATCAAAGACCGAAAGCTATTTAGCTTCTCGTGGTGGATTCTCGGCATTTTGCTGGCGGCCTACATTGCTAGCGGGTTTGTGCATATTCGGGTGTCGTTCCTCGTATGCGCAGCGGCGCTGAGCTTTCTTTTGGCCGCAAGGACGAGCCCTGCGGTCAACACACGGAAAATTTTAAAGGAAGCGCCTTGGACCATCGTGATTTTCTCCATTAGCATGTATGTTGTCGTATATGGGCTCAAGAATGCAGGGCTGACCGATGCCCTCGGGGATTTCATCGCATGGATGGCCAGCCAAGGATTGTTCGCTGCGACCGTCGGTATGGGCTTCCTCTCCGCTATACTGTCCTCGGTTATGAACAATTTGCCGACAGTCCTGATCGGCTCCCTTGCCGTGCATGAGGCGCATGCGGAGGGCATCATCCATGAAGCGCTCGTCTATGCGAATGTCATCGGCTCGGACCTCGGTCCGAAGATGACACCGATCGGCTCGCTCGCCACGTTAATTTGGCTGCATGTGCTAGCTAAGAAAGGCGTCAAAATCACGTGGGGCGACTATTTCAAAACCGGTATCGTGCTGACGGTGCCTACGCTTTTGATCACCCTAATCGGCCTTTACCTCTGGCTCCATGTCGTCGCCTAAGCCGCATTAAGTTTGAGAATCCCCCTACCGGGTGATACTTGTGTTAGACCGAACGTTTACACAGTACAATCCGGGAGGCGGGTTATTTGGCATACAAACACGAGAAAGGCACGCTGCTGATCGAAGGCAACGAGCTCACGATTACGAATCCGAACAAGCCGCTATGGCCGGAGCTTGGCATTACGAAAGCCGACTATCTCACCAAGTTGAGTGAGCTGGCTCCCTATTTGCTGCGATATTGCCGCGATCGGCATTTGACGACCATCCGGTATCCCCATGGGTACGACGACAAATCTTTTTATCAGAAAAATGCGCCCGAACCGACGCCCGATTTCGTAAATCTTGCTCCATTGGACGGCATTAATTATGTGAATTTGGATTCCCTGTCAACGCTCATCTGGCTTGGCAATCTCGCTTGTCTGGAGTTTCACCCTTCCTTTCACCATATCGGGCAGACGACACCAGCGGAGTGGGTGATCGACATCGATCCGTCGCTGGAAGAGGAGCCTCGCATTATGGAGGCAACGGAAATCATCGGGGAAGTACTGGATTCGCTCCGGATTCAGTCAGTGCCCAAGACGTCCGGCGCCACCGGCGTGCAGATCTATATTCCGATTCAGCCGAAATATACGTTTGAAGAGCTGAGAAAGATCGGGCATTTTATTGCGGAATTCGCTGTCCACAAGCATCCGAATCTGTTCACCATCGAGCGTTTCAAGAAAAATCGAGGCGACAAGATCTACATTGACTACCTCCAGCATTGGTATGGCAAAACGCTGTCCGCTCCCTACACACCGCGTGCCAAAAAGGACGCCTCCGTCTCCACTCCCCTCCTCTGGAAGGAAGTGGCTCAGCGTCCCAGCCCACGTGAATTCAATTTGCTGACGATCATGCCACGTCTGCGCACCTATGGGGATCTCATTGAGCGAGTCCCCCTGCAAAACCTTGACGCCATCCTGTCCCGACTGTAAGTCCGCTAGGAGCATTCAGACTCGCCCTAGAATAAAGGCGACAGCAGCCGGGCGATGGCTTCTTTACATTTGACGGACTTCGGCCTTTGCAGGAAAGCGGCTAGCTCCACTTCTTCGCACTCCTGCAGGTCCATGGTAAAATCCTGTTCCAGCCGCCGAATCGCCGACTGGCTGAAGAGGACCGCATTCAGCTCGAAGTTGCTGAAGAAGCTGCGCATATCCATATTTGCGGTCCCCGCCGTTGCCATGAAGTCATCAAACAAGATGACCTTGGCATGGATAAAGCCCTTTCGGTACAGATAGAACCGGACGCCCGCCTGCAGCAGTTCCTGCATATAAGATTGTGAGGCATACCGAACAATGCGGGAATCGCCCTTGTACGGAAGGATGACCCGCACATCTGCGCCGCTGCTCGCTGCGGTTTTCAACGCCATCGTAATGCTCGGGTCCGGGATGAAATACGGCGTCGTCACATAAATGCGCCTGCGCGCCGCAATCATGCCGGTGAAGAACATCTCCTGAATCGTATCCCAGTACCGGTCCGGGCCGCTGGAGAAGATCTGCACATGCGCTTCTTCCTCCACATCCGGCTTAGGAAACAGGTCTTTATTCCGGAGCTGCCGGCCGCTGACAAAAGCCCAGTCCGTCAGAAACGTGCGCTGCAAATCTGCAACCGCCTCGCCTTCCATTTTCAAATGCGTATCCCGCCAGAAGCCGAGCTTCGGGTCTCCCCCCAAATACTCGTCACCAATATTAATGCCGCCGACAAAACCAACCTTGCCATCCACCACCACAATCTTGCGGTGATTCCGGTAATTCAGCCGTTTCTCGAAAAAGGCGATGAGCGGTTTCAAGAACGGATACACCTCGCAGCCAGCCGCCCTCAACTTATCTACGTAGGCCTTGGGCAGCTGGTACGAGCCCATACCGTCGTAGATCACTCGTACCTGAATGCCTTCCCGCGCCTTGCGGATGAGCACATCCTGGAACCGCCGCCCCGTCTCATCATCGCGAATCGTATAAAATTCAAAATGAATATGCCGCTGCGCAAGCTCCAAATCTTCCAGCAAAGCGTCATAAGTCGCAGCTGCATTCGTCAGGACCGCGACCCTGTTGCGGACCGTCAGCGGTGCGCCAGGTATCCGCCGCAGCCACTCGCAGAGCCTTTTATCCATGCTGGCTGGCCAGGTCTCCGGCCCTTCCTCACGCACAAACCGCTCGCGTTCCCCGCGATGATCCCGGTAAACTCGCTTCCGCCTGACATACTCCCGTGCCATAAAGTAATACATAACAAATCCAATAATTGGAAAAACATATAGAATAGAAAGCCACGCCACACTCTTGGCAGGTCTCTTGTACTCGCTGAGCAAAATAGCGGCCGCCTGCAGGATGAACAAAAGCAGCAATGATGCAAGCCAAATCAATGTGTTTCCCTCCCCATCTGCGCCGCGTTCGCCGCTTCCTGTATTTTCTTGCTCCGATAGCTTTTGCCAACATCCCGAAAGCTATTCTCCAACTGGTTCTCTCTCATGAGTCTATAAATTTTTCCAACTTTCGTAATAAAATCCTGACTTTCCGACAAAATAATAGATGCTTTGCTCTGAACCCAATTCCGGCTGCGGCAGGAGGTGTCCCGAACTTGACCAAGCGATCTACTTTTTTCATGCGTGCCCTTTTGCGGGATCGGCCTTTGCCACCCGGCTCGGCGGCAGGCAGCGCGTCTCAAGCGCAGCAGGATCCGCGCGATTATCAGTTCATCGAACAGCTGAAACAGACCAAGCTGTCCCTCCTGCTGGATGAGAATCATACCTTCATCAAAGACCTGTTCAGCGAATGCTCGGACGTCGTTGTCCGTGAATTTCAGTTGGAAGGCGGCATTCCTGCGCTGCTCCTGTTTGTCGACGGGCTGACCAATACGCAGCTCCTTAATGAGACGATGAAGGCGCTTATGCTGCTCGGCACGGGCGAAACCGCCATCTCGCAAATTGAAGACAAGATGCTGCCCGTCTCGCAAACGCAAATCTCCGACAACTACGGGGACCTGCTCGCGTCGGTCTTGGGCGGTGACGCCGCTCTGCTCGTGGAAGCTAACGATAAAGCGATTCTGTTGGGTATTCGCGGAGCTGAGAAACGGTCCGTCGGGGAGCCCGAAACGGAGACGGTCGTCCGCGGACCTCGCGAGGGCTTCGTCGAGAGCATCCGCACCAACACGTCGATGATCCGGCGTAAGCTCAAGACGCCGAAGCTGAAAATGAAGTCGATGAGTGTCGGCAAGGAAAGCAACACCAATCTGGTTGTCTGTTATATGGATGATCTGGCGATGCCTTCATTGGTGGAAGAAGTCGTCAAGCGGCTGGAGCAGATTAAAGTCGATGGCATTTTCGAATCCGGCATGATCGAGGAATTCATTCAGGACGACGCTTTCTCACCGTTTCCGCAAATGCAATACACTGAGCGCCCTGACGTTGTGGCGGGTGCCCTTTTGCAAGGGCGGGTTGCCATCCTAACGGACGGCACTCCATTCGTGCTCATCGTTCCTTTTGTTTTTATTCAAATTATGCAGACGAATGAAGATTACTATGAACGATTCCAGATCGGCACTTTGCTGCGGATGCTCCGGTATGTGTTCATGTTCCTATCGCTCACAACGCCGGCTTTTTACGTCGCCATCACGACGTACCATCAAGAGCTGCTGCCGACTTCTCTCATGCTCAGCGTCGCCGCTGCACGGGAAGCCATTCCTTTTCCAGCCGTCGTCGAGGCGCTCATTATGGAGATTACGTTCGAGGCGCTGCGTGAAGCCGGTATCCGCCTTCCGAAAGCAGTCGGCTCCGCCGTGTCCATTCTTGGAGCGCTTGTCGTCGGACAAGCGGCTGTGCAAGCGGGGATCGTCTCGGCGCCGATGGTCATTGTCGTGTCAATAACCGGGATTGCGTCGTTTACCATTCCTCGATTTAATGGTGCGATTGCCATTCGGATGCTGCGCTTTCCCATTCTGATTGCAGCTTCCATCTTCGGGTTCTATGGGATTTTCTTCTCGCTCATGATCCTGATCGGACATATGGCCAATTTGCGTTCGTTCGGCGTTCCTTACTTGTCACCGATCGGCCCTTTATCCGCGGCAGATACGAAGGATGTACTGGTACGCGCACCTCTTTGGGAAATGGTTAAACGTCCGGAGTTTATGACGGTACAAGACAATACTCGCATGGGCAACGAACTTCCCAAACAAATCAAAAAAGACGGCGGGCTCGACGGCAGCAATATCGATCATGTGCATAAATCCAGCGAGGAGGAACCTCCCAATGGCTCGTCTTAAGCGATATGCCCGGACCACGCTGCTCCTCCTCGCTTGCTCGCTGCTCACGGGATGCTGGGACCGGGTTGAAACGAACGATGTCGCCTTTGTTTTGACCGCCTCCTTCGATCTGGAAGACGACGGCAAGTACCGGGTCGCCTACTTGTTCCCGCTTCCCGGCTCAATGGGCGGTGCAAGCGGCGGTGGCGGCGGTACGTCCGGCAACAAGAGCTATTACATCGATTCGGAGGTTGGCAAAACGCTTCGGGAAGCGAACAATAGGCTGCAAATGCGGCTGTCCCGTCACATCCTGTTATCCCATCGACGGACGATTGTCATCGGAGAGAAGCTCGCCAAGGCCGGCATCCATGTCCTGTTTGACGTGCTGCCCCGCTCCCCGGAGAACCGGTTGATCGGCTTTCTTGTCGCCACGAAAGGCAAAGGCTATGATCTTTTGAACAGCCAGCCAAAGTTTGAGCGCTTTCCAGCAGAGGTCCTTCGCGAAATGTCCAAATCCCGGGGGGCGCTGCCGACCTCGCTCAAGGATGTCGGGATTTCTCTAAGTTTTGGTGCCGATCCGATCGTCACCTATTTTGAAACAGCGGATACCCAAGCAGCCAAGGAGGTATCCCACGAAGTTCAACTGAAAGGATATGTGCAGTTTAAGGGCGACCGGATGGTAGGCGTTTACCGGGACAAAGAAATCAAAGGATTGTTCTGGCTCCGGGGGCAGCCGAAAGAGCAAATGTATACGTTCCCGGTCCAAGAAGGAGACGATGCCAATGTGTCCATTACGGTCTTGGGGGGAAAAACGATCATTACGCCGGTATTACACGACGATCGCATTGATTTTGCGGTAAGCATAAATGCCAGAGGCACCGTTCGGGAGGATCATACAGGAGAGGATCTGGGGGATACAAAGGTGATTGAGCAGTTGCAGGACAAGTTCGCCGAACAAATTCAGCTGGCTGTACAATCAACCATTCGCAAGATGCAAAAAGAAGGCACCGATTCTACGCATCTCGGACTTCGCGTATGGCGGCAGAATCCTTACTTATGGAAAACGAAGTACGAGAAGAATTGGGACACTCTTTTTAAAGAAGCGCAGTTTCACATTGCCGTTACCGCCAACATCGTCGATTCCGGGCTCATCAGTAAAAATGTCGTGCAGGGAGACGAATGACGCATGAATAGCATATTCGCAGCCTTTTATCTCCTTACGTTGGCCGTGTCCATCGTCTTTGACCGAAAAGCGTTAAAGAACGCAAAAAAAGCGGTCAAGGTCGTTTATATCTGCACGATCCTTTTCCTGTTGCTCATTTTTACAAGTCAGTTCCTGCATATTGTTGTTCCGATGCCGATCTATTTTTTCATTCACACCGTGTCGCCTTGGCTTGTCAATGCGCTCGGTCTTCAAGCATAAAGGCGGTGTTTCTCATCGATCCCAAACAAATTATTAACCAGCGGCAGCTCTCCTGGTTGACCTCGTCGATTATTACAAGCGGAGGCATCTTAACGTTGCAAAATGTGATGCTGCGCATCAGCCAGATGGATGCCTGGTACAGTTATTTTTTTTCCGCCTTGTACGTGTGTGGAATCGCCGCTTTCTTCGGCTATCTCACCAAGCATTACCCGGAGAAGCACATCTTTACAATTACCAAAGAAGTATTGGGCCGGTGGGGCGGCACGCTGGTTAATCTGATCATGGTGTTCCATTTCTGGCAAATTGTCGTTCGGGATGTCGCGTCCATCTCACACTTCAGCTCGACGCTGCTGCTGCATTCGACGCCGTTTGAGATCTTGATATTTCTGCCCTGCTTCCTGCTCATGTACTTCGGCAAAACGAGCGTTGAAGTGATCGCCAGAGTCAATGACTTATTTTATCCGCTCTTTATGGTCACGATCTTGGCGATGCCGCTCATGCTGGCGAACGAATTTTTTCCACGGCTGCTGACACCGACGCTCACGACGCCTGGCCCTCAGCTTTTAACAAGCGGTTTTCTAACGCTAGGAAGCGCCGGCGATCTGTTTATTCTGGGCGCCTTTCTTCATATGCTCTATAATTCGAATCACGTCCGGTCGTCCATCCGCCATGGCGCGCTGCTAGGCCTCTTTTTGCTCACCATGCTCCTGTTTCTGATTATAGCTGTGCTGGGTCCCAAAATGCCGGGCAATTTTTTGTATCCCGTTTACAATCTGGTCCAAATGATCCACATTACCGACTTCTTGGACCGTCTGGATTTGGTTATGCTCATGATCTGGTTTCCAACGATAGCTTGCAAGATGATCGCAATCTACCTGGCGCTGCTCATCGGCATCTCCTCGATTATCAACGAGCCGAACTATCCTTATTTGAATAAACCGATCAGCTTGCTCATGGTCGTCTCCACGATTCTATCATTTAAAAATATTACCGAGGTGCTAAGCTTTTCCAATTTCTGCTCGCCCGTCATTGTGCTGGCCTATCAGCCGCTTCTCGTCCTGCTCATTTTCATCGTGACTCTTGTAAAAAAAAGGAAAGAGCCAGACTCACAATCGTCTGCTTCCTCCAAAGCACAGCCGCATGGCAAAAAATCGGCGCAGTTTATCGGCAAAGTGAGCCAACTTCTGCCTTACTCCGTATGGCGCTGGGGCGGGGACGCTCTCATAGTGCTCTGCGGGGGATGCATCCTGGTCGGCTTAATGTTCAGCAGGCACACGCCACTCGTGGGCATCGTTTGCGGCGCAACATTTGCGGTCTGCTTCTTCCTGACAACCCTAACAACCTACATGGAAGTTACGATCCTGAAGCAGGCGGAAAGCGGCGGTTCTTAAGGGCGAGGTTACCTAACCCAACCTGGCCATACCTGAAGTTGGAGGAATGCTTATATGAAAATAAAAGCGCCTGCTCGCGCAGACGCTTCATAGATTAGACGGGAACAGCTTGATTCAACCGGCTTTTTGCCACTTTCAAGTACCCTTGTACGTTTAAAAACTCACTATCGTTCGTAAATCTCAGCTTCATCGGTCCGGCCGCATCTAGAATATACGGCTTAAGCGCCGCAGCGCCACCGCCGATAACGTAGAAGCATTGAATGTCCGGGCACTTGCGCCAACGCTTTTTGATCATTTCCACCATGCGCACCGCAGCGCGGCGGAAATGCTGGTCGACAATCGCGCGGATGTCCACCTGGCCTTCACCCGGCAATTGAATCGTATATTGGCGATTCTTCACGCGCGCCGCCAATTTGGCGCGGCTTGGGAACACGTAGCCATAGGCGTCTTCCACATCGCGGATAATCGCGTCGAGGTAAGTCGCAATGCCGATCTGCTCGCCATGGCTGAAATGATTGTCGATCGCCATGCGCTTGATCACCGGAAAATCCGTTGTCAATGCGCCGATTTCGCACACGCCAATAATGCCGCTGTAGATTTCCTCATCCTTCACCTGCAGGCTGTCATGCGTAGCCAGGTGGAACATGGCGGCGGCGCCTTCAATGGAAATTGCCGCTTTGCGGACGATCACTTTGACTTTACGGTTACGCAGCTGCGGCGTGGACAGGAACGTTACCTCGTGCTCGCCGAGCAGCCGTTGTTCGAAAGGCTGATGATATTTGGCGAAGGCGCGCACTGGGAGGCCGGTACCGATCGTATATTCGACCTCGTCCGTCTGTCCGTAGCCGCTTGCGGCGGTTTGGCTTACGAGACCTTGGTAAGCAAGCGCCGTCAAGGCCACGATAAGAGACTGATCCGACAGCGCTTTGTTATCGGTATCTTCCAGTTCGAGATTATCTTCGTGCTCAAGCGCGAGCTGTCCGACGAAGTATCGTTGATTTCGCTGCGAGAGGCTTGGGCTGTAGATGACAACGTCAAGCGCTTTCCAAGCGGAGTCTTCTTCTTGCAAAATGTGTCGCTCATATCCCGGCGCGATGATATTGGGAATCATGAACGGTTCCTTCGAGCCGTCGACTACCAATTTGATGCTGTCGTTTCCAATATCGATCCCTGCAAGCTTTATCATACGCGATCCACTCCATATCTGCTCGTTCTCTCAATTTGATATAAGAAGATTCGCGTATTTACAACAGGATTCCTTCCTACTTTCGACTCATTTTCCTAGGACCGACGGGCAATCGGCAGGGTTTTTGGCAGAAAATGACGAATGGTGTACAGGACTTTCCGTTACCAAAATCAACCACGACAGGAGATACTGAAGCTTTGAGAAAGTTCAATGTGACGAAGGTTAATTGGATGAAATTCAAGTGGAAGCCGAAAAAAATGACACTGGTGATCATTCCGGATGCGAACCAATCGGTAGTCCGGTTCCGGGTGTCCCATCTGTTTGCTTATCTCGCAGGCGCAGGGTTAACCCTGCTGCTGCTTATGTCTGTCTTTATCTATGTGCTGCACGCGCACACGTTAAAACAAACGATCGCCTTGCAGTCGAAGCTGAGCGGAGCCAATCAGCAATGGAGCGCGACCGTCACGTCCAAGGACGCTGCCATCGAACAGCTGCAAAGCGAGGTGATCCAGCTCTCCCAACAAGCGGAACAAATGAAATCTCAGCTCGAAGAGGTGAAAAAGCTGGAAAGCGACCTCAAAACGATCGCGGGCCTAGATAACGATGCGACCGGCAAAGCGCTGGCCAGCGCCGCCACGGATAAGAAGGCGGCCGAAGATGCCGCAACGTCCACCGGCGTCGGCGGCAGCCCGTACCCTGTGTCACAGGATGACATCCTGAAGCTTGGCGAGATGACGTCGGCTTCGCTGACCGCCATTGGCGGCGAAGTGGCCGAGCTGCAGGTGAATCTAACCGCCACGAAGCAAAAGGTCGCGGAAAAGCAAGCCCAGCTGCGGATCACGCCGACGCTGTGGCCGACGATGACGAAGGTGGTCACATCCCCTTTTGGCTACCGTTCCGATCCGTTCACGAAAATCCCGAGCTTTCACTCCGGCATCGATTTCGGCGCGCATGAGAACGACCCTGTTTTTGCAACGGCTGCCGGCACCGTCGTATCGACAGGGAAAGATATTTATCATGGCAACAACATTGTCATCGAGCACTCCAAAGGACTTCGTACCTGGTACATGCATTTGAACAAGATTCTTGTGAATCGCGGCGACACCGTGGAAAAAGGCGACACCATCGGCCTCGTCGGCTCGACAGGCCGCAGCACCGGCGCCCACCTGCACTACGAGGTGCTCAAAAATGGCGAAAGCATCGACCCCAAACCATATCTCAAAGCTATGCGAAAGGATGACAACTAGCATGTTTAAAAAAGGTAAAAACCTCTTGAATCCCAACACAACCGATACCTTGATTGGGGAAGGCACCGTCTTTGAAGGCCGCATCAAATCGGAAGCTAGCCTGCGGATCGAAGGCACGATTACCGGCGATGTCGACTGTGCAGGCGATGTCATTATCGGTGAGAACGGCGTCGTCAAATCGAATATTTCCGCACGGGATGTCGTGCTGGCCGGGAGTGTTCACGGCAATATTACGACGAAAGGCAAACTGACGATTACGTCGACCGGCGCGCTGCACGGCAACCTCAGCGCCGCTTCGTTCATCATCGAGGAAGGCGGCGTCTTCCAAGGCAGCTCCAAGATGGAATCCAAAGCGGCGGATCCGGTGCAGCAGGCTGAGGCGCCTAAGCCTGAGGGAGATCAGGACGGCGGCTTGAACAAACCTGCTTACTCGCCGGATAACGGCTATAAGGGAGCTACGATTGCGATGTAGGGCAGTATGCGGGCATGCCCCACTCGGACGGGAAGAGGTGTGACGCGAGAGCGTCTAGGTGGCTAGGCTAATCCGCACCGCGCGTGGTATACTGATGAAAACTTCGTTTTCATTTCATTTTCAAAACCATGCAGGAGACGAACGCCTATGAGAGAGCAAACGATTCTATTTGATCTGGACGATACGCTGGCACATTGTAATAAATATTTTGATATTGTCATCGAGCAGTTCACCGATGTGATGAAGACCTGGTATGCCGGACACCGGTTGACGGAGCAGGACATACGCCACAAGCAGCAGGAGATTGACCTCGCCGGCATCCATATCCACGGCTTTAAGCCGGAACGGTTTCCGCAGTCGTTCGTCGAGACGTACCAATGGTTTGCCGAGCGGTTCAATCGACCGACGAGCGAGGGTGAGGAAGCATTTCTCACGGACCTCGGCAACACCGTGTATGCCTACACCGTTGAGCCCTTTCCGCAGATGAACGAAACGCTGCTGCGGCTGCAAGAGGAAGGCCACCGACTCTACCTGTACACGGGCGGAGACGCGGGGATTCAGATGAAAAAAGTGAAAGATCTCGGCTTGACTCAGTACTTCGATGATCGCATTTTCATCACCGTGCATAAATCCCGCGAGTTTATGGAGACGATTATGGCAGAGCAACGCTTCGACCGCGAGCATACATGGATGATCGGCAACTCCGTCAAGACGGACGTGCTGCCCGCTCTGCACGCGGGCATTCACGCCATCCACATCCCGGTGCCGGGCGATTGGGTTTACAACACCGGCACCGTTGATGTACAGCCGAAAGGCGCGTTCTACCGCCTGAACGAACTGCAAGAAGTACCGGATACGATTCAGACGTATATCCGGAAGTAACCGGCGCATCCCCATGCGCCCAAAAGGCCCCACTGCCGCTGGTTAAGCGGCCGCGGGGCCTTTGGGTATTGCGGGGGAGTGCTGGGCGGCGGCCCCCTCGCCTCGGACAATTAAGAGTGGTAAACCGCTATTATCTGGGCGCGAGCCGCCGTTCTTCGGCAGTCGGGAGAAAAATAGAAGCGTTATACCGCTTCTATTTGCTCCGCAGCGCGTGGACTTGATGAAATAAGAGTGCCTAGGCACTCTTATTTCATCAGCGGAACACTGGCCCATGCTTGCGCTGGAGCAGCAGAGCGCCGAGCTAAGACAGGCAGCCCCTCTTAACTCGGCGATTTTCGCCATTTCGAGCGAGTTAACTAGGGCTAGGCACCCTTAGCTGGACTGTTTTCTCACTTTTGGCGGGATTGCTCCGTACTTAAGATGGGCCAGACCCTCTTAACTCAACGATTTTCGCCATTTCGAGCGAGTTAACTAGGGCTAGGCCCCCTTAGCTGGACTGTTTTCTCACTTTTGGCGGGATTGCTCTGTACTTTAGATGGGCTAGACCCTCTTAACTCGGCGATTTTCGCCATTTCGAGCGAGTTAACTAGGGCTAGACCCTTCTAT
>NZ_RXHU01000057.1 GCF_003955665.1 Paenibacillus whitsoniae
AGATGTGTATAAGAGACAGCTTGATAGCCGCTGCCACCTGTACGTTCAGGGCGAGCAGGTCTTTCCTCAACTGGCTTATCAATCGTTTGCTTGATTGACAGTCCGATCTTGCCATCCTTGTCCACGTTAATCACTTTGACCGTTACTTTGTCTTCAAGCTTTAAATGGTCATTAACGTCTTTCACATAATTGTCTGCGATCTCCGAAATGTGAACAAGACCGGTAACTCCTTCAGCAAGCTCGACGAATGCTCCAAAGTGAGTAATCCCCGTCACTCTTCCCTCTAACTTGGTGCCGACTTCAATTGCCATAAAGTAAACTGTTCCTCCCTTAAAATGTTGAAAACACTGGCTACGCCGATTATAACCGATGCGGAAACCACGGTCAACACGGCATTCGCCCGTTTTGCAAGAAGCATGTTTATTGCGACTTGGAGGCGCTCAGCGGCGTTTCTCCCGTCTTGCTATAGTGAAAATCTCGCCGAATGATCTGATCCAGATACTCGTCATTATGCAAACGTGCAATTTCTTTGGTCGTCGTCTCATTGACTCTCTTCGCTTCGGTTAACTGGCGCTGCATATCCGCCACGACGGCTTTCCTATCGTGCAGCTTGGCAAACTGTCCCCAAATGTTGTTAATGCCCCAGCATAAAAAGCATAAAACAAAGATCATGAGAATACGTAGTCTTCGCTTTGAACCTGTACGTTGGGCGCGACTCGCCGTAACGGCTGCTTGAGCTGGCATGAATAGGTCTTCCTCCTATTTCGAGAATAACCTGCGGTAGAGGGAGACAATCCGGCCCCATAGGCGCTTGCACCAAACGGGGATCACCAAATACTTATGCATAGGCTTCGTAATCCAAAAGAATAATCTCCACACAGGATAGAGCAATTGTAGCACAATTTTATACAGGAATATAGCTACAGTGAGCAAAAAGCCTAAAATTATCACGGTTAGACGATATAAGCCAATAATCGGTTTAATGAGGACGATTTCGACGGTTTTCTTAAGAAAACGGTAAATCGCAATCACAATCCGGATCAGCAGCAAGGTCAGCCGGATGACCCAAGGGCTCAGCAGCCCGAAGTAGAAGCAGATGCCAATGCCAATGCCGAGAAAAATAAACACCCGGACTTGTCCGTCATTACTCGCGATCAGATTCCGAAAAACGAGGATTGTCGCCACAATCCAGTACAAACCGTCAATGAGGGGGATCGTCCAGCGCGGCAATCTGAGCTTGCCCGCAAGCACCCGGAACACATCAAAAATGGCTCCGATGTAGATGCCGCTCAGGACCATCATGTAAATCGTATAGAATTGCGTATGCAGCGTCACTTGAACAACTTACCAAGGAAGCCCTTGGATTTCTCCTGGGTATTGCCATCCACATACGACAGCTCGTGAACGATTCCTTCAATGGCGACGAGTCCTTGCTCGAGATTCAAATTTTTGATATGCAAATTCTGCCCACGGATCATCAAGTGGCCCATTTCCGTTGCAAGGAGGAACTCTTCGCTGTCAAAGCTCTCGACGTTTAAAACGCCGGAGATCTCCAAAAGTCTGCGGTTGAGCATCTTGATTTCCTGTCTTTTATTGTTGTTTTTCACGGGTTCGATCATGGCCTGTACCCCTCCTTCATCTATCCTTACGATATGAGGGGATGTCCTAGGATAGAACAAAAAAAGCCCAAAAACCTGTTCAGGTTCCTGGGCTTTTCTACGGTTACAACGACTCTGCTTGAAACGGTTCTTCCTTCAGCAAGGTGTACATCTTTGCCGCATCTTCCTTGCGGGTCGATTCCGACAGCAGCTCGACGCGAACGGTCACCTTCTTCTGGCCGAACTGGATGGACAGCTCATCGCCGACTTTGACTTGCGTGCTCGCCTTCGCATCGCGGCCGTTGATCCAGACGCGCCCTTGATCGGACACATCCTTCGCCACGGTGCGGCGTTTGATCAAGCGAGATACCTTGAGAAACTTATCGATCCGCATTATTTTACAGCTTCTTTAAGCTTGTTGCCCGCCTTGAAAGCAGGAACGTTGGATTCTGCGATTTCGATTGGGTTGCCTGTTTGCGGGTTGCGGCCTGTGCGACCGGAACGCTTGCGCGTTTCGAATGTACCGAAACCGATCAATTGTACTTTATCGCCGGCGGAAAGCGCATCTGTTACTTCGCCAAGGAAACCGTTAAGAACTACTTCAACGTCTTTTTTTGTAAGTCCGCTTTTTTCTGCGATGTTGTTGATCAGGTCTGTTTTGTTCATGTGATTTCTTTACCTCCCAAAATGTTCGAAGATCATCTCTTCTATGTACTAACATGGCTGCACATTTTCATAATTTTACCTTGCACCAAGTCTAGTATTCTGCTTTTTTCGTCAAAATCCTGCTAAGGTGCGGTTTATTCCGCAACTTTTTTTGCAGCCTGCCAGTACGTTTCCATCTCTAGTAAATCAGTCTGCTCAAAAGATTGCCCTCTTAAACGTAGCTGCTCCTCAATATACGAAAATCTTCGCACAAACTTGAGATTCGTCTTGGCAATGGCCTCTTCCGGGTCGATCTTCAGGAATCTAGCAACATTCACTAGCGAAAATAGCACATCGCCCAGCTCGCTCACCCGCTCCTGTGCAGCCCCTTCACCTTCCGCCGCGATCGCCTGGCGCAGTTCGCCCAGTTCTTCGTCCAGCTTCGCCAGCACGTCTTCCAGCGCAGACCAGTCGAAACCGACGGCAGCGGCTTTCTTTTGCAGCTTGAGCGCCTTCATCAACCCCGGCAGCTCGCGCGGCACGCCGTCCAGCACGGACTGCTTGGTCACGTCGATGCCTTTCTTACGCTTCTCCTCCGCCTTCATCGCATTCCAGTTCACCAACGCCTCGTCCGCGTCCTCTGCTTTGTTCTCGCCAAATACATGCGGATGACGGCGAATCAGCTTCTCGTTCAGCATCGCAATGACATCATAGGCCGTAAACGTGCCGACCTCCTCTTCCATCTGCGCATGCAGCATCACTTGCAGCAGCAAATCGCCAAGCTCCTCGCACATGTGCTCCGGATCGTCCTCGTCAATGGTCTCCAGCACTTCGTAAGCTTCCTCGATCAGATTCTTGCGCAGACTCTCATGCGTCTGCTCTCGATCCCATGGACAGCCTTCCGGGCTGCGCAGAATGGCCACAATCTCGTGCAGGCGGCCGAAGCTGCGGTAGTGATCCTCGTCCCGCGTGCTGGCCGGCACCCAGACGAGCGATAAATTGCCGTAGCCTTTCACATGATCCAGCTCGTAGAGCGGCACTTCGATGATCTGCTCCTGCCCGGCAACGCCGAGGGAATGGCCGACCACGACCCGATACTCGTCGGGGTATACGTCCATAAGGGAGATTTTCAGATCGGACGCCGTGTAGGTGTCGTACACCTGCCCGATTACCGTGTGCAGCTTGGGATTGAGCGTGTAGCGGCTAAGGCTGGTCGCGTCCAGCAGCTGAAAGCCTTCAATCGGATCGAAGCCGAACCGCAGAAACGCTTGGTCGAGAAAGCTCTCGCCGCCCATGATTTGGAGCGAGATGCTCTGTGCCGGACAGCGCTCCTTAAGGAGCTGCACGGTATACTCGGCGACCATGGGATGTCCCGGCACGGCATAGAGGATTTCCGCAGACTCGCTTGCCGCCAGCCGCATCAGTTCCTCCGCGATAGATTCATAGACTTCTTCGAATGTCGCATGCTGGACATACGTATTGTCGAAAGTGTCATACTTGACGTTGTTCGCGTCCAGCATCGCCACCATCGGATGATCTTTCGTGCGTAAAAAGAGCTTCGCTCCCGCTCCGCTTGCCGCCTGCAGCTTCTTCCAGACGCCGAGCGTCAGCTGGTCTTCATCCCCCGTCCCGAGTCCCAGGACGGTGATCCGTGCATTCGTTGCTGCCATCTGCGCAGCACCTCCTTTGATTTGAAGCGCGGGTGGGTTCCCTTACCGCTTCAGCTTGTTGAGCAGCGGCGCGAGCTTCCGCGCCAGCTCCGGCGTCTCCTGCAGCTCCGCGCGGGAGACGCTCCCGCTGCGCAGCAGCGCCAGCCCGTAGACGGCCGCGCCGCCGGCTACGCTGATGAGTGCGATGGCGCTCGCGCTCCATCGCAAGGGCACGTGCCATGCCGCTGCCGCGGGCATGGCCAACAGCTGCAGCGCTGCGAGGCAGCCGCCCATCAGTCCCACGCCCAGCGCGGGACTGATGGCGTACGGCCGCAGCGCGAAGCGCACCCCGGTGCAGCGGCGCAGCTGCACCAGATTCAGCCCCGCCGCAGCGGCGTAGGCGACCACCGCGCTGAGCGCGGCGCCGTCGATGCCCCAGCGGGGCAAGAGCAGGACGTTGCCGAGCGCTTTGAGCGCGATGGCAACGAGTAGGGCCAATGTCGGCGTGCGGAGCGCGCCGACGCCTTGCAGCACGCTGGCCGAGACGGCGTTCAGCGTGGAGAACAGGGCCGTGAAGGCCAGCACGGCCATGGTCCAGCTCGCTTCCTCCGTGCGGTACAGCATGATATTGATCGGCACGGCCGCGAAGGCGAGCCCGAACGACGCGCCCAGCCCGACGAGCCACGCAACGCGCACGGCCATTTCGGCACGGCTGCGGACGCGGTCGTCCCGCCCGCTCACCTTGGCTTCGGCAATCGCCGGCACGAGCGCCGCGGACATCGACGACGCCACCATAACGACGAGCTGCACGAGCGGCAGCCCGCGGTTGTAGAGCCCGTAGGCGCGCATGGCTTCGCCTTCGCTGCCGAGCGACGCTTCGAGCAGCCGCGGCAGCGTGAACGTGTCGACCAGATTCAGCAGCGGCACCACAATCGCGCCGAGGCATACCGGAATCGCGTAGAGCGCGATACGCTTGGCCCACTGCCAGGCGGAAGTATGGGCTGCCGGACTCGATTGTCCTTTACGCTCTTGCTCTTGCTGCGCCGGGCCCCCTGGCTCTTGCCCCTCGCGCATTGCCCGCCGCCAAAACACCGCCATCACGGCTAAGCCTGCGGCCGCCCCTGTGACGGAGCCGAACGTCGCGCCAGCGGCAATCCGCGCATCATCATAAGCAAGGGCCGTCATGTACAGCAGCAGCGCCACCATCGTGATGACACGGATGAACTGCTCCGCCACTTGCGATACCGCGGTAGGCAGCATATTCTGGTAGCCTTGAAAATAGCCCCGCAGGACGGCCAGCACCGGCGATACGAGCAAGGCGAACGATACGCTTCGGATCGCAGACGCCGTCCGCTCTATACCGATCCACGCCGCAATCTGCTCGGCGCCGAAGTACAGGGCCAGAAAAAGCAGGGCGCCTGCGCACATTAAGACAACACCCGACACATAGGCGATACGCCGGGCCTCCCGGTGTGCGCCAAGGCGGACCTGCTCCGCGACAAACTTGGAAACGGCCACCGGAAAACCCGCCGTCGCCGCAAAAAGAATTAAAATATACAGCGGATACACCGCGTTGTAAATACCAAACACCGCATCTCCGGCGACATTCTGGAGCGGAATCTTTTGCAGGGTGCCGAGTAGCTTCGAGATGACAGCCGCAAGGCCCAGCAGCATCGCCCCCTGCACCAGCTTGCTCCGCGGGTTAGCTTGGCCTTTTGTTGCTTTATCCGATTGCCGCTCGGTTGTTCCCCCCATAATGGTCTCCTCTGCCAACGAATCAATCTATCCGTATTATAGCGAAATTCCCCCAAGAACAACAAGGTTGGCGAAACAACAAAAAAGCTTCACCTACAGCCCATCACCTCTGTAAGGAAGCCTTCGCATGTATTTATGGGGTCATTGTTCCATTTGCTTCGCCAGGAATCCGGCGGCTGTCTCTACCATCTTGACCTCAAGGTTGCCCATCTTTACATTCTCATCCTTGGAGATCAGGATGACTGCGCCAATTGGGTCCCCGCCTGCGACAATCGGTGCCGCCACGAAGGAGGAGAAGGTTTCATTGGCATCCTTGATAATTTCAAATTGACCGCTGTTGCTCTCCAGCATCGGCTTGCGGTTCTCCATACAAGTCTCAATGAGGGAACCGACCGATTTCTCCAGATAATCCTTCTTCGAGCCGCCGGCCATCGCAATGATGTTGTCGCGGTCCGAAATCAGCGCCACATGGTTCGTGCTTTCAAACAACGATTCGGCATATTCCTTCGCAAAATCACCGAGCTCACCAATCGGGGAATATTTCTTCAGAATCACTTCGCCATCGCGATCCACGAAAATTTCCAAAGGGTCACCTTCGCGAATGCGTAGGGTGCGTCGTATTTCCTTGGGGATTACAACTCTCCCTAAATCATCTATCCGACGGACAATTCCAGTTGCTTTCATACCTCTAGATGCCTCACTTTCCGCTTTCGAATTAGATACGACACGAGCATGAAACGTTGTATGCTTGATCGGGATTTGGTGGGAACTTGAAATCTAACCATAGTATTCTTCACTTCCCACGCTTCTATGCAGCAGCCGCTACTGACGATTTGACTTTATTTAGCTCTGCATCCTGCTGCGCTTAGGTTGTCCAAATATAACCGAATTACTCTTCCCGGGGACAAAAGCTCTTAAGCATGAGAAAAGGATGCCTGCAATCAGGCATCCTTGAGTTCGATTTATTTCGCCGCTGGGCTTGCCGACGGGCTTGCCGCCGCGCTTGCAGCAGGGCTCGCAGACGGAGCTGGCGTCGCCGCTTCCGGTTTCGGCAGGTTGTTCGTCTCAATCACTTTCGGGAATTCCGTTTCCGCCCATTCAGACAGCGTTTTCTCCGCCAGTTGAGACTTGATTTCCGTTTTCAGCGCGTCATCCAGCTGCTTCGTGCTTCTGGATTCCACTTTCATGATGTGGTAACCGAATGTCGTTTCCACCGGATCGCTGATTTTGTTGAGGGGCAGCGTGCTTGCCGCTTGTCCAAACTCGGGCACCCATTGGCTGATTTCCGCATCTTTGTACGTACCGCCGGCATCCTTGGAGCCCGGATCGTCGGAGTATTGTTTCGCCAGCGCCGCGAAATCGCCGCCTGCGTCCAGCTTCGCCTTCACTTCTTTCGCTCTAGCGAGTGCTGCATCCTTCGTGCGCAGATCCGCTTGCGTCGCGGAATCTTTAAGCGCAATTAGGATATGACTAACCGTCGCAATGTCGTATGTGTGCGCAGCCGCTTGCTCTTTATACGAATCTTGCACCTGTTGATCCGTTACTTTGCTTTCCATGCTGCCCATCGTATAAAAGCTCATGCGCATCAAATCTTCGATATCCTTAAGCTGGATGCCGTTGTCTTTGAGCTGCTTGTCCATACCGCCTTCTTGCTTGCCGAAGTAGTCAGTGATGGCTTTCATTTGATCGGTCACTTGCTTGTCCGAATCAGCTTTCACTTTGTCGTCCACTTTGGAAGACAGCACGCGGAACGTCACCATTTGCTTCAACATGTCCTGCTGGAAGGCAGGATCGGCCATGTATTGAGCCAACTGCGGAGAGAACATTTTATTCACATTGATAAAAGAGTCGAACTCCGCACGTGTGATTTTGCCGCCGTCTTTGTACGTCGCAATAATATCCGTCGGTTTCCCTGTCGCTGCTGCGGAAGCGGCAGGCGAAGACGTTGCTTCGCCATCTTTTTTACCGCAAGCCGTAAGTACAGAAAAGGCAAGTACGACTGTCGCCAGGCCTACCATCCATTTTTTTGAAGAAGAGCGTTGTCTGCGTGTCTTATTTGGCAACATCTTGTAGTTCCCCTTTCGTTTTGAGCACATCTTTGTATTGGATCAAGAACTTCTCGAGCAATTCCGCCGCAGCTTCTGCGGTTAAACCTTTAATGCGAATCACGATATTGAGCTGTGGATCTGCATTCAGCTTGATGCGTCCATCGAAGCCTTTGGACAGGGCTAACAGCTTCTGGCCGTCCAGCCTGCTGTTTTGATCGATGTGCATCTTGATCAGGTAATCCTCTCCTTTTTGGCTGATCGTTTCAATCCGGTATTCCGAACCGTACGCTTTCAAACGAGCCACTGTCAGTAGGTTGAATACGGATTGCGGCAGATCACCAAAGCGATCGACAAGCTCATCATGCAGATCCGCGGCTTCTTCCAATGTGCGAATGGCGGCCACTTTTTTATAAATCTCAATTTTTTGCATGCTGTCGTAGATGTAATCGGAAGGCAAATACGCATCCAATTGAATATCGATCGACGTGTTCCACTCCGGCTCCGGCGTGACGGCTTCCCCGTCGATTTCCAGTTTCAGCTTTGCAATTTCCTCCGCGAGCATTTGAGAATACAAATCGAAGCCGACGGAAGCGATGAAGCCATGCTGCTCGGCACCGAGCAAATTGCCCGCACCGCGAATGGACAAGTCCCTCATGGCAATTTTAAAGCCTGAGCCTAGTTCTGTAAACTCTTTAATCGCCTGCAGCCGTTTCTCGGCGACTTCCGTCAGCACCTTATCCCGCTGGTACGTGAAGTACGCATACGCAATCCGGTTCGATCGCCCGACGCGTCCGCGCAGCTGATACAGCTGGGAAAGTCCCATTTTATCGGCATCATGGACGATCAGTGTGTTGACGTTCGGGATGTCGACGCCCGTCTCGATAATGCTCGTTGAGACAAGAACATCGTACTCCCCATCCAGGAAGTCGAGAATCGTTTTCTCCAGTTCCTGCTCGCTCATCTGACCGTGGGCCACCGTCACCCGGGCGTCCGGAATCATCATCGAGATTTGGTCAGCCATTTGCGTAATGCCCTGCACGCGGTTGTAGAGATAATAGACCTGACCTTCGCGCGCCAATTCCCGTTCAATCGCTTCACGCACAAGCGTCGGGCCATACTCGACCACATACGTCTGAACGGGGAATCGGTTCTCCGGCGGCGTTTCGATGACGGACAAATCGCGTACGCCGAGCATCGACATGTGCAGCGTCCGCGGAATTGGCGTCGCTGTCAACGTCAGTACGTCGACGTTTGTTTTGAGCCGCTTGAGCTTCTCCTTGTGCGACACGCCAAACCGCTGCTCCTCGTCCACGATCAGCAGACCGAGATCTTTGAATTGCACGTCTTGCGAGAGCAGGCGATGCGTCCCGATGACGACGTCGACCGTGCCTTTCTTGATGCCTTTCATGACCTCCGTCTGTTCTTTCTTGGAGCGGAAACGGCTTAACACACTCACATTAAAAGGATACCCCGAAAACCGCTCGCGGAATGTCTCGTAATGCTGCTGCGCCAAAATTGTCGTCGGCACGAGCACCGCGACCTGTTTGCCATCAATGGCAGCTTTGAAGGCCGCGCGCACCGCCACTTCGGTTTTGCCGTAGCCGACGTCGCCGCACAAGAGCCGGTCCATCGGCCGAGCCTTCTCCATGTCCTTCTTGATCTCTTCGATGGCGCGAAGCTGATCCCGCGTCTCATCGTAAGGGAACATCGCTTCGAACTCCTGCTGATAGGAGCTGTCTTTGCCAAAGCCGTAGCCGGTCGCTGCCTGACGCTCCGCATACAGCTTAATCAGATCGTCGGCAATGTCCTTGACCGCCGAGCGGGCTTTGCTCTTGACGCGCGCCCAGTCTGCGCCGCCGAGCTTATATACCTTTGGTTCCTTCTCTTCGGAACCGACATATTTTTGAATAAGATCAATCTGGTCGATCGGGACGGACAGCTTGTCGCCGCCCGCGTACATAATGTGGATATAATCCTTATGAATACCGCCGACTTCCAGCGTGCCGATGCCGACGTACTTCCCGATCCCGTGATTCACATGAACGACGTAGTCGCCGACTTTTAGCTCCTGATAGCTCTTGATGCGCTCGGCGTTCTCCATCTTCTTCTCGACCTTGCGCGCCTTCCGCTGCTTCTGGGTAAAAATCTCGCCCTCGGTGATGACGACCAGGTGAATCGACGGCATCTCAAAGCCGGTCTGCAAGTTGCCTTCCACAATCTCCGGCACTTCGATCTGGTAGTCCTGCAGCACGCGCCGGACGCGTTCCGCCCGCTCTTCTCCGTTCGCTAGCACGACGACGTTGGTGCCGTTCTTCTTCCAGCGCTCCATCTCGGCCTTGAGCAGGTTCATCTGCCCGTGGAAATTTTGCATGACGCGGCAGACGAAATTCACGATATTTTGCGGCTGAATGCCTGCCACCTGGCGAAGGAACAAGGACACGTACAACGTCGGGAATGGCCTGCGGTGCAGCAGCGTTTCGTAACTTTTGGACAGCACAAAAGCCGGCAAGCTCTTCCCTTCGGTGAGCGCATGCATCATCCACTCGGCTTCGTCGCGCTCAAGCTGCTTGGCCGTTTCCAGCAAGCGGGCCGGTTCGTCGATGACAAGCACCGTGTCCTTGGGCATGTAGTCCATCAGGGTCTGTCTTTCCGTATAGAGGAGAGAAATATATTTATAAATGCCAGGGAACGTCTGTCCTTCACGCAGCAGCTCGATGTCGTGGCCGATGCCTTCAAGCAGCTTGTCTTTGGCTGTGCGGTCGGTCATTTTGGCCAGCTGTGCCTGCAGCAGCTCATAGGCATGCTGCGCCGCTGAATGTAAGCGCTTCCTATCCGCTTGAATCTCACGGCACGGCGGGATCGTTATGGACGATAATTTATCTATTGACCGCTGGTCACTCACATCAAATGTCCGAATAGAGTCGACATCGACGTCGAATAGCTCAATTCGTATCGCATTCTCCGAGGTCAGGGGATACAGATCCAGAATCCCGCCCCGTACGCTCATTTCGCCTTTGGTCTCTACGCGCTCGACCCGCTCATACCCGAGACCCGACAGCGTAGCCAGCAGGTCGTCCAGCCTAACCGTATCGCCAACGTTAATGGTCACGCGCGATTCTTCAAACACTTGCTTGACCGGCAGCAGTCTGCGTACGCCTGCGAACGGTGCGATCACCACGCCGCGATAACCGCCTGCGAGCTTCGTCAGCACATCGATGCGCTGCGCCAGCATTTCCGGCGAGGATGCGGCTTCTTCCGTCGTCAGCAACTCCTGAGCCGGATAGAGGAGCACTTCCTCGGGAGACAGACACTCGAGCAGGTCTTCCGCAATTTTTTGCGCCGCGAACATATTATGGGTAACAACGAATAACGGACGGTCAAGCTCACGGACGAGAGAAGCAATCATCACCTGGCGGGAGGAGCCGGTTAACCCGGCGATGAGCTGCTCTTTCATCTCGGACTTAAGGCCTGTCACAATCGTCTGAAAGTCGTTATCCGCAGAAAAAGCCTGAATTAAAGCTTGCAAACAAGTACACTCCCCTCACAAAAAGAAGCCTCGGCAACGTGCCTAGGCTATGAACTCTTCATCTTCATCATTGTAACGGACTGGCGAGCAGGGACAGCTCGGGATTCGCCTCCAGCGCCTCGCGGCAGTAGTCGCAAACCACTCTGACCGTTACATCTCCATTCGTATTATACGATATTATATCTCTCCGCTCTTCGGGGGTCAAGGAATGGAAGCCCAACTGCTGCTCCGTAATCGCGGACTGGTTGATTTCCCCAACGAACGTATGGCAATGCCTGCAAATGTACTTGATCATATGTATGCCTCCTATGACAATTCGATTACATCCCAGTATGCCCATTCTTCGGGGAAATTAGCCGAATCTGCCAGAGGCTTTGATCGCAGAGGCAGCCAAGCTGCTTATTTATTAAATTTGGCCATCGTTTTCTCGAACGAGTTCGTGAGTGAGAAAGCCATCGCGTCGCACGTCAAATCCAACACCTCGCCGATCGATTTCATCTCTTCTTTCGTGAAGTTCGACAGCACATAGTCTGCGATATTAAAACCCGGCGCAGGGCGGTTGATGCCGATCCGAATGCGGTCGAACGTCTGCGTCCCGCCGTGCTGAATGATGGACTTGATGCCGTTGTGCCCGCCTGGACTTCCTTGATAGCGCAGCCGAATTTGCCCGAACGCCGTATCCATGTCGTCATATACGATGACCACATCCTCCAGCTTCGCTTTATAAAAATCGAGAAACGCCCGCATCGACTCACCTGACAAGTTCATGTACGTCATCGGCTTGAGCAGGTACACCTTGGTGCCGTTTACGACGCCTTCGGCCTGCAGCGCTTTATTTTTGTTCTGAAACGTCGTGATGCCCCACTTCTCCGCAAAACGATCCAGCGCCATAAACCCCACATTATGACGATTCAATTCATATTGCTTGCCCGGATTGCCCAGACCGATAAAACATTTCATACTCCGTTCATCTCCCAAATATAGTGGTAGAAAACCTTTGCACAAAATTGCGCCGAAGGTTATTGTTGACGTGTAGTCCCAATCCCAGCCTATGGAAAGCAGAGAGTGATCCAATTCATGTATCTGAATGGCGAAGAGCTCACCAGCGACGATCATTTCCAAGATCATGCCGACTCCGATATTCCCGTCCAAGTATACTATCAAAATGTGCACAAGGATATAGGTTTTATCGAATTATACAACCGCTTTTTTATTAAAATCAATCATACTTACTATAACAGAAACTCCCATGTTTTTCTTTCCAGGCCGGGTTATTAGACCAGAAAGATGAAGCGCTTTCAATGCAAAAAGAGAAAAGAAGCCTCCGCAACTGCGAGGGCTTCTTTCGCATGCTCCTGCGCGGCATGGAGCGCCGCCATCCGCCGGCGACTCCAAATACCGGAATTCGCATCAACCGGCTTTCTTAGCCTATGTCGGTTGTCCTGCCGTCGCCGCCTCGTTCGACGTCTCCGCTTCGCCCACCCGCTCCTCGTTGTTCGCAGGCTCCGGTGTTGCCGTTTCCTTCTGCGGCACGAGAATCGTAACGACGATGTCGTTCGAATCGGATTTCATCTCGACACCAGCCGGCACGCTGATTTGGCTCACGTGCAGGTTATCGCCGAGGCCGAGACTGGAGATATCCACGGCGATGGAAGCCGGAATTTGGTTCGGCATGCAGCGAATATCAACTTCATGCATTTGCACCTGCACAATGCCGCCTTCGCGCGCGCCGACCGCATCGCCGGTGAACTCAAGCGCCACGACTGTCTTGATCGGCTCGTTCATATTGATTTGGTGGAAATCAATATGCAGCACTTCGCGGCTCATCGGATTGCGCTGAATCTCGTTGATCATGACCGGCTGCCTACCGGCGCTAGCGATCGACAGATCGATAATCGCGTGCGGATTTGTGCGAAGCACCGTCTGTACGTCCTTCCAATCCACCGTGATGACGGTAGAGGCTACTTTCTCGCCATACACGACGGCAGGAATTTTCCCTTTCGCGCGCATTTGCTTGATTTCGGATTTTGTCGCTTCTTTGCGGGCTTCCGCTTGTAAAGATACAGCCATATGAAAAAGAACCTCCTAAAGTTAGCCCGGCCTGACCCGTCAGACTGCCGCCTGCGGGGCCGGTGAGTCATCGCTAGTTCATAGCGTGCCCAACCTTAGGAGGTTCCATCCAAATTTTAGAGGTTTCGGCTTTCCATCACGAAGCTAATCAGGAAGCGAATTCGGCGTCGAATCTTGCGCTCAGCTTCGAAGTGCGGTGCTCATGCAGGTTTTGCCTACACTCCGCTCCTCCTTCTTCAACTTCACACAACCTTCTCGGTGCTGAAAACCCGACAGCCTTCCCTCATCCGATCATTACCCCTCTTTGTTCGCCTTCCGTGCTTTCATCCGCGCTTTCAGCTTGTCGGCGTAGCCAACTTTGTTGGACTGACGCTCGCGCGCGATCGCCAAATCGCCGGGCTCGACATTGTGCGTAATTGTAGAGCCGGCCACCACGTAGGCGCCGTCACCTATTTTGACCGGCGCGATCAGATTGACATTGCTGCCAACGAACGCATCGTTGCCGATTTCCGTCAAGTTCTTGTTGTAGCCGTCATAGTTCACTGTAATCGCGCCGCAGCCGATATTGACGTTCGTGCCGACCACCGCGTCGCCGACGTAGCTCAGGTGCGACACTTTCGAGCCGTCGCCAAGCGAAGCGTTTTTGATCTCGACGAAGTCACCGACCTTGACCTGCTTGCCTAGTTTCGCGCCCGGACGCAAGTAAGCGAAAGGCCCGACAGACGTCTCGCTGTCCACCGTCGCGTTCTGCAGTACGGATTGCTTGATCGTCACGTCATCCTGGATGACGGAGTCGATGATCTCCGTGTTCGGCCCGATCGTGCACTGCTCACCGATGACCGTGCTTCCCCGCAAAATCGTTCCCGGCAGCAGCACCGTATCCGTGCCGATCCGCACATCCTTCTCGATGTACGTGTTCACCGGATCGATGATCGTCACGCCATTCAGCATATGCTCGCGGTTAATGCGGGCTTTCATGAGCTGCTCGGCTTCGGACAGCGCCACACGGTCGTTGACGCCGATGGATTCAGCCGGATCCGCCATGCAGTAGCCCTGCACGATGTCGCCGCTCTCTGTCAAAATGCCGATTACATCCGTCAAATAGTACTCATTTTGCGCGTTGTTGTTCGTCACCGAACCAAGTGCCCGGAACAGCTTCCGGTTATCGAAAATATACGTACCCGTATTGATCTCTTGCGTCGCCACTTCCTCCGGCGTGCAATCTTTCTGTTCGACGATGCGTACTACGCGCCCATCTTCCCCGCGAATAATGCGGCCGTATCCCGTCGGCTCATCCAGCTTTGCAGTCAGAATCGTTGCCGCCGCTCCCGTATTCCGGTGCAACGCGATCGTGTGCTGCAGCGTCTCGGCCGAGATCAAAGGCGTATCCCCGCAAATGACGACGGTCAAGCCGTCTTCCGCGCCCAACGCTTCTCTCGCCTGCAGCGCCGCATGCCCGGTACCGAGCTGCTGCTCCTGCAGCGCGTAGTCCACCTGCTCGCCAAGATAGGCTTGCACGGCTTCCGCACCGTAGCCGACAACCACGACCGTTTTTGCCACTTCTATATGTTGGAGCGTGTCCACAACGTGCCCTACCATCGGTTTGCCTGCAACCGGGTGCAGCACCTTGTACAGCTTTGATTTCATTCGTTTCCCTTGGCCTGCGGCCAGTACTATCGCCATCAGCTTCAACGTTGATCCAACCCCTTTACGATACGTTATAAATAGATAGTTCTCTGCGGTATAAGTGCTTCATTTCAATATAGCATCATTCCTGTATAAATGAAAAGAGAGCCCGTAGGAGTCAGTACGACGATACGTTCATCGGACTGACTCTTAGGGCCCTCTCAATTGTCAGAATTATGCGCCTTCTTCGATTACTTCTTCTTCAACAGCTGCGCGGTCGTATTCAGCGAGTACAGCTGCTTGAATTTTCTCACGAGTCGTCGACGAGATCGGATGCGCAATATCGCGGAACTCACCGTCCGGTGTGCGCTTGCTCGGCATCGCTACGAACATCCCATTGTTGCCGTCAATCACGCGAATGTCGTGGACAACAAACTCGTTATCGATCGTAATGGAAGCGATAGCCTTCATCCTCCCCTCGGAGTTAACCCGGCGGAGTCTTACGTCTGTAATTTGCACTTATGTTCACCACCTTTTTCCATCTCTGAGACTTGGGTGATATATTCCACATTGCAGTGCAAATTCCTTCTCCGTTTTTTGAAATATTCGATAATTTAATGTATTCTTTATGTTTCTGTTAATTTTCGACAGAAATTTCAGCAATTAGCTCGATTTCGACAAACACATCTCTCGGCAATCTCGCTACTTCCACGGTCGATCTAGCCGGTTTGTGGTCGCCAAAATAGGACGCATAGATCTCATTCAGCTCGGCGAACTGCCCCATGTCCTTCAGGAACACCGTCGCCTTCACCACCTGCTGCAGCGAAGAGCCTGCGGCTTCCAAAACCCCTTTCAAATTCGCAAAAACTTGATGCGTCTGCTCTTTAATGCCGCCTTGCACGATTTGACCGTCAAGACCAAGCGGGATTTGACCGGATGTGAACAGCAAGTTGCCCAGCTTCACAGCTTGAGAATAGGGACCGATCGCAGCCGGAGCTGCGGATGTTGAAATGAATTCCATATCAGGGAAATCTCCTTTGCGTATCATTTTAGTCAAAATAGTTGCCCGGCTCAACCGTAATCTGCTTCGTCTTCGAGTCGACGCCATACAGACGCGCCAAGGACACATAGTCATCAACGAGATGCTCTTCCGCCTCGCACGATTCCATAAAGACGCCCACGCCCTGCACCGTCGCTTTGAACTCCGCTAACAGGTCCATCATGCCGTGAATCGTCCCGCCCACATGCATAAAGTCGTCGATAATCAGCACCTTCGACTCTTCCTTGAGTGCGCGTCTGGCGAGCGACATCGTCTGGATCCGCTTGTTGGAGCCCGACACGTAGTTGATGCTCACCGCCGAACCCTCTGTCACACGGCTGTCCCGGCGAACGATCACGACCGGCAGGTTCATGTACGTTGCTGTCGCATACGCCAGCGGAATGCCTTTCGTCTCCACCGTCATAATCACATCGACCTCGCGACCGGCGAACGCCGAAGCAAATGTCTTGCCAATCTCATTCAAATATTGAGGTTGCCCCATAATATCCGACATATACAAATATCCGCCCGGCAAAATGCGCTCCGGCTGCTGTAATTGCAAACAAAGACTCTGGATGAACTTCAGAGAAATTTCCTTCGGCACCTTCGGCGAGAACTTCACACCGCCGGCTGCTCCGGCCAGGGTATTAAGCTCCCCCAAACCCTCTTCTTCAAAAACTTCTTTAATAATTGCAAGATCTTCACTAATAGAAGATTTGGCAGAGTTGTAACGCTCGGCAAAAGTCGTTAAAGGAATTAACGAATGGGGGCGAAATAACAAGTACTGTGTCATTTCTACCAGCCTGGCGCTCCTTTTCAACTTTTTCATCGCACTACCCCCAAAAATCCGAATATTATAATGAAAATATACCACTTTTATACGTATTTATTCAAGCTAAGCATGAAAAATATATTAACATAGACCTGACACAGAAATGACATGACTCAAAGACAGACGTATTGAATCCTGCAATCCCTGCAGTTATTTCAATGGACGCATTATGGCCGTGAGAAGTTCAACAGGGAGCGCTTCCAAGGCGGCACACGTTCAGCGGGGCCACCTCGCAAAGCTGTAATTTCGGCGAAATCGTTCGACGGTCACTCACGACCTTCCTGAACCATCCCGAACCTGTAATAACTACATCAAATCCCCGTAAAAGCCGGTAATTTGCTCGTGTTCCTGTAAAAACTACATCAAATTTTCGCTAACTCTGCCCAAGTCGTCTGTTTTGACCGATGACTCGCGAATTATGATGTAGGTAATGCAGGTTCATACCGCAAATCTCCCTCTGTAGTCGAAATTACCTGTAGGAAATGCAGGTTGTCGTGCGGACATGGTGTGCACAGGGGGGGTGTACAGCATAGACGGATGCAAGCTGCCCGAAAAATAGGGTACACGTCTCTAAGGAGGGGTACAAGGAGGCACACGCCTGTATAGGGGACTGCGCTATTGCAAAACGCTTCCCTCGGCACCCACCTCCGGCGATACAGAGACCCGCTCAACTCCATCCAGCCCTCTCGGAAAAAAAGAGCCCCGGTGGGGCTCTTCTCACTCATCCTATCGCTTACGTCAGCATGCGCACGGCATAGACATCCTTGCAGAACCCTCTCAGCCCATTGTAGATACGCGCCACCTTCGCTTCCTTTGAAACCAGCCCGAACACCGTCGGCCCGCTGCCGGACATCAACACGCCATCTGCGCCCAGCCTTTGCATGCATTCCTTCAAATGCCGCACTTCCGGGTACAGCTCCAGCGTCACTTCCTCCAGTACGTTGCCAAGACTGCCGCACAGCCGATCGAATTGCTTGTCCCGAATCGCCGCAAGCACATCCGCCGTAGACGGATGCTGTTTGATGCCGTTCGCATTCAGCTTGCCGTAGATCTCGGATGTCGACACGTTGATCGGCGGCTTGGCAAGCACGACCCAGCATTGCGGTGGAGACGCAATAGGCTGCAGCTTCTCGCCGCGCCCCGTCGCCAGCGCGGTGCCGCCCGTTACGCAGAAAGGCACGTCCGATCCGAGCTCGGCGCCCAGCACTTGCAGCTCCTCCATGGAGATGCCGAGGTTCCACAGCCGATTGAGCCCTCGCAGCGTCGCCGCCGCATCCGAGCTGCCGCCCGCAAGCCCAGCCGCAACTGGAATGCGCTTATCCAAGTGAATATAGACGCCATTCTTCACGTCATACCGATCCTTGATCAGCCGCGCCGCCTGAAAAGCCAGATTTTTCTCATCTAACGGTATATAGCCCGCCTGACTGGAAATGATGATCGTGTCTCGCTCCAACTCTTGCATCTCGATTCGATCCGCCAAGTCGACCATGGTCATGACCATCTCGACCTCGTGATAGCCATCCGTACGTTTATGTAAAACATCGAGCGATAAATTGATTTTCGCCGGTGCCTTCTCGTAAATCTTCAATCCGTTCACCTTCTTTTGCTCATTTGCCATTGCAATATTATAACAAATGCGCATAAAAAAAGCTAAAGCTGATCGCTTTAGCTGTAGGTGGAATGCTGTGTCGGCTGCTGCCCATAAGGCGGACGCGCGCCCGCCGCATAATAGCCCGAAGGCCCCGCTTGCTGTTGCGCATACGAACTTGTCTGCGTATAGCCTTGCGGCTGTCCCGCTGCAACATAAGGAGCCTGCATCTGGCCGCTCATCGCTTGTTGGCTGCCCACACCTTGTTGGCTTCGATACCCGCCGCCGGCAGCGGACCCATACGCGGGCGGCACCGACGCTGCGTGTTGCTGGGCCAGATGCTCTTGCGCGATTTGAATCGCGCGCTTGACCATATTGCCCGCATCCTTCGTACGGATGCCGGACCAACCTTCGCGCTGCACCACATCATAGAAGCCTAAATCTTTGGCTAGTTCATATTTTAGACTTTCGGACATAACGCCTCTTCTTCGACTCATACACAAACCTCCTCTGAAGCAAAGTAGATTGCATCCTCTAGCTGGCGTAGATGGAGATAGTATGCCCCAACCGTTCGCCCTTCTATTCCGCCATTAAAAGCAAAAACAGACCCGCAGGCCTGTCCGATCCGTACCATATGGAACTAATGCTGAATATATGTGATGCGTACCTGGCCGTCGTCGTTACAGACCGTAACTTCAACGGACTCCGTCAGAATATCGGCGTAGCTATAGGAAACTCGCTTAAAAGCATGTGATTCTTGGTCCAGTTTAACAATGAACACAGAAGGGTAGGTTTCTTCTAAAACTCCGGAACGCTCGACAGTCTTTCGACGACCACCGTTCGCTCTTAACATGATCTTCTGCCCGACGTGGGGCTCCAAACTGCGTTTGATCTCCAACAGCGCATTTTTAGCCATTGTCAACTACCACCTCTTTCCCTGTTAATTATAACCGATAGAGACAATCATGTCAAATGAGGGCAAATATTATATCAGTACCCCAATCCTATTGTCAACGGCATTTTTATGTATCCCCGAATTTCTCACCTCAATAGATTCTCTCCATCGTTCGCAAAATATTCACACATTTCCAGTTGAAGTGATCGGGATCTCCCCCACAAAAAAAGAACACAGCCAAGCCTACCCGCTTCCTGCGGGGGACTTGCCGTGTTCTTATGAATGCAACAGCGCGAGAGACGCGCAGCAACGCTATACAGACTCTTCCGCATGTTGGATGCCTGGCACCCCCATACGGTAGCTTCCACGCGTCTCCACGCCGCCTAAGCCGTCTAAACCCGTTACGGTCAAATCCACGATGTCAAGCATCGAAATCGTCTCCTTCACAGACGTGTAGGATAGCTTCGCTGCGATGCTCAGCGGGTCCAACGC
Organism: Paenibacillus whitsoniae; assembly: GCF_003955665.1. Classification (GTDB taxonomy): domain Bacteria; phylum Bacillota; class Bacilli; order Paenibacillales; family NBRC-103111; genus Paenibacillus_E; species Paenibacillus_E whitsoniae. Next base: position 19,764 of record NZ_RXHU01000057.1, read on the forward strand.
ATGAATAAGAATGCGCCCCGGCGAGCTGGCGAAGTTCGCCCCGGCACGCAGCAGCGCCTCGAAGTGCGATTGACACGCTCCGGCCACCACAATCAGGGCATCGCGATTGCGTTCGTATTGCCTCGCCACGTGGACGGCGTTGACGAAATTCTGCGAGTTTTTATAACTCGACAGGTTCGTGAGACCGCCGCTGAGCCGATGCTTCAAAATGCCGTCGTGTCCCGTGATGACCACGATGTCCGGCTTAATCTGCGGAAGCAGCCGGTGCAGCGCCTCCGCCATCTGCGACTCCGGGATGAAGAAGCCTTCCGCCGGGACTCGCAGCTCGCCGTAGAGCTGCATACATTTGCGCAAATAGGCCGGATCGCCGTCCAGATGCAGCACTTTGCCCGGCACTTCAAAATAGCTGTTGTGCAGCACCTGCACCTTTTGTTTATGTTGAACCGTCTGCTGGTTCTTCTCTTGCAATTGAACTTGCGCCAGCGCGAGCCGCCGGAACGCCTCTCGAAATTCCGGTGTGCCTGAACGCGGATGGTCGATCGCTTCCGCCGGCGGCGCCGTCTTCGTCAGATCCGTTAGCGGCGCGTCCGCAAGCAGCCGATAATCGACCCCGCGCAGAATCGCGCTCAAATGCTCGATCCGCTCGATTCTGAATACGATGTCGCCGCCATAGGACTTCCGAGTTACATAATCGCCTTGCCTCATCGCTCAAATCCCCTCCTAGGGGTATCCTATGGCGAGACTGGGCATTTGGTGCGGGTTATTTGCAGCCGTGAGCGCGCAGCGCTGTCGAAAGACGCGCAAATTCGCCCATGCTGAGCGTTTCGCCGCGGCGAGAAGGGTCGATGCCAATCCCGTGCAGCAGCGCCTCCAGCTCGGCTTTATTCTCTTTGGAGAAGAACCGCGCCGCGAGGTTGTTATAGAGCGTTTTGCGCCGCTGGACGAAGGCTGACTGCACGACAGCGAAGAAGAAGTCGGCGTCCTCCACCTCGACAGGCGGCGTTTTGCGCACGCGCAGCCGAATAACGGCGGAATCGACGTTCGGCTGCGGCACAAACACGGTGCGGGGCACGATGGTAACGAGCTCCGCCTCGCAGTAGAACTGAACGGCGATGCTCAGGCTGCCGTAGTCTTTGGTGCCGGGACGAGCGGCCATGCGGTCCGCCACTTCTTTTTGAATCATCACGACGATATTCTCCAGCGGCAGCTTCTCCTCGAGAAGCTTCATAATGATCGGCGTCGTGATGTAGTAAGGCAGGTTGGCGACGACGGAGACGCCGTCTACGCCCTCGAAGTGCTGTCGGAACAACACCAGCAGGTCGGTTTTCAAGATGTCTCCGTGCACAACGGAGGCATGGGGGTACGGCGACAGCGTCTCGCCCAGAATGGGCAGCAGGCGCTGGTCGATCTCGACGGCCACGACGCGGCCGGCCAGCTTGGCCAGCTGCTGCGTGAGCGCGCCGATACCAGGGCCGATCTCGAGAGCGCCTCTGCTCTTATCCAGCTCGGCGGCGCTGACGATTTTGCTCAAAATATTTTGGTCAATCAGGAAATTCTGACCGAGGCTCTTCTTCAGCACGAGATCGTGCTGCTTCAAAATTTGTTTCGTCTTGCTCGGCGTTGCGACATCGTCTGCTGTTACGATTACTTCGTTACGGGGTATAGACATAGCATAGACCTCATTATCTGTAAGTTTTACTGATCCAAATGCTCCAGCGCCGCTTCAAATTCCTCGCGGGAAATTTGAAACATCGCGCAGCGCTTATAAAACTGCTTACCGTTGCAATATCCGATGCCGAGTGCGTTGCCGACCGCCAGCCTGCGGGCCGCCGCGTCCTCGTGCACGATGAGCCCGGCCGCCATCAAATCCGCCATGGTCAGCTGCGACACAGCGCCCTCATATTCCGTACGCAGGCTCTGAAGCGCCTGCCGGATCACTTCCGGCGCGGCGTTCTCCACGCCGATGTCGCCCTTGTACGCAGCCTGCTCCTGCGTAATAAACGCATGCTTGCAGCCCGGCACCTTGGCGGCGACGATTTTGCGGATCCGCTCCCCCGCATGGTCGGGATCCGTGAAAATAATAACGCCTCGCCGCTCCTGGGCAAGCGCGATGCGTTTCAGCACAGCTTGACCGATCGCGGAGCCGCCGGTCTCGAGCGTATCCGCCTCCACGGCTCGGCGGATGGCCGCCGTATCGTCCTTGCCTTCCACGACAATCACTTCTTTGATCATGAATAAGTCCTCTTTCCCTTAACAAGGCTAAGCCAAGGTCGAGCCCCGCTCAGCGAGCTCCAAGTAACGCAGAAAAAGAAGAGGGGTCTCCTCTTCTTTCGCAATTAGGCTAATGCCAAGCTGCACATATCGCTATTGTTCCCGTTCCGCCCAGCGTTTACACGTTGGAAGGCTGGGACGAATAAAGTGCCTCCCATTTCCTCACAGATCCTTAGTTCTGGGACGGCTTCGTTGGTCCGACCACGTAGACCGTGTAGCCTTGTTTCGTGCCAAAACGGTTCGCATAATTGTGATCGTCAAAATACACATCGATCATTTGGCCCTTCACAGCACTGCCGATGTCTTCCGCACGGCGGAAGCCCAGACCCTCGATATACACCCACCAACCGAGCGGAATGACTTTCGGGTCTACGGCAATTGTCCGGCCCTCAGTGACCGTAGTGCCGGTATACGTTTTGCCGTAACCGCTGGAACCTTCCGTCTTGCCCGTGGATGCAACGTCCGACGAGTAAGCGGTCAGCTTTACATTTTTCAAAATTTGCTTGTAACCGAAGGTTACGCCATTCTTGGCCACTTCATCCACATTCGGAGAGGAGGCGGAAAGCGCCACGACCGGATTCTTTGTTCCAACCGAGATCACCTTGTTTACACTTTGTGTTTGTACTTCTTCACCCACAACTGCTTCTGCAACCAAAACGCCGTCTTCATACGTTTTTTCTTTTTGCTTTATTAGTACGCCTTCCTTACCTTCCTGAACAACTTGCTCCTTGCCTTTCAGTAAAGATGCATCATTCTTCTTTTCAGTTTGGAACGCGATCGGTTCGGTAACTTCTTCCATCTCTTTTTTCACGCGGACGATTTTGATCGAATCGCCGGAAGCCAGAGAGGCTGTAAGCTCGGGAGTTACGCGGTCGTTCTCTCCCAGTGCAAGATTAAATCGTTGCAATGCACTTTCTACCGTTCTTGCAGTTGTGTAAACCGTAGTGGTCTTTCCATCAGCAGTCAATTGGATCGGTGAAGCTTGCTCGATGACGATTCGGTCGCCGGCATTGATCCGCGAAGTCAGCGCAACCGAAACTTCGTCGTGTTCACCAACCGTTATGGCTTGTTCATCCAGTAGGCGTTGCAGGACCCATTGCTTCGTATGTACAACGGTTTCTTGTCCATTCACAACCACGGATACGCTCTTGGTAGCCGTTCCGTACAACAACACTAAAAACATGAAAGTCATTGCGATTGAAATTAGGGCCAAACTTAAAATCAAACGCAAGTTTTCACGCTTCCATCGCAATGCGAAGGACATGCTGGATGATCGTTTTACATGGGTCTCGCTAATAGAGATACTGCCCACTTCTTCGGTCCTCCTTCAAAGCCTCGCCGCCAGGTTAAAGCATGAGAGAATTTTGACGCGACTAGGTTTTTAAGTTTAACTTAATGTCGATGTCCCTGCAGCCGCTGCTAGACTGCGAACGATCGGTCGTCCCCCTTTTGCCTATTCCACATCCTACTGAGACTTTCCAAAATAAAGTACCACTAAATTTCTGACAAATCACTTTGTCTGAAGAAGGGGCGGTAATTCCGGAAAGCTCTATTGTTCCAGAGGTATTTATGTCTAGCTGGTCGGGTGCTTCCTCTTGTGCGACACAGACTGCGTCTGTTGATCAATAAAAGGCCAGCAAGAAGAGGACTCTTCTCGCTGGCCTTGTTGTAAAAATACAAAAAGCACACACGACAATCGTTACCTCTCTTACGCTTACGAGGTTAGCTGACGGATTCGGACGTGAGAGTCGCCCTACGCAGATCCCGCCTGAACGGTCGGTACCCGCGATTCACCCCTGTTACTCACTCTGCTGCTCCGAAGCGTCTACCCGCTTCAGATGCTCGCAGTGGTTCCCCCGTTCCCAGTTCTGGAACTCAGCGAATGGAAAAATGGCAAATTGGATATTAAGTTATTATGAAAAGTATATTACGCTGTAAATCTCAAGCTGTAAAGGGATTAACACCCGTTAAAAAGGGCTAAATGACGTGAATTTAGGCGATTTCCTAAAAATAATACGCCTATTTCTACTTATAACTCACTATAACGTATCTACACTCGATTTTTTATAGTTACGCGGTCAAAACTAGGCTAAAAAACGAATTTTGTTTATAATAAATCTGGCATGAAAACCGTATAAAATACCAATATTTTGCTGTTTAGGGAGGCTATTGAGATGGGCCCGATTTTGCAAGTAAACGCTTTATTTGGGGGCTACTTACCGAACAAACCCGTCCTTCATGACCTCACGTTTTCCGTTCGTCAAGGAGAGATGATGGGCCTGATCGGACTCAACGGTGCCGGGAAAAGCACCACGATCAAACATATTCTCGGTCTTCTGCAGCCCAGCCGGGGAACGATCCGCATAAACGGCATCACGCTCTCTGAAGCGCCGATTCCGTATCGTTCAACGTTCGCTTATGTGCCGGAGAGTCCGGAGCTTTATGAAGAACTTACCATCCAGGAGCATTTGGAGCTGACCGCTATGGCTTATGGCTTGACGCAGCAGGAATATGAAGCTCGTTCTGCTGTCCTGCTGGAGCAATTCCAGATGAAAGACAAGCTCAGAAGCTTCGCCAGTCATCTATCCAAGGGCATGCGTCAGAAGGTGATGATCATGAACGCCTTTCTGATCGAACCAATGCTCTATATCATTGATGAACCGTTCCTTGGCCTCGATCCGCTCGCGATTCGTTCTTTGCTGGAACTAATGGTGCGTATGAAAAACAAAGGTGCCTCATTCCTCATCTCCTCACACATTTTGTCTACAATTGAAAAATATTGCGACAACTACGTCGTCCTTCATCGCGGTCATATGGTTGCGCAAGGAGATTTGGTCGAATTGCGCGAGCAAACCCGGCTGCCAGGTGCTTCGCTGGACGACATCTTCTATCAACTTGTGCAAGGAGATGCGCCATGAGCCTACCGTCCTTCCAAGCCCAAGCCTTATGGCAGCGGCGCTTTCACTATTATATGAAAGAAGCGATCGGCTATTGGCAGTACGCGGCGCGCAGCAATTTTCTCGGTTTTCTGTTGTTTCTTGTCATCGTGTCTTCCTATTATTATGCAAAAATATTACAGCGTCTTCCGACAGACTATCCCTATCTATGGGTCGTCCTGCTGATACTGGTGCCGTTCACCGCATCCAGCCCGATCCGCACCCTGACGCGCAGCGCCGATCGCATGTTCCTGCTCCGCGTTGAGCACGAGATGGGCGCGTATTTCCGCAGCGCTTTGCGCTACAGCTTGTCGCTGCAGGCAGCATGGCAGACAATCGCGCTGGTTGCCGTGTGGCCGCTCTACCATCACTGCACCGGCGCCGGCAGCGCAGTCTTCCTGCTGATGCTGGCACTGCTGCTCCTGTTCAAGCTCGCGAACGGCCTCGCGTCCTGGCAGGAGAGCCGCTGGGTCCGCGAGCAGGCGCGGCGCCTCTCCACAGGGCTGCGCTGGGCGGCAACGCTAGGGCTCGTCGCGATCCAGTTCGCGTACGGCCCGGTCTGGGCCGCACTTGGCGCGATTGCGCTAGTCATACTGTGGCTCTTGTCGACGCGCCCCGTCCGCAAATACGGGATCGGCTGGGACTACCTGATCGCCCGTGAAAAACAGCAGCAAGCGAGGCTGTACGCTTTCTTCAACTGGTTCGTCGACGTGCCGCAGCTGCCGACGCGAATAACCCGGCGCGCATGGCTGGCCGGGCTGACAACATGGATTCCATTTCGACAACAGTCGTCTTTCTTCTATTTATATATGAAAACATTGCTGCGCACCGAGATGTTCAGCATTCTCCTGCGTATCACCGCCATCGGTGTGTTGGCGATTGCCGTCTCCGACAGCCTGACGACCGGCGGCGTCATTCTCTTCATCACACTCGCCATCTCTCTCGTGCAGCTGTCCGCGCTGGAGAGCGCGCACCGCTACACGTTCTGGCTCGAGATGTACCCGCTTGATCCCGCGCACAAGCCCGGTTCGCTCGCCTTCCTCATCTGGCTGGCGCAGCTCGCCCAGCTGTGCCTGCTCGCGATCCCGCTGCTCGTGCATGCGCCGCTCCATGCGCTGCTCGTTCCGCTGGCCGGGCTCGCGTTCATCTCGCTGGCTTGCGGCGTTTTCCTCCGCCGCAAGTTCAAGAAGAACGCGCTACTTGAGGCCTAGCAGTCCCATCGCATTGCGGGTCGTAATCGCCGCAAGCTCTTCGAGCGACAGGCCGCGAATCTCCGCGGCCGTCTCCGCCACCAAGCGCACGTACGCCGATTCGTTGCGCTTGCCCCGGAATGGATGCGGCGTGAGGTACGGCGCATCCGTCTCGATCAGCAGGCGGTCCAGCGGCACCTGCGCCAGCACTTCCTTCGGCTGCTTCGCGTTCTTGAAGGTGACCGGCCCGCCGAAGGAGATATGAAAGTTCATTTCCAAGCATTGTTTTGCCGTCTCCCAGCTCCCGGAGAAGCAGTGCATGATGCCGCCGACTTCGGCGGCTTTTTCTTCTTTTAAAATCTGCAAAATGTCCTGATGCGCATCCCGATTATGAATCACTATGGGCATGCCCAGCTTACGCGCCAGCCGGATCTGCTCGCGGAACACCCGCTGCTGCACATCTTTCGGCGACTTGTCCCAGTAGTAGTCCAGACCGATTTCCCCGATGGCGACGACCTTCTCGTGCTTGCAGAGCGCCTCAATCCATTCCAGATCCCCGGGCATCATATCAATCGCATCTACAGGGTGCCAGCCGACCGTGGTGTAGATGAAATCATACTTCTCCGCCAGCTCGATCGAGCTTGGAATCGTCTCCCGATTGAACCCTACGTTCACCATTCGCGTAACGCCGGCCTCCAGCGCGCGCTGAATCACCTCCGCTTGATCCTCGTTAAATTGTTCGGCATTTAAGTGTGTATGTGAATCTGTCAGCATGATAACGCTCCTCGTATGTATGATTCAACTCAATCCCGCTCTCCCAGCAGTGCCCACAGCTCCGGATATTTCTCCACGCTTAGGCGCTCCAACAGTTCCTCCGGGTAGTAGACGCGATGCTTGCCCATCTGAATGCCGCTGATCGACTGCACAATCTCCGATAGGTGGGAAATTTCCGTCAGTCTCTCCTTGTGATCCAGCAGCAGAATCGGGAAGTTCTCGTCGGGTTCTCCAGGCCGGTACACGTCGTAAGACTGCTTGGAAGGGAAATCGATCTCCATATAGTACATCGGGTCAAAGCCCGCCTCCGCCATGACCTGCTCCATCCGCTGAATCAGCGCTTGATCGCTCGGTTCAAACGTGCTGTATTTATACAGCTTGCGGTCCAGGAACCGGCGGCAAAGATCGCGCAGAATCCCATCCTTTTCCTGGCTCCAGAAAATCAGCATCGTCTGCATGACGGATTCGTCAAGCAGCAGATAGTCGCTCAGCGAAATATTTTGCTGAATGAGGTGCAGAATCGGCTCGACCATGAACCCGAAGGTATACCCCTCTTCGTACAGGTGCTTCGCCCGGGCAAACACTTTGTGCAGCCCAATTTCCGCACTCCGTGTTACCGGATGGAAGTACACCTGCCAATACATCTGATAGCGGGACATCAAATAGTCCTCCACGGCGTGCATCCCGCTCTCCTTGACCACAATATGCCCTTTATACGGGCGTATCACCCGCAGAATGCGTTCCAAATCGAAAGTGCCGTAATTCACGCCGGTAAAATAAGCATCACGCAGCAAGTAATCCATCCGGTCCGCATCGAGCTGTGAGGAGACGAGGCTCACGACGATTTCCTTGTCGTACGATTTGCAGATGACACCGGCCACTTTCTTCGGAAAATCCGGGGACACTGCGCTCAGCACCCGGTTCACCTCCGTGTCGCCGAGTACAATGCGGCAGGACCAGTCCTCGTGCCGGGTGCCGAACGCTTTTTCAATGGAATGGGAAAAAGGGCCGTGCCCCAAATCGTGCAGCAGCGCCGCGCAGAGACAGAGCAGCCGTTCTTCCTTTGGCCAATCGTCATAATGATTGCGTTCGAATTGGGAAATGATTTTGCGCGTAATCTCATACACGCCTAGGGAGTGCGAGAATCGGCTGTGCTCGGCGCCATGGAACGTCAGAAAGGATGTCCCCAATTGGCGGATCCGGCGCAGTCGCTGAAACTCTCGGGTATTGATTAAATCCCAAATTGTGGCGTCCTGCACGTAAATATATTTGTGTACAGGGTCTTTGAACACTTTTTCTTCTTTCATGTCGGGGGCCTCCTTTATAAATATGATCTATCGCTAAACGCCAACGTCCCCAAAGGGCCGTAAAACGTTTATCTTTATCTATTCGACAAATCACAAAATGTTCCTCGTAGATAATGTCGAACAATGTCGAAAGCAAACTTCCAATTTGCGTTTTACTTCTTCTCTCTTGGTAGCGCGGACCCCCTGCTTCCCCCCCAGGTCTTCATGTAAGATCCCCTTTACAAAACCCTGTAATGAAGAGGGTTTTCGGTTTTTTAGAACTGTCACAAAAAGATGAACACTTTCAAAATTCTCCTACCGGAAGGCTAAAAACCAGTTGACTATTTTGGGAATGGTTGGTATCATTAGTTTATCAATTATGTCGAATCGTGACGATCTTGATAAAGTTTTTATAAAATCGCAAAGGAGATTCATATAGATGATGAAATCTACTGGTATCGTGAGAAAAGTTGATGAACTGGGCCGTGTTGTTATTCCGATCGAGCTGCGCCGCACGTTGGGCATTGGTGAGAAGGACGCTCTGGAAATTTATGTGGACGGCGAGCGCATTATGTTGAAGAAATATGAGCCGGCTTGTATCTTCTGCGGCAACGCGGAAAGTGTTACTTATTTCAAGGGAAAAATTGTTTGCCATATTTGTTTAGCAGAAATGCCAACACCTGTGACAAAATAAGAAAAGTAGTATATAATAGAAGTAAGCAGTACTCATCCTAATGGTAATTCTAACCTTTTTCATATCTCCTCTAGTCTCTAATTCGGTGGTCTTTCGGGGCCCAAGAATTAGAGATCTTTTTTTGTCCGGGAAAATCGTCTAACGGTTGCCCTAGCGCCTAGTTGACCTAACATCCTGCTTTTCCGGCATTAGCGGTTGCCACAACGCTTATTTGCCGAAAGGCCAACGAAATCTCGCCGATTTCATGTAAATAGTCGCTGTGGCAACCGTTATATGGTAAAACACTCGTTTCTTGATGTAATAAGCTCGCTGACAACCGTTACGTTCATTCGCAGAATCTCCCCCTGCCAAAAGAAGGCGGTCGGACTCCAAGGAAGGCCCTCCCCCGAAGCGCCGGCTTCAGCGCTCCAGCAAAGCATTATACACATCGCGCTTCGCCAAGCCGCGATCCGCCGCCACCTGCTTCATCGCATCTTTCCGGCTGCTCCCTCGCTGTTCGTAGTGCGCGACGTGCTCTTCGAGCGACTTCGCTTCCCACCAGCGGTCCGCCGCTTCCTGCGCCGCGGCCGCCGACACGCCTTCGGCGATGAGGCAGTACTCGCCCTGCGGCGGGTACGCCTCCAAATGCGCGAGGCACTCCGCAATCGTGCCGCGGACAAATTCCTCGTACCGCTTCGTCAACTCGCGGGCAAGGACCACCCTGCGCTCCGCGCCCCACACTTCCGCCATGCGCGCTAGGGTTTTGTCGACGCGGTGCGGCGACTCATAGAACAGCAGGGTCGCTTGCTCCTGCTGCAGCCCCTCCAGCACCTTCGTCTGCTCCTTTTTCTCCCGCGGGAGAAATCCGACGAAGGTAAAGCGCTCGGTCGGCAGGCCAGAGGCGATCAGCGCCGACAACGCCGCATTGGCGCCGGGGACCGGCACGACCGGCACGCCGGCCTCGACGGCCATTCGGACCAGGTCATAGCCTGGGTCCGAAATGGCCGGCAGGCCCGCATCGCTCACCAGCGCGATGCTGCTCCCTTCAAGCAGCAAGCGGACGAGTTCGGGTCCGCTTGCCTGCTTGTTGTGCTCGTGATAGCTGACCAGTCGCGTCGCGACTTCGAAATGGGTCAGCAGCTTGCGCGTTTGCCGCGTGTCCTCCGCGGCAATTAACGCCACTTCCTTCAGCGTACGCACCGCGCGGAAGGTCATGTCCTCCAGGTTGCCGATGGGCGTCGCAACCAGATAGAGTGTGCCGACGCCAGCCGCGTCGCCGTAGCTTTTTTGTATCGTTACCGTCACGGTTTACTCCCTCATTTCCGATAATTCCGCTGCGTCTTCTTCCGCAAACGCCAATGCACTCCGACCGCCATAGTAGATCTCCTGCAGCTCCTGGCAATAGTCTTTCTCCGTAGCGTACACGATCAACGGCGGCAGCGTGCGAATCTCCGGCTTGCCGTCCTTGATGCCCTCGATGAGCACCATCATCGCTTCCTCGCCGGCGCGGGCGTGCACAAAGCGAATCCGCTTTGGCTCAATCCGATATTGCCGCATGAGCGTGCAAATATCGACCAGCCGCGTCGGCCGGTGCACCATCGCCACCTTGCCGCCGGCTTTCACCTGCTTGGCGCAAGCTGCGATCACATCCTCAAGCGTACAGTGAATCTCATGCCGCGCCGCCGCGAAATGTGCATTCGTGTTCTGCTCCCCGTTTGGCACCGGCAAATACGGCGGATTGACCGTCACCACATCGAATTGCCCATGGCCGAGTTCGCTGTGAATCGTTTTCAGGTCACCCTCCACCATGTGCAGCCTGCCTTCCAGACCGTTCAGCGCCGCGTTGCGCTTCGCCATATCCGCGAGGCGCTCTTGAATTTCCACGCCCCAGATGTCCGCCCGCGTCCGCGTCGAGAGCAGCAGCGGCACGACGCCGTTCCCCGTGCACAGATCGAGCACGCGCCCTTTTGGCGGCACCGAAGCGAAGCGCCCGAGCAGCACGGCATCCATCGAGAAGCTGAACACCTCGTCGCTTTGAATAATTTTCAGATCATAAGTAAGTAAATCATCGATTCGTTCTGTTGAACGGAGCTCCACATGCTTCATGCGTAATTCAATACGTCCTTTCGTACATCGCGCTAGTTATAAAGCTTTCCGAAATTACCGCCCACTTTATTTTGGAAAGTCTCCTTATGGAAAAAAACCGTAAGGGCAACCCCTACGGCACACACACTTATTTATTTAAGAAGGATAAGCAGAACAAACAATCTCCCTCGGTCCGAAGATGGCCGTAATACACATTACAAATATGAAAACCTTCATTATATAAACGGTGCAAATTATCGTACCCGGCCCCTGGGAGCGGAACAGGCTCCACCGTATGCTTCACTGGCGCCGCTGCTGTTACCGTCTCTTCTTGACGAATGAGCTTGCGGAGCTGCTGGTTCTCAATGCTTAACCGCTTATTTTCTTCGATGAGCGAAATAATTTGCTTCTTCAAGGCGCCTAATTCGGCGTACGTGGCACCCATTCGCTCTTCGATTTCATCCATTTGTCCGAAAATATCATGTTTATCCACGCTTTCACCTCTAACGCCTTGTATGCTTATTGGCCAGCGCCTCCCAGGCAAATCTATTCTTGTTCGACCACATCGTCAAACGGCAGATCCAACGCCTTCCCGAGATCGAAAAGCTGCACTTTCGCCGTACGTTCCTTTACGTTCAGTGACAGCACCTTACCGTTGCCGTACGATGTAATCACGAACCGTCCGACAGTCGGCAGCGTATCCTTGGCACTTTCGTAGTTATCATGCTCATACTTCAAGCAGCACATTAACCGTCCGCATAAGCCGGAAATCTTCGTCGGATTCAGGCTCAAATTCTGGTCCTTGGCCATCTTGATGGACACCGGCTCAAAGTCGCCTAAAAACGACGAGCAGCACAGGATGCGGCCGCACGGCCCGATCCCGCCCAGCATCTTCGCCTCGTCGCGAACCCCGATCTGACGAAGCTCGATTCTTGTCCGGAAAATGCTCGCCAAATCCTTGACCAGCTCCCGAAAGTCGACACGGCCCTCGGCTGTGAAATAAAAAATAATTTTATTGCGATCGAACGTATACTCCACGTCGACTAGCTTCATCTTAAGGTTGTGGTCTCGGATTTTATCATGGCACGTCTGAAAAGCATCCTTGGCCGCCCGTTTATTGTCTTCAACCAAGTCTGCATCGGCATCATCCGCAATCCGAATCACTTTCTTGAGCGGCAGAACAACATCGTTCTCTTTAACTGTCTTCTTGCCAACCACGACTTTGCCGTACTCTACGCCGCGCGCCGTCTCTACAATCACGGCACTCTCTTTCTCAATCGGCAAGTCAATCGGATCAAAATAATATATTTTACCCGCTTTCTTGAAGCGGACGCCAACAACTGAATACATCTTACACCCCCTGCATCTCCACGAGCATTTTCTCGATCACCAGCTGACTATTTGCGTTGAAGCGCAGACGCTTCTGAATTTCTACAGCCTGCTCCATCATTCGCACCCAAGCCGAAACGTCCCGACTGAATGCGAGGGAGCTCATCCAGTCCAGCTGATCGTGATATACGAGCTTGTCTCTGCGTTCCAAACGCAGCTGTACCATATCTTTAAACCAGAGAATCAACAAATCGAACAACGTCGGGATGTGATCCGCCAGCTCTGTTTTCACAATTCGCTGCTGCACCGTAATCATGGAAGTCGGATAACGCGTCAGCGTCTCCTTCGCTAATTGTAACACTACGCTTCTCATTTCTGCAAACCAATTTGAGGCGATCAAATCTCTAGCCGCCTGAAGTCCCGCTGTCATATGCACGGCAGGATGCGCCAAGGCTGCGGGCAAGCCTTCTTCTAATAACTGCAGCAGCATCTGCTCTCTCGGCATCGGTGTAAACTGAATCCACTGCGCACGCGACTGAATCGTCGGCAGCAACGCGTTGCCATTTTCCGTAATCAAAATTGCTACTACACGGGACGTCGGCTCCTCGAGAAACTTCAGCAAGGAATTGGCCGCTTGCACCGTCATTTTATCCGCATGTTCAATCACATAAATCTTCGTACCTGAAGCCGTCGCCCGGTAAGCGAATTCCTTCTGCAGCTCGCGAATCTGCTCGATCTTGATCGAGGCCCCTTCCGGTGCCACCATGTGCAGATCAGGATGATTGCCATGCTCGACTTTCCGGCATTCCAAACATTCGCCGCAAGCGTCGTCGACACCATGCTGGCAGTAAATCGCTTTCGCCAGTGCCTTCGCCATCTCTGCACGGCCTGTTCCTACAGGTCCGCTGAAAATATAAGCATGCGACAGCTTGTCCTGGCGCAGCCCGTTTTGCAGAAGCCGTTTGGCCGCTTCTTGCCCTGGTATGGCATTAAAGGACATTTCGCAACCGCTCCATCCTAAAAAGGTAGTTCACTAAAATAACAAGTTAATCAGCATCCCTCGGATTTCACCGATTCTTTGCAAAATCTCGATGCGCCCCTGCTCCGTTTCCAGCAGTTCGTCCGCCAGCGAGAGCAATGTCTGATCAATCTCATCCAAAATTTTATACCGCTTCGAGCGGCCGCGGCGATCCCAGCCTTTCGTATCTCTTAGCGTCACGCCTCGGCGGGCCGTTTCCTCCAAAAACTGGCGGATCATCAGCTTATATTGCAGGAGCTCTCGCACCGTCATCGCTCTCGACAAGCGATCTCCTTGGAGATTAATCTGCTGCGCCATGCGGCTGAGCTGCTCCTGCGTGACTTTCTCGTCATGCTGAAGCATCATGTCCGCAAAATTCCGGGGGGCCAGCTGCGGCGGTGCGGCGTTCTCATTCACTTTGACATTTTTACCGATGGGCTGCCACCCCGGATTAATTTTCAAGACGCATCCATCCCTCGCGCGTTAATCTAATTTATGTTAAAAGTGCTCAAATCGCTCAACCGGCAGTACGAAAACAGCCGCGCCACCCACCTGGACTTCGACAGGAAACGGAATGTAGGAATCGGTCGTGCCGCCCATTGGCGAAACCGGTGTTACGAGCTGCTCCCGAATTTTACAATTTGCTCGGATTACCTGCATCACTTCCTGCACCCGGTCATCCTCCGTACCAATCATAAAGGTCGTATTCCCTGCACGCAAAAATCCACCCGTACTTGCCAGCTTCGTTGCTCGAAAGCCTTCTTTAATCAATGCGTTGGAAAGACGGTTGCTATCTTTATCTTGTACTACGGCTACGACAAGTTTCATAAAGTGATGCCTCCTCTTATTATAAACTAAGATTGCTATTCCCGCTTTAGCCGGAAATATGTTCCTTGAGCAGTTGCTCACAATCCTGCCGAATATCTGCAGCAATCGCATCCTCGCTGCGATGGGCATCAATCACACGCACTCTGGCCGGATTGTCAGCCGCAATCGCGTGAAACCCTTCCCGCACCCTACTGTGATAAGCGGCATGTTTCTGTTCGATGCGGTCAAGCCCTTGGCCTGCCGCGGCAGAAGCACGTTGCTGCAGCCTGCTGAGGCTGACTTCAACCGGCACATCGAGCAAATACGTGCACGTGGCCTGCAAGCCGGAGCTCGCAAACGCCGAGATCGCTTTGACCTGCTCCGCCGCAATCCCGAGTCCATGGGCCTGATACGCAACACTCGCGTCGATGAAGCGATCACAAAGCACGATTTTTCCCGCTTGCAGCGCCGGCATAATCAGTTCATGCACATGCTGCGCCCTGGAAGCTGCGTACAGCAGCACTTCCGCCTGATCCACCATCTCCCGGTGAGCCGGATCCAGAATAATACTGCGAATCTTGTCGCTGATCACGGTCCCGCCCGGTTCCCTCGTTACAAGGATGTCGTACCCTTGCTCTTTCAGTTCCTCGGCCAATCGTTTAAGCTGTGTCGTTTTTCCGGCGCCGTCTGGCCCTTCAAACGTAATGAAAATTCCGTTCACGTCTTCCTCCTGCTACTGCTACTGCAAACGCTGCCTAGCTGTTATTTCGTGATAGGTTTGTATATTCGCAACTGCTTCGTGTGTCCAAAATCGGTCCCTTGAAACCTAATGCCACGCCCATGCAGGGCAATTAGTGCTTCTACGCTTGAGGCCGTAATCACTTCTCCCGGATACAAATACGGAATGCCCGGCGGATAAGGAATCACCATGTCCGCGGAACAGTGACCAATTGCTTCCTGCGCATCCACCTCACTATAGACATCATCAGAACCAGCCCCCTGCCACCCTGCCTTTCTTGCAAAAGCGACCGGAGAAGAGATGGGTGTGTAGTAGGGTAATTTAAGTATATTCGAGATAGGCGCCTGAAGTTCCTGCTTCTCCCTCCTGATGTCCCAACAAATGTTGTCCAGCGCTTCGGCTGCGCGGAGCATTTCCTCCTGCGAGGTAGCCGGTGTGAACACCAGCAGTACCAGATGGCCGTCGGTCATTTCCACATAACAGCCCTGATCTTCAAGCTGATCTTTCAGCTGGGATCCTGTGAGTGTCCCTGTCTGATCGTAGATCGTGATTTTAAAAGGATCCGCTGTTTCGTGCGAGCTTTCCCCTGCGGCGACCGGGAAATGCTGCGGGAAATAGCCGATGACGCCTGTGGCGTCGAGCCGTTCGCGGAACGCTTGCACAGTAGCGAGTCCCTGCGCGATCCACGCAGCGCCTTCCGTGTGCAGGCGCCGCCGCGCCAAGTCGAGTGACGCCATAATGGGGTACGACGGGCTTGAGCTTTGCAGCATCGCCAACATTTGTCGGACCGCGCTGCGATCGATACGCGGCCCCTGCACATGCAGCATCGCGCCCATGGTCATCGCGGTCAGCATTTTATGCGTGGATTGCACCACCGCATCCGCCCCTTGCGACAGCGCCGACGCCGGCAGCGCTTCGTGAAAGCCGTAATGCGCGCCGTGCGCCTCATCCACCAGCAAAAGCCTATCGCTTGCATGCAGCAGCTTGGCAAACGGCGTCAAATCTACCCCCATCCCGTAATAATTGGGATTGGTGAGCAAGAGCGCTTTCGCGGTCGGGTAGCGGCGGACGGCCTCTTGGACATCCGCAAGCCGCAAGCCCGCGGCCACCCCTGACGCCTCGTGTACCCGAGGCGCAATGAACACCGCTTTGGCCTGGGCCAGCATCAGGCCATGCAACACCGACTTGTGCACGTTCCTCTGCACAAGAATCAAGTCCCCTGGCGCACACGTCGCCAGGATCATCGCCAGGTTGCCGGCCGTGCTTCCCCCAACCAGAAAAAATGTCTCCTCCGCGCCAAAGCACGCCGCGGCGAGCTGCTCCGCCTCCATAATCGCTTCCTCCGGATGATGGAGATCGTCCAGCCCTGTAATTTCCGTATAATCTATGGACATGATGTCCTGATAAAAACGCTTCGCGTCCCCGGTCAACCCCTGACCGGATTTATGGCCCGGCACGTGGAAGCTAGCAGGTCGCTTTGCGTGATGCGCCACCATCGCTTCAAATAGCGGGGCGCGGCTCACGTCCTCTTTTTCAAATTGACTTCTCTTCATCTGATCTTTACTCCCCATGGCATCCATGCCCACTTCTACTGACTCTATAGTAGTGGATTCCAGCCTAAAAAACAAAAAAGCTTCTTACAGGAAGAAGCTCTCTTAATTCATATAGTGCCGTGAGTTTCCAGAAACAAAGGCTTTCTTCATCTGACTCACAAAAAACGGATATTTCTTATCGCTCACCGACGTTTTCACAATCTCATTGCTGCAGCTGTCGCAAATGAACGCCGTCACTATGTGAATGCCGCCCATTTTATGCTGCTCACAAATCATGCATAGACCAATCCGGCTCTCCTCCATGTGATCACCTCTCACCTTTTATCACTATTATATCCCTTTCCCGATTCTCCTAAACTAGCTTATCCCTTATAATATGGAAGAAAGCTGCCGATATATCCTTATATCTGCTTATTAGCCCTCGGAGGTCGCACCTATGCCAACCATGCAGGAATCCCAATTGTCCAAGCAATCAACCGTGTACAGTTACACCCTCGCTAAACGAATTTACCATTCCTGGTACAAAATCGCGCTCTATCTCGCCATCATCCTGCTGGCCGTTTCCTATAAATTCAACTCTAGCAACTTGCTGCCCATGCTGGTCAGTTATCCATTGGTGCTCATTTTTCACACCCTGCTGATACGGGCTTATTTTCAATTCACCATCGGCATGGCCATGCGCGGCTGGTCTTATCGGTTCGGTGTTTTTTGGGCGGGTTTCCTGCCTGACGGCCATGCGTCGATCAAGCTTGTGAACACCGTCCTGCAGCAATTGCTCTGGATCGGACTTGCTTTGATTGCCTTGCTATACCCTTGGATTCCGCAAAACTGGCTTTTCTACCTGCTGCTGTTCCACTGTTGGATGCTGATGCCGCGGTTGTGGTTCATGCTTCGTTTTCGAGCTTATCGGAAAATCGGTCTTGTAAAAATCACAAGCACGGACACGTCCTGTTATCTTCAATAAGCTAAGCCCGCCGGGCGTGTCCCGACAGGCTTTCTGGCATAGAAAAAAGCCTTACTC
>NZ_RXHU01000058.1 GCF_003955665.1 Paenibacillus whitsoniae
TCTCGTGGGCTCGGAGATGTGTATAAGAGACAGCCCCCCCCAATTTACACAATCTTATCCCCTTTTAACAATTCGATCACACTCTTTTCAATCTCCGATAACACAATTCAAAGATCGAACACATCCCACTAAATTTGCTCACAATGTTTAACACTTAGAAAACAGACAATTGCACTTTCCTGTCGTACCATGGCAATAGACAGAAGAATTGAGCAAATTATCGAAGGTGAATCGGATGCGCAAGCGGCTTAAATTGTTGATAAAGATCGGTTTTTTCGTAGCGATTGTCGCGGGTGCGTTTTATTATTGGGTGCGGCCGCTTTTGGTCAGAATTGAAAGCACGACGTTGGCTAGCGGCATACATGTGAAGTTCAAGACAGAAGGAACGAATGTAGAGGAATATACGAATGAGGCCTGGCAGCCCTATTTTGCGAAGGGGATCAATATGGGGGCGACGATCCCGGGGCATTTTCCGGGGGAGCTGGCTATTTCGCAGGATGACTATGCGCGATGGTTTGGCATGATCCAGGACATGGGGGCGAATGTGATCCGTGTGTATACGATCATGATGCCGGAGTTTTACGAGGCGCTCGCCAAATACAACATGAAGCATCAGAAGGATCCGCTTTTCTTCCTTCAGGGCATTTGGAGCCCGGAGGAACAGCTGATTGAAGGGCAGGATGCTTTCGATCCTAAGATCAAGTCGAAGTTCGAGCAAGAGATTAAAGACGCGGTTGCGGCGGTTTATGGCAAGACGACGCTCACACCTGAGCCGCATTCGGGGAAAGCGGGAGGTGTCTACAAATACAATGCAGGTCCGTATCTGATGGGCTGGATTGTCGGCACGGAGTGGGACCCGAAGATGGTGAAGGGAACCAATGATGCGCATGCGGACACCCCAGACTACGCGGGAAAATATTTTCGGAATAAACCGGGTGCGAACGCTTTTGAAAAGTGGCTGGCCTTGATGGTCGACACGGCGGCGCAAACGGAGGTTCAGTATGGCTGGCAGCATCCGATGGCGTTCGCCAACTGGGTGACGACGGATCCGATCGCGCATCCGGGCGAGCCGTTGGTTGAGGAGGATCTGGTGAGTGTCGATCCCACGCATATTGAGGCGGCGGATTGGGAGGCGGGCTATTTTGCCTCGTACCACGTGTATCCGTATTATCCGGATTTCTTTGCCTTTGATAAGTCGTTTCAGGAGATGACGAACAGCAAAGGGGAGCCGGATAGTTACCTCACTTACCTGAATAAGTTGAAAGCAGCGCACCCTAATATACCGGTGATGGTGACGGAATATGGCGTGCCGGCTTCCTTGGGCGTAGCTCACTTGGGCACGCTCGGCCGCGATCAAGGCGGTCATAGCGAGCAGCAGCAGGGAGAGATCGATGCGGACTTGCTGCAGGAGATTCACGGGTCCGGCTACGCCGGGGCGATTTTGTTCACGTGGCAGGATGAATGGTTCAAGAAGACGTGGAACACGCAGCGCTACGATGAAGCGGACCGCCGGGCGTACTGGTATAACACGCTGACGAATGAGTCCTTTTTCGGGGTACTCGGAATGTTCCCGGGCAAAGACGAAGCGATTCACATCGACGGGGACGCCGCGGATTGGAACAAGCTGAAGGACAAGAAGAAGCTCGATGTGCAGGCTCCGGGCTTTGAGGAGATTTGGGCGACGCATGACGAAGGCTATCTGTACGTGATGGCCAAGCTATCGGAGCCGTTTGATCCGTCGAAAGAAAGTATCTATTTCGGGACAGATACGCTGCCCGGCGGCAATCGCCATGGACCGGAGCTTCACGGCATGACGCTGGATGAAGGCTTGGAAACATTAATCCAATTGTCGGATGACAAGAAAAGCCGCATGACGATCGCTTCGAATTACGATATTCATGCCCGGCTGTATGAGCGTTCCGGATTGCCGGATATCGATCCGAAGGAGAAGCAGGATGATTCGGGGATTTTCAAGCCTTGGAAGCTGGCGGTTAATTATCTGTTGGAATATCCCGATTCCCGGGTGAATCACCCCTTCGGGGATGTGGATGTGGGTATTTTAGAGAGAGGCTACAGTGATCCGTCGCGTCCCGACTACAATTCGAAGGCGATGTGGCAGGTGCAAGGGCAGGTGCTCGAAATGCGCATCCCGTGGATGCTGCTGGGATTCAGCGATCCCAGTTCGCTGAGCGTGATCAACTACATGCCCCAGAGCAAGAACAAATTCGAAGTGACGCATGTGAAAGGCGTTCGTTTTGTTCCTTGGATTGTGAAGAATGATCAGGTCGTTGGACGGGAGGGCTCGGCACCGGCGCAGCCGGTGCAAGTGTCCGCGATGCCGCTGTACACGTGGCAGGGCTGGGAAGATAAGGTGAATTATGTGGAACGACCGAAACAAAGCTACTACATCATGAAAGAGGCGTTGCAGCAGATCCATGGACCCGTTACCCCTACCCAACAACCGGGGAGCTGAAAAAAGAGGAGAGTGCAGGCGTGTACACCAATCTGAATGCAGCCATACAGGCGTTATATATCATTTTGGCTTTTAACCTGGTTTGTATCGGCATCATTTATGCCATTAAGTTGCGAAGTATAAGAAGGCGAAAGCTGAACGACCGCTTCCAAACGAAGTTTAAGGATTACCTGACTTATGTGCAAGCCAATCTGGATGGGATGGAGCCGCTAAGGACGCCTCCCTGGACGATGAACGCGGTGGAAAGAGAGGCGATGCAGGAGAGGCTGAATGATATGATGGACATTTTCTCGGGCGAACAGCGGCGCAAGCTGATGCAGCTGTGCCTAGATCTAGGGCTCGTGCATCGCCATCTGGAGCGCTTAAGCAGCCGATCTTATCGGGTGAAACTGGATGCCGCGTATCACTTGGGCTGCATGCGGGTGAAGGAGGCGGCGCCGGCGTTACTGGATATGTTAAAAGAGCATGGGCTCAATTCGGCGTTGTTTGTCGTCGCCCGAGCTGTCGCCAAGTGTGCCCGCGGTCAGCAGGATCTCGAGGCCATGGTGCAGATTGTGCTTGGGCATAACAAGAAATGCTACGAGCTGATTGTCGATATGATCGGGGAATCGGACGTAGATGCCGCTTCCTTGTACACGGGCTATGTGAGTCATAAGAACCTGGCCTACGTGCGGATTGGGCTGACCGGGCTTACGGGTTACACCGATCCAGCCGCGGCCTCTGCGGTTTTCCGTCTCATGGATGCCGAGCAGGAAGACATTCAGATCCAAGCGGTGGGTTTGTACCTGAAAAGCTCCCGTCTTTTGCCTAGAAATGTCGTTAGCAAGCTGCTGAGTCATCCCAACCTGGACATTCGCCGATTGACGATAGAGGCGTTGGCCGACATCCGAAACCCGGCTTACGTCGAGGCGATGACAGCCAGTCTGGGCGACGCCGATCAACGCATCGTGTATGCGTCAGGCAAGGGGCTGCTCCGCATGGGAGAAGAAGGGATGGCAGCGCTTTGTGAGCGGGCGGCAGCGGCTCAAGGGACGGAACGCGGACAGTTCATGCAGCAGCTGATCGACGATGAACTCAAGCATTTGTCTATGCAGCTGCACAATTGGGATAAGCTCACGCAATATAATACGTTGATGTACACGTATGACAAAATATTTCGAAAAGCTGCACGGTTATATCGTGTCGTATAGGAGGGTTGCGTAAACATGTGGGTTTTTGGCTATCAAGCGGTGTTGGACTCATTCCTGAAAGGGCTGAGGGAGTTTCTGTTCTATTACAGCTACGCCGCGCTCTTCTACGTGGTTCTCGTCACACTGCTCTATTACTGTATCTTCGGCTTCTCGATCCGGCATATTTTCGCGATGAAGCGGGGCATTCAGTACAATCGGATTCAAAAGCTGTCCAGTTCCAGCCAGCTCCCGCCGGTGTCCCTGTTGGTGCCGGCCTATAACGAGGAGTTAACGATTATTGAGAACGTCAGGTCGCTGCTGGCGCTCAATTATGCGGAATATGAGGTGATCGTCGTCAATGACGGCTCGCAGGACGGGACTTTGAAGTGCATGCTGGAAGAATTCAAGCTGGAGCGGATTCACCCGGTGCAGTCCAGTTCCATTAAAACGGGAAAAATCAGAGGGGTGTACCATAATCCCGAGTATCCCAATCTTTTTTTCATAGATAAAGAAAATGGAGGGAAGGCGGATTCGCTGAATGCAGGCATCAACCTTTCCCACTATGATTTGATTTCCACGATTGATGCGGACTCTTTGCTTGAAAAGGATGCGCTGACGCGCATTGCCCGGGTTTACATGGAGAACCCCGAGGAGACGATCGCCGTTGGCGGCAATGTTCGCATCGTGAACAGCTGTACCGTGGAAGACGGCATTGTGAAGGATGTGCAATTTCCCCGCAAGCTGCTGCCGGCCCTGCAGCACGTTGAATATACGAAAGCTTTTCTCGGTGGCAGAATCGGCTGGAGCGCGGTCAATGGCCTCATTATTATTTCGGGAGCTTTCGGCGTGTTTCAAAAGGAAAAGGTCATCGCTGTCGGCGGTTACCGTGGCGGCTACCCCGGTGAGGATATGAAC
>NZ_RXHU01000059.1 GCF_003955665.1 Paenibacillus whitsoniae
AGATTGCTGCTGGCGGAGAAGCTGCAATCAAGGTCGGAGGAGACCTTGTGATCTGGACGAAACATTTTACCCTGTTCGCCAGCTATACGCCGGTTGCGCCTGCGCAGAATTCCGGCGGGGGCAGCGGCGCTCCGGTTAACTCCGGATCGATTTCGGCGGCTAGCGGTGGCACGATTACCCTGAACGGCGTCAAAATTGATTTGCCCGCGGGAGCGGGGGAGGGCATCATTCAGGTAACTGTCAGCAAACTGAGCGACGCTTCTCTGCTGCCTGCTGACCGGGCACGGCAATTGGCAGGCGACATTTACGAGATTACGAAGAGCAAGGAAGGCGATTTTAACAAGCCGGCTGTTATCACGCTGCCTTTTGACAAGGCTAAAGTGAACTTTGAGAAATCGACGATCAGTCTTTACTGGTTGGACGGATCAAAGAAGCAATGGGTACAGTTGAGCAATGTGAAGGTAGATGCGGAGAAAGGGAACGTTTCCGGGGCATGGACTCATTTTGGCAAATTCGCTGTATTGGCTTCGGACAAAGTGAAAAGCGAGCAACCGGTCGCGGCCGATTTGACCGACCTTCAAGGACACTGGGCCGAAGCCAGCGTGCGGGAATTGGTGAAACGAGGCGCGATCAACGGCTACCCGGACAACACGTTTAAGCCGGAAAGTCCGATTACGAGAGCCGAATTTGTGTCCGTGATTGTTAAAGCCTTTCATTTTCAGGCCAAAGCCGGCACAAGCTTCGCCGATACGAAAGATCATTGGGCGAAAGAGGCGATTGCGACAGCCGCAGCGCTTGGTGTTGTGACAGGTTACGACGACAATACCTTCGGGCCCGATGCCCAAATAACCCGTGAGCAAATGGCCGTCATCGTGGTTCGTGCAGCCAGCTTGCAGGCGGCGTCCGGCAGCGTCAGCTTCTCGGATAGCGGAGCTATATCTGATTGGGCGCGTGCGGCAATGGCAACGGCTGTGGCCACAGGTTTGATCGGCGGCTATGAAGATGGGACGGTCAAACCGCAGGCGGATACGACGCGCGCGGAGGCGGCGACTATTATTCTGCGGGCTTTGCAGTCTTAATTGCATCATTTAGGTGGTACGGATCGACTGATGGGTCAAACGTATTGTTAACTTTAGTCGACAAAGGGAAGAGATTCCGGGAATCTAGATCCTATATAATTTAACTGACTTTAGGGTGTGAACTCGGTATTGTACCGGGGTCATGCCCTTTCGTCGTGCCTGAATACCGGAGGTATATTGTTAAAGATCGTTCTTTCCTAAATAAGCGTCAGTCTCGCTGAACTGCCAAAGCCTGCGATTAAGCAGGCATTTCCCGAAAAAACGGCATGCTCAGCAAAATACCTGCAAAAGGGCAGTTTTTTGGGCGGGCATTGCGCAAAAGGAGGACTTTCACCCAAAATGCCTGCTTTATCGCAGGCATTTCATCGAAGCGCAAGGGGGATGAGGGAGATTCCTGCCTTTTTGCAGGCATTGTTTCCGGTCCTCTCGTTTCTATTCCCAAGAGCCGCGTGAAAAAGTTCGGTTAAGTGAGCCCTCCACAGTCGAAAACTCCCGTATTCCGACTGCTCGTCGCAGTGTATGGTTTTAAATCATTCATCCTCTCGCGTAAGTTGGCTGTCTCTCCCACGTAACGATCTTTCCGTCAAGATTTCAGATCACATAGATACCTGAAAGCTTTGGGACATCCGTGGCCCATGCAGTTGTTCTATAGAAGTGAATGCGAGGGCAGTTGGCTAATTGACTTTCGACATTGGTACAAAGCCGATCAAACTCGTTCTGTGGCAACATCCTACCCCCTCCAAGTCAATGCAAATACTATTCGTTCAAATGTTGTTGTCATCCTGTTGTCCTAAATCGGACAAGAGGGCACCTGTGGGTAGTATTCATCGTACATCCTATATCCCCGAACAACAAAAAACCGCGCAACCGCGCGGTTTTTTTGTACTTCCGTTACGTCCCAGGAGGGATTCGAACCCCCGACCGCACGCTTAGAAGGCGTGTGCTCTATCCAGCTGAGCTACTGAGACATCTATCACTTCTTACCTCCCAGCACCAGGGCTGCTTGGCGAAGCAAGAGTTAATATATCACAAGGAGGAAAATGAAGTCAACTCCCTCTTTAAAAATTTTGCAATCCCTTAGGGGATCAAGTAAACTGACAGGAGCAGGTTTACCGGAACGAGGTGAAAAGCATAACGGAATCATCGAAAAACAACGTAATTTTATTTCCAAAGACTGCGCAGTATTACGAGGAAGAGCTGGCGAGGCTGCTGCGGAAAGAACAATACAGCGATGCGATGCAACTGCTCGCCTACTTGCTGCAATTCCCGGGAGTGGATCCCGTGAAGCAAGAGCAGTGGGGAGCGCTTCAGCAGTGGCTGCTGACCATGTTTCCGGAAGTGGCGTTTCCGCAAAGTGAGTCGCTAGAGGAAGAGGCCGGCGAAATCGAGTCGGATTTCGTCCGGCAGGCGATCCGCGAGAAATCGGCCGTCGACCAAGGCGAATTCACAGCCAAGCTGCAGCAGATGCTGGTGCAAGGAACGCTCGAGCAGCAGGTAAACGCGCTGGAGCAGATGGCTTTTCTCGATCAACCCGAGCTTGGCCCTTTTGTGACGGGATGGCTGACGGAACGGCCGCGGCATCCCCATATTCAGTTCAAGGCGTTGCAAACGCTTCGAAGGATCGGGGAGCAGGGGACGATCGCGCTGCCGAAGAACGGGCAGCAGGTGCTGCTCGATATCGAGGATACGCCGATTTCCCCGGAGGATTTTCCATCCCGGATTCGTGATATGATTCGCAGGATCGGAGACATTAGTGAAATAAGCCAGCCTGATTTTGTGTACTTTGCCAGCCAGACGTGGCAAGAGTTTCTGGCTTATGCGTACGGCACTCCGCTGTATGCCGAACTGGCGCAGGCCGAAGAGAGCGCGGTGGACGTGTGGGCTTCGGCGCTTCATATTATTTTGCAGGAGAAGCTGTTCGGGATGTCGGTACGGGAGGAGCTCCTTGACAATTATGGGATCGTGGACGGGATGACTTTGCCCTGGAAACGGGCGTACAATACACTGCAAGCGTTTGTAAAGCAGTTCAGCCCCGACCCGGGATGACTCAGAATATCCTGCCAGGCTACTGTCTTGAAATGAAAAAGTTATATGTTATAATAGAGTGGTTATAATGAGCATAACGTGAAAATATATGTCATGGTACATTTTTGGAGGGGAAGGCATAAAATGAAAGCAAGTTGGGAAAAAATAGAGAAGAACGTTGGCGTTCTTGAAGTGGAAGTTGGCGCGGAGCGAGTTGCGGATGCACTCGACAAAGCGTTCAAGAAAATCGTAGCGCGTGTAAACGTGCCAGGTTTCCGTAAAGGGAAAGTGCCTCGTTCGATCTTTGAAGCTAAATTCGGCGTAGAAAGCTTGTACCAAGATGCGCTGGACATCATTTTGCCGGAAGTTTATGTACAAGCGGTGGAAGAAGCCAAGATTGAGCCTGTTGACCGCCCAGAGGTTGACGTAGAGCAGTTCGGCAAAGGACAAGCTTTGAAATTCAAAGCGAAAGTGACTGTGAAGCCGGAAGTAACGCTTGGCGACTATAAAGGTGTTGAAGTCGAAGCGCAAAGCGCGGAAGTTACGGACGAAGAAGTAAACCAAGAGCTTGAGCGTCTGCAACAGCGCCATGCTGAACTGGTAGTTCTGGAAGAAGGACAAGCTGAGAACGGTGACGTTGTTGTCCTTGACTTCGAAGGCTTCGTTGATGAAGTTCCTTTCGAAGGCGGCAAAGCGGAGAAGTACTCGCTTGAGCTTGGTTCAGGTTCCTTCATCCCTGGCTTCGAAGAGCAGCTCGTAGGTCTTGGCAAAGGCGAAGAGAAAGACGTTAACGTTACTTTCCCTGAGAACTACCACTCCGAGGATCTGAAAGGCAAAGCGGCTGTGTTTAAAGTGAAAATTCACGACATCAAACGCAAAAACTTGCCTGCGCTGGACGATGAATTCGCGAAAGACGTCAGCGAGTTCGACACACTGGACGAGTACAAAGCTGAGCTGAAAACACGTCTTGGCGACCGCAAGAAGCAAGACGCTGAAGCGGCGCTGGAAGCGGCAGTTGTGGAGAAAGCAGCAGCTAACGCGGATGTAGAAATTCCTCAAGCTATGGTTGAGTCCGAGCTTGACATCATGGTGAAAGAGTTCGAAAGACGTCTTCGCTCCCAAGGCATGACGCTGGAGATCTACTACCAATTCTCCGGACAAAACGAAAGCGTGCTTAAAGATCAAATGAGAGAAGACGCGGCTAAGCGTGTTCGCAACAACCTTGTTCTTGAAGCTATCGCGGCTGCAGAAAACATCACAGTTTCCGACGAAGAAGTTGATGCGGAGCTTGAGAAATTTGCGCCATCCTATCAAAAAACGACAGCTGAGCTTCGCGAAATGTTCGCTTCCAACGGAAGCCTGGAAGGTCTGAGCAATGATCTTGTGATCAGAAAAACCGTAGACCTTCTGGTTCAAAATAGCAAGCATGTTTCCGCAGCTGTGTAAATAAGGTAAGTAAAGGCACGTACGTAAGCAACGTGCCTTTCTTTTACCCTAATTTACGAACGCAGCGCTTCCACAACATAAGCAAGACCCGCCATACATAGCTGATTTTCGAAAAAATGACTTTGCCGCGCAAACGTGATAAACTGTATGAGAAATCTCATAAAAAGAGAATTTGGCTATTGCCGCAAAAGGAGTTGGTACAATGAGTCTTATTCCTATGGTTGTTGAACAAGAGGCTCGTGGGGAACGTTCT
This sequence comes from Paenibacillus whitsoniae, assembly GCF_003955665.1. GTDB lineage: Bacteria > Bacillota > Bacilli > Paenibacillales > NBRC-103111 > Paenibacillus_E > Paenibacillus_E whitsoniae. The sequence continues at coordinate 4,804 of NZ_RXHU01000059.1, forward strand.
TACGACATCTACTCGCGTTTACTAAAGGACCGCATCATCTTCATCGGAACGGCGATTGATGACGATGTGGCTAATTTGGTCATTGCCCAGCTGCTATTTCTGTCCGCCCAGGACCCGGAAAAGGATATTCACCTCTACATTAACTCACCAGGTGGGTCGGTTACTGCAGGTATGGGGATCTATGATACCATGCAGTTTATTAAGCCGGATGTTTCTACGATCTGCGTAGGCATGGCGGCAAGCATGGGTTCTCTGCTGCTTACAGCTGGGGCCAAAGGCAAGCGGTATGCGCTGCCGAATGCTGAAGTGATGATTCACCAACCGCTCGGTGGTGTGAGAGGTCAAGCGACCGACATTAAAATCCATGCGGATTGGATTATCAAGACGAAGAACAAGCTCAATCAGATCTATGTGGACCGCACAGGTCAACCGCTTGACAAAATTGAAAGAGACACCGACCGAGATAACTTTATGAGCGCTGAAGAAGCGAAAGCATACGGGTTAATCGACGAGGTTATCACTCGAAACGACTTGAAATAAAGGAGTGATCCCATGTTTAAATTTAACGATGAAAAAGGCCAACTCAAATGTTCCTTCTGCGGCAAATCCCAGGACCAAGTTCGTAAGCTGGTTGCCGGGCCGGGAGTTTACATTTGTGATGAATGTATAGAGCTTTGCACGGAAATTGTGGAAGAAGAACTGGGTCATGAAGAAGAGCTGGATCTGAAGGATGTGCCGAAGCCGCAAGAGATTCGCAACATTTTGGATCAATATGTCATTGGTCAAGATCAAGCGAAGAAATCCCTTGCCGTGGCGGTATACAACCACTACAAACGCATCAACTCCCAGAACAAACTGGAAGACGTTGAGCTGCAAAAGAGTAACATTGTGCTCGTAGGGCCAACAGGCAGCGGTAAAACGCTCCTTGCACAAACACTGGCCAAAATTTTGAATGTCCCGTTCGCGATTGCTGATGCTACATCACTGACCGAAGCCGGTTATGTTGGGGAAGACGTGGAGAACATCCTGCTCAAGCTTATTCAGGCTGCCGACTACGATGTGGAAAAAGCGGAACGCGGCATTATCTATATCGACGAGATCGATAAAGTAGCCCGCAAGTCGGAGAACCCGTCAATTACCCGCGACGTATCCGGTGAAGGCGTGCAGCAAGCATTGCTCAAAATCCTGGAAGGTACAGTCGCTTCCGTTCCACCGCAAGGCGGACGCAAGCACCCGCATCAGGAGTTTATCCAAATCGATACGACGAACATTTTGTTTATTTGCGGCGGTGCTTTTGACGGCCTTGAGCAAATTATTAAGCGTAGAATCGGTAAAAAAGTGATTGGCTTCTCTACGGATGGCACGAAAATGGATCTGAAACCTGGCGAATACTTGTCTATGTCTTTGCCGGAAGATCTCCTGAAATTCGGCTTGATTCCGGAATTCGTCGGCCGTTTGCCGGTCATTTCCACCCTGGAGCCGCTGGATGAAGCAGCGCTTGTGCGTATTCTTTCCGAACCGAAGAACGCACTCGTGAAACAGTACCAGAAGTTGCTGGAAATGGATAACGTTACGCTGCAGTTCGAGCCGGAAGCGCTTGACGCGATTGCTAAAGAAGCGATCAAACGCAATACAGGCGCCCGCGGTCTGCGTGCAATCATCGAAAGCATCATGCTGGACGTGATGTTCGAGGTGCCTTCAAGAACGGACGTTTCCACGTGTGTGGTATCCAAGGAAACCGTTCAGAACAAAATTTCACCTGTCTTGACAGCTAAGGACGGTGCGCAGGCTTCCTCCAAGAAGAAGGAAGAAAGCGCCTAACCTTTCAATTTCATCAACCATCATGCAGCCTCCAATCCGGTTCTCTTCTATAGGGAATTGGAGCGGAGGATGTTTGGTGTCATGGGGAGAGAAACCAAAATGTTCCATAGAAGAGACACAAGACCCGTCCGTGTCGGCGATCTGACGATTGGCGGCAGCAACGAAGTCATCATGCAAAGCATGTGTACGACGAAGACAGCGGACGTTAAGGCGACAGTGGCGGAGATTCTCCGTTTGGAAGAGGCCGGCTGTCAAATCGTGCGAGTCACGGTGAACAATAAGGAAGCTGCCGAAGCGATCAAAGAAATCAAAAAGCAGATTCATATACCGCTCGTTTCGGATATTCATTTCGACTATCGGCTGGCGCTTGCCGCGATCGAGAACGGGATTGATAAGGTCCGGATCAACCCAGGCAATATCGGCCGACGTGATAAGGTAGAGGCGGTTGTCAAGGCGTGCAAAGAACGCGGCATTCCGATTCGGATTGGCGTCAACGCAGGCTCGCTGGAAAATCATTTGCTGGAGAAGTACGGCTATCCGACGGCTGAAGCGATGGTGGAAAGCGCCCTTTTCCACATTAACATTTTGGAAGAGCTGGACTTCCACGACATCATCGTTTCGCTCAAAGCGTCGGACGTGCCGATGGCGATTGCCGCCTACTCCCAAGCAGCCAAAGCGTTTAATTATCCGCTGCACCTCGGTATTACTGAGGCAGGCACGCTCTTCACCGGCGCGGTGAAAAGCGCGGCAGGCATCGGTACGCTGCTCAATATGGGCATTGGTAATACGCTGCGTATTTCACTTAGCGCGGACCCAGTCGAAGAGATCAAAGTCGCCAGAGAGCTGCTTAAAACGTTCGGCCTTATTACCAACGCCGCAACACTTGTCTCCTGCCCAACTTGCGGTCGTCTGGACATCGACTTGTTCTCGATTGCAAATGAAGTCGAGGAATATATCGCGAAAATCAAGGTACCGATCAAAGTCTCAGTACTCGGCTGCGCCGTTAACGGCCCTGGCGAGGCGCGTGAGGCTGACATCGGCATCGCCGGTGCCCGCGGTGAAGGCATGTTGTTCCGCTATGGGGAAATGATCCGCAAAGTGCCGGAAGCCGAGCTTCTGAGCGAGCTGAAGAAGGAGATCGACAGCATCGTCACGGCTTATGAGGAAACAGGCGTCATTCCCGGCCGTAAACACTAAACGAAAACCGTTACCATCCGATCCCGGGTGGTAACGGTTTTTTTACATATTTAAGGCGCATCCGACGCATAATGAATCTAGCTGAAAAAAATGGAAGCCATAACGACCATTTCACAGCGCTCTTACGCGATCAGGAGGCGTCTCACATGAAGACAACACGAATCAATACGTTAGTTCGTTCGATGGCTTTTACGGCAATTGCAGGCGTTATGCTGCTGGCTACGCCGCTCAATATGAAGGCGAAGGGACCGGAATTTCCTGCGCCGGGTGGGACAGGTTCAGAACCGCAAGGTGCACCGGGCAAAAAGATCGCCATCGTCATCGACGACTTTGGCAATAACATGGACGGCACGGCAGAAATGTTGAAGCTGCCGATTCCTTTTACCGCGGCGGTGATGCCGTTCCTGCCGTCGACGAAGCAGGATGCCCAGTTGGCGCATGACCGCGGGCTGGACGTGATTCTCCACCTGCCGATGGAGCCGGTGCGGGGAAAGAAGAGTTGGCTGGGCCCCGGCGCCATCACAACGGATTTGTCCGACGCCGAAATTCATAAGCGGATCGTCGCGGCCATTGAAGATGTGCCATATGCTATCGGCATCAATAATCATATGGGCTCCAAGGCGACCGCAGACGAGCGCGTGATGCGGATTCTCGTAGATATTTGCAAGGAGCGCGGACTTCTTTTGCTCGACAGCCGAACCACACCCAAAAGCGTGATCGGCAAGCTGGCCGAAGCCAAAGGAGTTCCTCATGTAGGCAATCAATTGTTTTTCGATGATCTCTATACGTACAGTCACATCAGTAAACAGATGACGAAGCTGAAAAAGCTCATTCACGATAAGGATAGCGTAATTGCCATCGGACATGTCGGCCCGCCGGGCAAGAAAACCGCGCAAGTCATTAAAGAAGCGATTCCTGCGATTCAAAAGGAAGCGACGTTTGTTCCCATTTCTCAAATGGTAAAATAAGTTATTTCGGATGCGTCATGGACATGTATTGTTCCACGGCATGGGTAATCGCTTTGGCTAACTTTGTTTGAAAGTGGCTGTCGTTCAACAGCTTTCGATCCTTGCTATTGGACAGGAAGCCGAGCTCAACGATAACGGAAGGGCATTTCGTGTTTCGCAGCACGTAGTATTTTTTACCGAGCACGGGAAGCTCTTCCGTTTCATACACTTGGTTCAACGCATCTTGCAGCAGGGACGCCAGCAAAATGCTTTCCGACTGGTTCTGGTAAATGACGAGCGGGCCGCGAACGTATGGCTTTCTGGACCAGTTGATGTGTAGGCTTAGCATCATGCGTGGCTGCAGTGTATTCGCGAGTCCTACGCGCTGGGCGAGATCTTTGCGGTGCCGGCCGCCGTAGGACCACGTGTTGTCGTCGCTTAAAGCGTAATCCTCGGTACGGTTGATCATGACACGGAAGCCCCTTTTGCGAAGGGCTTTATATGTTTTTTTGGCAATTGCTAGATTCATAGCTTTCTCTTCGTATTTCCCGAACATCGTTCCGCTGTCGATGCCACCGTGCCCCACATCAAGGAGGACGTCGGCGCTCGGCAGCAAAGGATCTGAATTCGCCATCGCTTGCGACGTAGAAGCACCGACAATCATCATAAGAAGAACTGTGAGTAATGCAAATCGTTTCAAGCCGGCCCACATCCTTTTGCATAAAAATCTACCCTTATCCTTCTTCGATTCGGGCCCTTCCATACGCCAGGCAAAAGTTTGCTTGAATTGGATTAACCTGCATTTCCGCGGGAATACTGGAAGTTATAAGCTTTTCTGACGACGAAAGTTTCAAGGAGGTTAGCACGATGAGTTTGAGTATAATATTGATGGTTATTCAAGTGTTTTTCGCGGTTGTGATCGGGTTGTATTTCTGGAATTTGCTGCGCAATCAACAATCCAATCGGTCTGCTGTCGATAGAGAATCCAGGAAAGAATTGGAGAAGCTGAGAAAGCTGCGCTCCATTTCGCTGACCAAGCCACTGTCGGAGAAAACAAGACCTTCCTCGATGCAGGATATTGTAGGGCAGGTAGAGGGATTGAAGGCCCTAAAAGCCGCGCTGTGCGGTCCTAACCCGCAGCACGTCATCATTTACGGACCTCCGGGTGTCGGTAAGACGGCAGCGGCACGCGTTGTGCTGGAGGAAGCGAAGAAGAACGACGAATCGCCGTTCCGTCCGGATTCCAAGTTCACAGAAATCGATGCGACGACCGCCCGGTTTGACGAACGTGGCATTGCGGATCCGCTGATCGGTTCGGTCCACGATCCGATTTATCAAGGGGCTGGCGCGATGGGCGTTGCCGGCATTCCGCAGCCGAAGCCGGGCGCAGTGACGAAGGCGCACGGCGGCATCTTGTTTATCGACGAAATCGGTGAATTGCACCCTACACAAATGAACAAATTATTAAAGGTGCTGGAAGACCGCAAGGTATTTCTAGAGAGCGCCTATTACAGCTCGGAGGATGCGAACATTCCCGGGTATATTCACGACATTTTTCAAAACGGCCTGCCGGCCGATTTCCGTTTGGTAGGCGCCACGACGCGCACGCCGAGCGAAATTCCGCCTGCGATCCGCTCGCGGTGCATGGAAATCTTTTTCCGTCCGCTGCTGCCTGGCGAGGTCGGTGAAATTGCAAGAAAGGCGCTCGACAAGATCGGGTTCAAAAAATGTGAGGACGCCGTACAGGTTGTCACCAAATATGCGACAAATGGACGTGAAGCCGTTAACGTGATTCAACTGGCAGCAGGTCTTGCGCTGACGGACAAACGCAACGAAATTACGGCAGCCGATGTAGAGTGGGTTGTCAACTCGTCGCAAATTCCGCCGCGCCCGGACCGCAAAGTGCCGGCACAGCCGCAAATCGGTTTCGTCAACGGTCTTGCCGTGTACGGTCCTAACCTCGGAACGCTGCTCGAAATCGAAGTCAGCGCCATTCCCGCTGCCGTTCCGGGTGCAGGCATTTTCAACATCACGGGCGTTGTCGATGAAGAAGAAATGGGCGGGGGCTCCCGTACGATTCGCAGAAAGAGCATGGCGCGTGGTTCTGTAGAAAACGTGCTGACCGTGCTGCGCAAATTGGGGTTCAACACATCGGACTATGACCTCCACATCAATTTCCCAGGCGGTGTGCCCATTGACGGTCCTTCTGCGGGCATCTCCATGGCGACGGCGATCGCTTCGGCCATTCAACGTATCCCTGTGGATAATAAGCTTGCGATGACTGGGGAAATGAGCATTCACGGCAAAGTGAAGCCGGTTGGCGGTGTTGTAGCGAAAGTGGAGGCGGCGTTCCAAGCTGGTGCGACTCGGGTCATTATTCCGAAGGAGAACTGGCAGGCGCTCTTCGAGGATCTGCCGGGGGTTCAAGTGTACGCGGCCGAAACGATTGAAGAAGTGCTAAGTGTAGCCCTGGGCCTTGAATTGCAAGAGAACGTGATTCCAATTCCGCTTGCGCCGGAGAGAGGTCTGGCTTCATCTGCTCTGCCGATTTTGCATGCCAACCCGCAAAGCATCGATGCCAATAAAGGGATGTAAGAAGTTAACACCTGATGTAAGGTGCAAATTGGTGTTTTGCGGTTAGTTTTGTTAAAATGTAAAGGCAACAAGAGGAAAAATGGAGGTGCAGAGGATGGGACCTGGAAAAATCAAGGTGCGCAGATTGCCGCTATTGCCTCTTAGGGGACTACTTGTCTATCCAAGCATGGTCCTACATCTTGATGTAGGAAGGGAAAAGTCGGTTAAAGCACTCGAACGGGCGATGGTAGATGACAGCATGATTCTCCTCTGCTCTCAATCGGAGATCAACATAGAAGAACCAACTACAGAGGATATTTACCGGATCGGCACGATTGCTAAAGTAAGACAAATGCTCAAGCTTCCGAACGGTACGATCCGTGTGCTGGTTGAAGGTGTGCTGCGCGCGGAAATCGTGGATTATTTGTCTAACGACGAATATTACGAGGTGACGGCGAAGGAGCTTCCAGAGCAGGATACGACAGATCCTGAAATCGATGCGCTCATGCGTACGGTGCTTAATCAGTTCGAGCATTACATCAATTTATCCAAAAAAGTAACGCCGGAGACGCTCGCCGCGGTTTCGGATATCGATGAGCCGGGCCGTCTGGCGGACGTCATCTGCAGTCATTTGTCGCTGAAAATCAAGGATAAACAGGAGATTCTCGAAACGGTCGACGTGCGCGAGCGCTTGGAGAAAATGCTGAACATCTTGAATAACGAGCGAGAAGTGCTCGAGTTGGAGCGTAAAATCTCCCAACGCGTCAAAAAGCAAATGGAAAAGACGCAGAAGGAATACTACCTCCGCGAGCAGATGAAGGCCATTCAGAAGGAGCTTGGCGATAAAGAAGGCCGAGCAGGCGAGGCGGATGAGCTGCGTAGCCAACTGGCCGAAGCGGAGCTGCCTGAGAAGGTAAAGGAGAAAGTCGAGAAAGAAATCGACCGTCTGGAGAAAATGCCGGCAACCTCGGCGGAGGGCGGCATCATTCGCAACTACATCGATTGGCTGCTCGGCCTTCCGTGGAATAAGGAAACGGCTGACGATCTTGATCTCGATAAGGCAGAAGAGATTTTGAACGAAGACCATTTCGGACTGGAGAAGCCGAAAGAGCGCGTCCTGGAATACTTGGCCGTGCAGAAGCTCGTGCAGAAGCTCAAAGGCCCGATTCTTTGCCTTGTTGGCCCGCCTGGGGTCGGGAAAACGTCGATTGCGCGTTCCATCGCGCGTTCCTTGAACAGGCAATTCGTGCGCATTTCACTCGGCGGCGTTCGGGATGAAGCCGAGATTCGAGGTCATCGCCGCACCTATGTCGGTGCGATGCCTGGGCGCATTATTCAGGGGATGAAAAATGCTGGAGCAAGCAATCCCGTATTCCTTCTGGATGAAATCGACAAAATGGCGATGGATTTCCGGGGAGACCCGGCGGCCGCACTGCTTGAGGTTCTGGATCCGGAGCAAAACAGCACTTTTAGCGATCATTTTATAGAAGTACCTTATGATTTGTCTAAGGTCATGTTCGTCACTACGGCGAATGCCGTACACAATATCCCGCGGCCCTTGCTGGATCGTATGGAGGTTCTCTATATTCCGGGCTACACCGAAATCGAGAAGCTCCAGATCGCGAAAAAATATTTGCTGCCAAAGCAAAAACGCGATCACGGGCTCCAGGATGACCAGCTCGTTGTCGATGAAGGCGCCTTGATGAAAATCGTGCGTGAGTACACGCGGGAAGCCGGGGTCCGGAATTTGGAGCAGCAGGTAGCGGGGATTAACCGGAAGGCTGCGAAAAAAATCGTATCCGACCCTTCCGAGCCTGTGCATGTCACTGAGGACAATCTGAAGGATTTCCTCGGTCCTGTGAAGTTTAAATACAACGTGGCCGAAGACAAGGATCAGGTTGGCGCCGTGACGGGTCTTGCTTGGACGGAGGTTGGCGGCGACACGCTCGTGATCGAAGTCACGGTCATGCCGGGTACCGGCAAGCTAACGCTAACCGGCAAGCTTGGCGACGTGATGAAGGAATCAGCACAAGCGGCATTCAGCTATACGCGCTCACGGGCGGATGTGATTGGCATTCCGGCGGACTTCCACGAGAAGAATGACATTCACATTCATATCCCGGAAGGCGCGATTCCGAAAGATGGTCCGTCGGCGGGCATTACGATGGCAACGGCGCTGATCTCAGCATTAACGGATATCCCTGTTTCCCGCCATGTGGCGATGACAGGCGAGATTACACTGCGCGGCCGCGTGCTGCCGATCGGCGGTCTGAAAGAAAAATCGCTGGCCGCGCACCGAGCAGGCATCAAAACGGTTTTACTGCCGCAAGACAACGAAAAGGACCTTGTCGATGTGCCGGAGAGCGTACGTGAAGCCATGACGTTCATTCCGGTTTCGCACATGGATCAGGTGCTGGAACACGCATTGGTTCGGAATCGGCCAGGGGCGCCAGTAGGTACCGCTTAAATAAGCTTTTGGAAAGAGTTGAAATCATGAAAGTCAATCAAGCTGAATTCATTATCAGCGCGGTTGGACCTAGTCAATATCCTGAGGACGCCTTGCCGGAGATTGCTCTGGCAGGGCGTTCGAATGTCGGGAAATCCTCGTTGATCAACTGTTTGATCTCGCGGAAGAACTTGGCCAGAACAAGCTCCCAACCGGGCAAAACGCAAACGCTCAATTATTATAAAGTGAATCAGGACTTATACTTCGTCGATCTCCCGGGTTACGGCTACGCCAAGGTGTCCAAGACCAAGCGCGAAGAGTGGGGGAAGTTTATCGAAGGTTATTTGCTGAACCGGGAACCGCTGATGTTGGTCATGCAGCTCGTTGACCTCAGACATCCGCCGACCAAAGACGATATCGCCATGTATGAGTGGCTTCTCCATATGGGAGTGCCCGTGCAAGTGGTTGCGACGAAGGCGGATAAGATTCCGAAAACCCAATGGCCTAAGCATTTAAAAGTTGTGCGTGAGACCCTTGGCATGCCGAAAGGCGTGCAGCCGCTGCTCTTTTCGTCCGAATTGAAGCTCGGAAAAGATGAATTATGGAGCATTCTCGAGCAAGCGATCGGATACGGCGCAAGCGAAGAGTCCGAGGAAACAGTGTCGGTCGAGGGTGAAACTCCAAAAACCGAAGCTGGTACTTCCGCGGAATAAGAATAAGCAAGCCGTCTTGCCAAGCGCAAGGCGGTTTTTATCTCTTCAGGAGTTAACTCTGAATGAGGGAGCATTTCACAAAGAACCCTACAGGAAAGCGAGGTTTTTAAGGGAAAGTGAAGCGCCATTCGAGCTTTCTCCGGTTTTTTCAGAATATTTGGCGGATTATCATGAATGGAAGGCAGGAATATTCGCCAGCCGTGTAGTATAATATAAAACAAGGTAAAGAGTTTATGGCTTGAAAACAAAGAATCGAGGGATTTTTATGGCACAAAGGTTAGCGACTGAATATGTCAAAACCTGCCTCCAGTTAACAGAAGCCGAGATGTTGAAGTTTTTTCAAATGTTTGTCGATCATCAGTTGGCGCTTCAGGTCAAAGTTTTGGAAAACGGGAACCAAGAGGTTGTTTTTCAAGATGGCGCCGACGGTCAAGAGATCGTCCTCTCATTTGAGAAAAAATCGGGCCTTTACGAGTGCACAGGATCCTGCAGATTAAGCAACACGAAACTAGCAAATTTAATGCGCAAGGCTGTCTCGGATTTCAAAGGAAGCGCAATTGTGAACCGCATCTATTCGGCGTATACCATGGTGTATACGTATGCGCATGGCACTGTTGTGAAAATTGAAGAGATAAAAGGTCAGCGCGTCACAGTTATTTATGAGCATAAAGACACGATTGGCCTATTGCAGCAACTGTTCAATCGCCAGGAAATTGAACAAGAAATTGAGATGATCCATGATCAGATCAATCATTTGCTCGACGTGAGAAACATGCTGCAAGAGCCGCTAGAACATGAACAAGTCGACGTTCGTCTCAAGGAATTAACCCACCGGTTATTCGTCTTGGAGGCCTAATTATTCATAAATATGCATGCGATTGAAAGACCCATTTTTGGGTCTTTTTTTGTTGGGGAAGCACCAAACCTTCATTTTCACATAAGTTAGATATGGCGCAAACGTGACAGTTTAGCGGTGGCAAAAAAAAGTATTGCATTTATCGTCGATAGATGTTATTTTTAATCTCGTTGAAAACAATATAGGAACCAGGATTCACTCAGGACATTGAATGTTGCGAGAGATTATACCCTCGGGAAGTGAATGACGTAGGTCCTAGCGGATGAAATTTGTAAGACATTTTATTCCTAGGAAGGGGGAACCGAAAGATGGAAACTGAATACTCAACTTTCGGAAGACACGTTGCTATTGATACTTGGGGGGTAGATTTCGAACTTCTGAACAATGCAGAATGGCTGCAAGCTCAGATGGTTGAAGCTGCCGAGGTATGCGGAGCAACCGTATTATCTGTACAATCCAAGCAATTTGAACCACAAGGCGCAACAGTACTTGTTTTATTGTCCGAGAGTCATCTCTCCATTCACACGTATCCTGAGAGAGGATTTGCTGCACTTGACTGCTATACTTGCGGCGAGACTGTAGACCCTCAGTTAGCGATTGATTTCATGGTATCCGTATTGAAGCCAGAGAAATACTATGCGAAGAAATTGGTTCGCGGTATTGGCGAATTGCAAGTGGAAACTCCAGTCATCAAACAAGCAGAGCTTGTTAAATAAATAAGTTGTTTCATTTATAACCACGGAGAAATCCGTGGTTATTTGTTTGTCCCGTTACCCATACAATGTTACGAAGTCCATATAAGGTGGGGGATGGTAACGGTGTGGAAACAAAAATTGATGCGCAAAGCGATTCTCTATGGCGTTGTGCTGCTCCTTATTCTATGGCCGCTGTATTCCTTGAAGCAGATGCTGACACATCGCGGCGAGTCGCATGACGCCAATCATTTGCTTTTTCAAGTTTCCGTGTTTCAGATGGAAGTACTCAAAAACTATTTGGACGAAGCACCGCAAAGCAAAAGCACGCGCGATCTGGACGCCGTAAAGCAGGCGTTGTATTCGGCTTCCTACACGCACGATCGGCTTGTGCTAGCCGCAGGGGGAAGCGAAGAGCTGACAGGACTCAGCTTTGTGGATCAGCTTTCCCAGTTTGTGCAGCGGATGCAGCTTGGCGGAGCAAGGACGTTGAAGCCGGATGAAATTCAGACGTTGAAGGAGACGCGAGATCAGTACGACAAAATGTACGATATTTATGAGAAGCTGATGGCGTCGAACGGTGACATCGTTTCCTCGCAAAACGCCAAGCTGGCCGAGCTGGACGGCGCTTTAGCTGCTTTTTTAAGAAAAAAGGGGCTTCAATAAGAAGGAAATACAGGTATAGGCGAGGCTGCAGTCGTCAAAACTAACCATCAGAACGCATGCTTTCATAAATTAGTCAAAAAATTTGTCGGTTTCCCGAATTCACTGTGCTATAATAAGGCGTAGCTAAAAGGAAAGGCAGGTGGGAACGTTGCACATTATTGCAGTAGGGCTTAATTATCGGACGGCACCGGTTGAGATTCGTGAGAAGTTTGCATTCGCAGATGCGGATCTTCCGAAAGCAATTGCCGAACTGAAAGTAACGAAGAGCATACTCGAGTGTGTCATTGTCGCCACCTGTAATCGTACCGAGATTTACGCGGTGGTTGACCGCGCTCAACTGTGCAGTCACTATTTGATGCATTTTATTGAACGCTGGTTCGGGGTGCCGAAGGACCAATTTCAAAAGCATCTCTATCATTACGAGAATGAGAAAGCCGCCCAGCATTTGTTCCGCGTGACAAGCGGTCTGGACTCCATGGTGATCGGAGAAACACAGATCCTCGGTCAGGTGCGCGATGCTTTTTTCGCGTCCCAACAATTGAAAGCAACGGGCACTTATTTCAATACACTGTTTAAGCAGGCTATTACGCTCGCGAAAAAGGCGCATTCCGAAACGGACATCAGCAACAATCCGGTGTCGGTCAGTTATGCGGCCGTTGAGCTGGGCAAGCGGATTTTCGGATCCTATTTGAACAAAACGGTCATGATTATCGGTGCCGGCAAGATGAGCGAGTTGACCGTGAAACATCTGTATGCGAACGGCGCGAATAAGGTCATCGTTGTGAACCGTACGTTTGAACGTGCCCAGGAACTCGCGCACAAATTCCAGGGTGTGCCTTGCACGCTTGATGATATGCCGAAGTTTCTGCCGTCTGTCGATATTATCATTTCGTCGACCGGTGCTCCGGGCTATGTGCTGTCCAAGAGCGATATTCAAGCTTATGTGCAAAAAAGAAAATCTCGCCCGCTGTTCATGATGGATATTGCGGTGCCGCGCGACTTGGATCCGCAAATTTCCTCGCTGCCGAACGTGTTCCTTTACGATATCGACGATCTGGAGAACATCGTCGACAAGCATCTGCAAGAACGCCAGAAAGAAGCGGCGAAGATCGAAGTGATGATCGCCTCGGAATTGGCGGCCTTCGAGCAGTGGACGAAGACGCTGGGCGTTAGCCCTGTTATCAGCGCGCTGCAGACCAAAGCCAATAGCATTCATCAGGAAACGATGGATAATATGCTGAAGAAGCTGCCGGATTTGGACGAGCGTGAAATCAAGATTATTCGTAAATTTACGAAAAGTATCGTCAATCAAATGCTTCGCGACCCGATTCTGCGGGTCAAAGAAATGGCCGGCGAGCGCCATGGCGACGAAGCATTGGAGATGTTTACGCATATTTTTGCCTTGGAAGAAACACTTCGACAACAAGAAGAAGCAGATCAAATAGCTCAAGCGCTGGAATCCGCTCACAAAATAGCCGAGAATAAGCTGTCGCTCGAGGACAAGCTGTCCGTTCGCGGTTTACAAAATGCGGATCTAGTAACCCCATCTTGATAAGAGGCGCTAATCGCCTGGGAGAGGTGCCATGGTAACACGAAGCTGGTTGTTTGACGCGATGATTTATATGTATGCCCTGAGCCTGTTGTTTTACTTTTCGGATTTCGCAAGCGCGAACCGGAAGGCGAAACGGATGGGGACGGGGCTGCTTTTGTTTGTATGGGGTTTGCAGACGGCTTACCTTGCAGCCTCACTTTACAATCACTTGACGGAATGGGCCTTTATGAGGTCGGACGTGCTGTTCATGTTCTCTTGGGTCATCGTGACCGTGTCGCTGATTGTGAACCGGTTTTTCCGGATTGAGTTGTTCGTGTTTTTTGTCAATGTGCTGGGCTTTGCGATTCTGGCGTTAAATATATTCGGCAATCCCAATGTCCAGCCAATCAATTCGGGTTGGGACATCAACGACGAGCTCTTATTCATTCATATTTCACTCGCCATTGGCAGTTATGCCGCCTTTTCGTTTGCTGCCATTTTCTCCGGGATGTACGTTTTTCTACATAAAAGCCTGAAGGCAAAAAAGTTCTCGCAAACTGTGATGAGGCTTCCTTCGCTTGAAAAGATTGAGTCCTACACGTACTTGTCGGTCATCATTGGCGCTCCTCTGCTGCTGTTGGCGCTGAGCCTTGGCATCGTTTGGGTGCTCCTGGAAGGCAACTCGGATTTGCTATACGATGCCAAAGTGATCAATTCGTTTTTCGTGCTGGCAGCTTACGCCTTCTATTTGTTTCAAAGAGTGTCGATGCGGATCTCCGGCAATAAACTCGCCGTTTGGAATTTGGCTGCGTTCTGCATCGTCGTCTTGAACTTTGTCGTATCGAATCTCGTATCCGGCTTTCACGGATGGATATGGGATTGACCGAACCGCGGCGCTGGCAGCATCCGTACCCGATTATGGCGAGTTTAACGGGGAGCCGATGTCTGGTCATTGGCGGCGGTCAAGTGGCCGAACGGAAGGTGCGTTCGCTGCTGAACGCCGGCGCTCATGTAACCGTGATTGCGGCGGAATTTTCAGAAGGCCTTGCAGGGCTGTCTGGCGTCGTGCTGCGCAGAGAGACTTTCAATGTGCAGACACTCGATGAGGCCGGCGTTTATTTGCTGCTGGTGGCGGCGACGAACGACAAGGAAGTGAATGCCCGCATCGCAAGGTATGCCATGGAGCGCAGCATGCTCATCAATGTGGTCGATCAGCCGGAGCTGAGCACTTTCATTATGCCCTCGGTCGTTCGCCGAGGCAAGCTGGTCATCGCCGTTTCAACGGCCGGCGCGAGCCCATCAGCAGCACGTAGAATCGTCAAAGAGATTGATGCCGCCTACGGTGAGGAATATGAGATGTATTTGGATTTTTTAAGTCGAGTTCGCTTGCTGGTTCAGGAGCGGGTCACGAATAAAGAAGCAAGACAAAAGCTGTTCAAGGAGATGTTGGACTGGGACTTGCTCGGCATGATCCGGCAAGGCGATTTTGGCGGCTGGTCGGAGGTTTTTTATCAAGCGTTAGAGCAACAGCCCTGGATGAGTGGACAGGGGGAGGCGAAAGAGGCGCCTTCGTGGGCGTTTCTCGCTGCAATCGGATGGCATGCTTAGGAGGCAAGGAGATCATGAGAACGATTATTGTAGGCACAAGGCAAAGTGCACTGGCGTTAACGCAGACAGGACAAGCCGTAGAGTTGCTCAAACAGCTTGCAGAGAAGCACGGCATTGCTTGCCAATTTGAGATCAAGAAAATTGTCACCAAAGGCGACCGCATTCTGGACGTGACACTGTCCAAGGTGGGCGGTAAAGGCTTGTTCGTGAAGGAAATCGAACAGGCGCTCACGGACGGCGAGATCGACATCGCCGTGCACAGCATGAAGGATATGCCTTTCGAACTGCCGGAAGGGCTTGTCATCGGCGCGATCCCGGAGCGCGAGGACCCGCGCGATGCGCTCATTACCCGCGGCGCGAAAAGCCTGGACGACCTGCCGCAGGGCGCGCTCGTCGGCACGAGCTCGCTGCGTCGGAGCTCGCAGCTGCAGCATGTGCGTCCCGACCTGCGGATCGAGTCGCTCCGCGGCAACATCGATTCGAGGCTGCGCAAGCTCGATGAAGAGAACTTCGATGCGATACTGCTCGCTGCCGCCGGTTTACACCGGATCGGCTGGAGGGATCGCATCACGGCGTATCTGCCGCCGGAGCAGTGCCTCCCTGCCGTAGGTCAGGGTGCGCTCTGCATCGAGTGCCGCGGCAGCGACGACTTTGTGCTGGACTTGCTGGGCAAGTTCCAGCATGAACCGACCGCGCTTGCGGTGCGCGCCGAGCGGGCGTTCCTCGGCAGGCTCAATGGAGGCTGCCAGGTGCCCCTCGGCGCTTACGCGAGCGTAAGCGCGGCCGGCGGAGAAGCCGAAGCGCCGGAGCTGACGCTGACCGGCATGGTCGGCTCGCCGGACGGCGCCGTCATGCTCAAGGAGACGGCATCCGGGAGCGATCCGGAGGCGCTGGGCCGGCTTGTCGCAGACAAGCTGATTGCGCAGGGAGCGGAACGTATCCTAAACGAAGCGAGGACGTGAGGGCTGTGAACAAGGGGAGAGTATTTCTGGTCGGTGCGGGGCCGGGAGATCCGAAGCTGATTTCCGTTCGGGGGATGGAGGCGATTCAGCGGGCGGACGTGATCGTGTACGACCGTTTGGCGAATCCGCGGTTGCTGAAGCACCGCAGGCCAGAGGCCGAGCTGATTTTTGTCGGCAAACTGCCGGACAAGCATATTCTGAAGCAGGAAGAAATCAGCCAACTGCTGCTGGATCTTGCGCTGCAAGGCAAAGTGGTCACACGCCTCAAAGGCGGCGATCCAAGCGTGTTCGGCCGCGTCGGCGAAGAGGCCGAGCTGCTGGCGGAGCACGGGGTTACGTTTGACATCATTCCAGGGATTACCTCTTCCATTGCGGTACCTGCGTATGCGGGGATTCCCGTGACGCACCGCGATTTTACATCGTCCGTGGCGATCGTGACCGGACATGAATATCCGAACAAGACCTACTCCAGCCTGAACTGGGATCATTTGGCCAAAGCGATAGGCACAATGGTGTTCCTTATGGGCGTAGCGAATCTGGAGCAAATTTGCCGGGAGTTGATTCGCTGCGGCAAGCCGGCGGACATGCCGGTAGCGCTCGTGCGCTGGGGCACTTGGGCTGACCAGGCGACGATTACGGGGACGCTGGGGGACATTGTGGAAAAAGTTCGCGCCGCGGACTTTAAATCGCCCGCGGTGATCATCGTCGGCGAAGTCGTCAAGCTGCGTGAGAAACTGGCTTGGGTGGAGAAGAAGCCGCTGTTCGGCCGACGGATTATGGTTACGCGCGCCAGAAGTCAGGCTAGCGAATTGGTAGATCTGATCGACGACTTGGGCGGTGAGCCGGTCGAGTTTCCGGTCATCCGCATGCAGCCGCCAACCAAGCCGGAGGTGGTTGCGGCGCTCGACGCTGCGCTGGCGCGATTGCCGGAGTTTGACTGGGTCATCCTGACCAGCGTTAACGGCGTCGAGTATTTCTTCCGCAGCCTGCGGGAACGGGGCATTGATATCCGTAAGCTAGGCGGCGCCCGCATCGTGGCGGTCGGCCCGAAAACGGCCGAAGCACTCGCGGAGCGCGGGATTATCGCCGATGTGATTCCCGCCAAATTTCAAGGCGAAGGCATTCTTGAGGCGCTGGAAGCCGAGCTGCGGGCCGGTCAGAAGGCACTGCTGCCGACGGCGGACCTCGCCCGCGATTATTTGCCTAAGCGGCTAGGCGAGCTGGGGCTTTCAGTGACCGAAGTCGACATCTACGAGAATGTTCTGAGCGTCGACGACGGAGACGAGCTGCTGCAGCTTTTGACAACGCAAAGCATTCATATCATTACTTTTACCAGTTCCTCGACCGTTACGAATTTATTTGAAGCGCTGCGCCAACTCGGGGTGGAAGATCCGCTCTCGCTGCTGCAAGGTGTGGAAATTGCTTGTATTGGTCCGAAAACGGCGGAGACAGCCGCCAAGGCTGGCCTGCCGATTACTTATATGGCCGAGGAAGCGACAGTTGCTTCGCTCGTGCACAGCATGATTCAAGGAGGCGGAATGCATCATGAGTTTTCCAATCGTACGTAACCGCCGGCTGCGCGGCAATGCAGCTATTCGCAATCTCGTTCGCGAGAATCAAGTGACGGTAAACGATGTTGTGCAGCCGATTTTTGTCACCCATGGTACGAACGTCAAATCGGAGATTGCATCGATGCCTGGTGTATACCACTGGTCGCTTGATCGCGTGAAGGAAGAATTGGACGAAATCGTAGGTCTTGGCATTCAAGCGATTTTGCTATTCGGCGTTCCGGATCATAAGGATGCCAAAGGCACATCCGCTTATATGGATGAAGGTATCGTACAGCAGGCTTGCCGTTACATCAAAGAGGTGTACCCGGATCTGCTGATTATTGCCGACACTTGCTTGTGTCAATTCACAGATACCGGCCATTGCGGCGTAATTCACCATCATCCGATGACAGGCGCTGCCGATGTGGCGAACGATCCTTCGCTGGAGCTGTTGGTTCGCACAGCGGTATCTCAGGCCAAGGCAGGTGCGGACATTATCGCACCGTCCAACATGATGGACGGCTATGTGCAAGCGATCCGTTCGGGCCTTGACGAGGCCGGTTACGAGAACACGCCGATTATGGCGTACTCCGTGAAGTATGCGTCCGCCTACTATGGTCCGTTCCGTGACGCAGCCCACTCGACGCCGCAATTCGGTGACCGCAAAACGTATCAAATGGACCCGGCCAACGCCAGGGAAGCGCTGCGCGAAGCGGAATCCGATGTGATTGAAGGCGCAGATTTCCTCATGGTGAAACCGGCGCTGGCGTATATGGATATTCTTCGCACGCTGAAAGACAACTTCGATCTGCCGCTGGTGGCGTATAACGTCAGTGCAGAATATTCAATGGTGAAAGCGGCGGCAGCGAACGGCTGGCTGAACGAAGAAGCGATCGTCATGGAGACGATGACGGGCTTCAAGCGTGCCGGTGCCGACATTATTTTGACATATTTCGCCAAAGATATTGCTCGTTACCTGCAAAAATAATAGGCATGAGAACCATTCGAGCGCTGCTGTCGGGCTGCTTCCTTTATGAAGCAGAGCGAACGAGCCGGCAGAGCCGGGTGGTTCTTTTGTCATACATTTGTCGCATTAGCGAAGCTTACCTCAGTTGTGAGAGCGGGATAATTAGGGCATAATGGATGAGAATAGGAACGGACGATCAGAGGATGGTGTTTGAGCCGATGAGCTACAACGATAATTTTATAAAAGCGTGCCGCAAGGAGCAGGTCGATACGCTGCCTGTGTGGTATATGCGTCAAGCGGGACGTTATGACCCGGATTACCGCAAAATCAAAGAGAAATACTCGCTGCTCGAAATTTGCCGTCAGCCTGAGCTGGCTGTTGAAGTGACGATGATGCCGATCAAGAAGCTCGGCGTCGATGCGGCGATTTTATATTCCGATATTATGAATCCGGTTGCTTCGCTGGGCGTTGATTTTGATATTGTAAAAGATATTGGCCCCGTGATTCATACGCCGGTGCGGACGGCAGAAGATGTATCCAAACTGCGGCCTATCAACGTGGAGCAGGATTTGTCGCACATCATTGAAACGATTCGCATTCTTGACCGGGAGCTGGAGGTGCCGCTCATTTCATTTGCGGGTGCGCCGTTTACGATTGCGAGCTATTTGATCGAGGGCAAACCGTCCAAGAGCTACATCCGTACAAAGCAAATGATGTACTCGGAGCCTGCGGTCTGGTTCGCGCTCATGGACAAGCTCGGTGATATGGTCATCACGTATCTCCGCTCGCATATTGCAGCAGGTGCGAAGGCGGTGCAGGTGTTCGACAGTTGGGTCGGCGCGCTGTCGCCGGCCGATTTCGATGTGTATGTGCGGCCGACGATGATGCGGATTTTTGCCGGTTTGGCGGATTTGAAAGAGCCGAAAATTTATTTCCCAGGGGTCAGTTCCGGCGAGCTGCTGCCGTATTTGAAAGGCATTCAGGCCGACGTGATCGGGCTGGATTGGCGCGTGCCGATCAACGTCGGCCGTGAACGTTTGGATCACCGATATGCGGTGCAGGGGAACCTGGATCCTTACATTTTGACGGCGCCGATGTCGGTCATTGAGAAGCAGGCGAAAGCGATTATGGATGAGGGTATGCAGCATCCGGGCTATATTTTTAACTTGGGCCATGGATTGTTCCCGGAAGCTTCGCTGGAGAAGTTAAAAGAGTTGACCGCGTTCATCCATTCGTATTCCCATTCGGTATTATCCCAGCAAGCAGAAAAGAGTGGTGTTTAACATGTCCAAACAACGGATTGGCGTACTCGTCATGTCGTACGGAACGCCGGAGAGCCTAGATCAAGTTGAAGCGTACTATACCCACATCCGCCGGGGGCATCCGCCGACTGCGGAGCAGCTGCATGAGCTGACGAGCCGGTATGAGGCGATTGTAGGCGGTTTTTTCCCGCTGCGCGAGAACACGAATAAGCAAGTGCAAAGCCTGGAGGCGACGCTTCACCGGGAGCATCCGGAGGTTGAATTCGTCTGCTATCAAGGGTTGAAGCACGCGCAGCCTTATATTGAAGACGGTGTGGATCAAATGGTGAAGGACGGCATTCAGGAAGCCGTCGGCGTTGTACTGGCCCCGCATTACTCGGTCATGAGTGTTGGCGGCTATGTGAAACGTGCGCAGGATAAAGCGGATGAGCTTGGTTTGAAGATCTCCTTCGTTCTTGAGTATCACTTGCATGAGAAGCTGCTCGATGCGCTGCAAACACGCGTGGTGAACGCACTCGCCAAGTTTGATGGCAATCGCGACGAGGTGCGCGTGATGTTCACGGCGCACAGCTTGCCTGCGAAAATTTTGGAGATGAAAGATCCGTATCCGGATCAACTGCTGGCGACCTCTACAGCGATTGCGGATCGCATCGGACTTACGAATTGGCAGTTCGGCTGGCAAAGTGCCGGGCAGACGGCTACGCCGTGGCTCGGACCGGATATTTTGGATGTGATGCAGACGGTAGCGAATGAAGAACATGTGCGCAAAATTTTGCTGTGCCCGATCGGTTTCGTGTCGGATCATCTGGAAGTGCTGTATGACATCGACATTGAAGCGCAGGCGCTTGCGAAGGAACTGGGCATTCAGCTCGAACGAACGGAATCGCTGAACACGGACCCGCTCTATATGGAAACGCTGAGCGATGTGGTCTATAAGAAATGGCAAGAGACAAAAGTGGCTAATCCGTCATGAGTCCACATACTCCTCACTATATGGTAATCGGCGGCGGCATCACGGGCCTTAGCGCAGCTTTTTATTTGCAAAAGCGACTGGAAGCGGAAGGTGCACCCTTCCGTATTTCCGTTGTAGAGAAGTCGGAGAAGCTGGGCGGCAAAATTCACACGCTGGAGCGGGACGGTTTTGTCATTGAAAAAGGGCCGGATTCGTTTCTCGCTCGAAAGAAGCCGATCATTGATCTGGCGTATGAGCTGGGCCTTGAAGGTGAGTTGACTGCGACGAATCCGAAAGCGAAGAAAACGTTCATCGTGCGCCAAGGGAAGTTGCATCCGATGCCGCCGGGCCTCGTGCTCGGCATTCCGACGCAGTGGACGCCGTTTATGAGGACTGGGCTGATCTCGCCACTCGGCAAGGTGCGCGCTGCGATGGATTTCGTGCTGCCTAAGCGCAAGAAACAGACGGATGAATCGTTAGGTCATTTTCTAAAGCGTCGCTTGGGGACGGAAGTGTTGGAGCGTGTCGTGGAGCCGCTGCTCGCCGGCATTTATGCAGGAGACACGTTCAAGCTGAGCTTGAAGTCGACGTTTCCGCAGTTCGGCGCGATGGAGCAGAAGCATCGCAGCGTCATTCTCGGGATGATGGCGAGCCGCAAAAACGTGCCGGAGGAAAGCGCGCATTTGCCACAGTCTGTGCGGCATTCGGTGTTTGTGACGTTCAAGCGAGGCTTGAAAACGATTGTGGAAGGTTTAGAGGCTGCGCTTCGGGAAGGCGGGGCAGAGCTTCGGACAGGCGTGGGCGTAACGAAAGTGACGGCTGCAGCCGGTGACGGTTCCGCTGCGGCTGGCGGGCCTGCGAAGGTGGTCTTTGAGGACGGACATGAGGAAGTCGTCGATGGGCTGATTGTGACGACGCAAACGTATCAGGCGGCCAAGCTGTTGGATGAATTGCCGATTGCGGAGGTGCTGCGGAACATTGCGTATATATCCGTTGCCAACGTCATTATGGCGTTCGACCGAAAAGATATTCCGTTCGAGCTGGACGCTTCCGGTTTCCTGGTGCCGCGCAGCGAGGGCTTGGCCATAACCGCCTGCACGCTGACATCCGCCAAATGGCTGCATACGGCGCCGGATGGCAAAGTTGTGCTGCGCTGCTACATCGGCCGCGCGGGCGAGCAGGAGTGGCCGTCGTTGTCCGACGAGGAGCTTGTGGAACTGGCCCGCAGGGACATTCGCAAGCTGCTGGGTATCGAGGCTTCGCCGCTGTTCAGCGAAGTGACGCGTCTCATGCACTCCATGCCGCAATACCCGGTCGGCCATCTCGAAAAGCTCGCGGATTTTCGCGCGAAGCTCTCGGCTGCAATGCCGCGTGTCTGGGTGACCGGCGCAGGCTTCCATGGCGTCGGACTGCCGGATTGCATCCGTCAGGGCAAGGAAGCGGCGAATGCGCTGGTTGACCGCATAGAAAGCTCCGCGAAGGCGAACTCGGCCAAGGAAGCAGTCAGCGCCGGCTTATGAGCGTAGCTTGGCGAGGTCGAGCTTGAAGTCCGAAGGGGAGAGTGTTAGAATTTTTTTCTCCTCCAGATCGCGGATGACCTGCATCAAGGTTGTTTTCTGAACGGACGCCAGTTGGGAGATTTCATCAAAGTTCAGTACGAGCTTTATTGTGATGATGCTGCCGTTGCGGAGACCGTGCTTGTTCGCCATGGTGATCAGGCTTTTGATCACGCGCGTACGAGCGTCCAGAAAGGTGAGATCGTAGACTTGCTGGTTCGTATCGCGCAGGCGGTGGCTCAGTTCTTGCATGATGCCGAGTGAAATATCAAAATGCGTGCGCAGCAGATCGAGAAAGCTTTGTCCTGTGATGGCGAGGAGCATGCAGTCTTCCAACGTCTGCGCGGAAGCGGAACGCGGCTTCCCGTCGATGAGCGATAACTCGCCGAAGCTTTCGCCGGCTTTGCAGATCGACAAAATTTTCTCTTCTCCGGTCGAGCCGGTCGTATAAATTTTGACGGAGCCGCTGAGCACCATGTAGAAGACGGAGCCGATTTCTTTTTCGGAGAAAAGAACGGTGCCGGCTTTGAAGCTGCGCTTGGTGCTAATCGCCGTCACAGCTTCCAGTTGCGCATCGTTTAATTGTGCGAATAGAGGCACTTGTCGAATAAGTTCCAGCATCTGATATGTACCGCCTTTACAGGTATGATTTCAACTCATTTTATCATAAGATCACAAATTTGGGGGCTATTTCATGGAAAATTCGAGCAGAATCGACACGCGCTCTTCGGCGGCATTTCAAGAGGCCAAGCAGCTGATCCCAGGCGGTGTGAACAGTCCTGTCCGCGCCTTCAAATCGGTCGGGCTTACGCCAATGTTTATGGAAAAAGGTGAGGGCTCGCACGTAACGGACATCGACGGCAACACGTTTATCGATTATGTGGGGTCCTGGGGACCGTTAATCGTCGGTCATACCCATCCGGCCGTACTGGAAGCGATCAAGGCGACGGCGGAAAAAGGCACTTCCTTCGGAGCGCCGACACTTCTGGAAACAGAAATGGCGAAGCTGGTCATTGCGCGCGTGCCGTCGATCGAGATGGTGCGGATGGTGAACTCCGGCACGGAAGCGACGATGAGCGCGTTGCGTCTGGCACGAGGATACACGAAGCGCGATAAAATTCTCAAGTTCGAAGGCAGCTACCATGGGCATGCGGATTCGCTGCTCATTAAAGCAGGGTCCGGTGTGGCGACGCTTGGTTTGCCGGATAGCCCGGGCGTGCCAAGCAGTGTGGCGACGAATACGATCACGGTGCCGTATAATGACCTGGCATCCGTGCAGTATGTGTTTGAGAAATTCGGCGAGGAGATCGCTGCGATTATTGTTGAGCCGGTAGCCGGCAATATGGGCGTTGTTCCTCCGAAGCCCGGCTTCCTCGAGGGGCTGCGCGAGGTTACGACGCGTTACGGCGCCCTGCTCATCTTCGACGAGGTGATGACCGGCTTCCGCGTGCACAAAAACTGTGCGCAGGGCCGTTTCGGCATTACGCCGGATTTGACATGCCTTGGCAAAGTCATTGGCGGCGGACTCCCTGTTGGCGCGTACGGCGGCAAGCTGGAGATTATGTCGCAGATGGCGCCGGCCGGTCCGATCTATCAGGCGGGCACACTGTCCGGCAATCCGCTGGCGATGGCGGCGGGCATTGCGACGCTGAAGCTGCTCGGCGAGCCGAACGTATACGAGGAGCTGGAGCGCAAGTCAGCGCGCATCGAAGAAGGCTTCACCGCCAATGCGCGTGAAGTTGGCGTCGCGTGCACGATCAATCGCGTCGGCTCGATGATCTGCCCGTTCTTTACAGAGCAAGCGGTCACCGACTACGAGAGTGCAAAAACGTCCGATTTGGCGCGTTTCAACGCCTATTTCGGTCACTTGCTGGACCTCGGCGTATCCGTGGCGCCTTCGCAGTTTGAAGGCATGTTCGTCTCCACGGCGCACTCGGATGAGGATATTGAGCAAACGATCGCCGCACACCGCGAGGCGTTGAAGCGGTTGTAGTGGGCGAGCTTGTCCCGCAAAGAGAGATGAACTGGAGAGCTTCCAGTTCATTTTTTTTGTTTCACGGTTTGCCTGAGCACGGCGTAGGGGGAGTTGCTCGTTGGAATGGTGGCAAGATAGACGTGGGTAGAGAGTAGAGTAGCTTGTTGTAGGGTGGCAGGTAGGAGTGAGTATAGTAGCTAGCTTGTTGCGTGGTGACAGGGGGCTTAGGTAGAGTAGTTTGTTGATGTGGCAGGTAGGCGTAAGTGCTAGGTGATAGGTGATAGGCATAGAACCTGCAAAAACTACAGTAAATTCAGCGCAGAAGAGGCGGAACGAATGGAATCCTGCAAAAACTGCAGCAAATTTAAGAGATAATCGGTTTAAAAACGCTATCATGCTTGCTTTGCCCGAAATTTGCTGTACATTCTGCAGGATCTTTCACGAAAAACGCCGATTTCTTCTTCAATTTTTGCTGTAAGAAATGCAGGAACTTGCTGTATTTGAAAGGGGGCAGCCGACCCTCGAAGCGAAAAGCCGATCGAGTCAAGTCAGATCAACCCGACCTCCGTAGCGAAAAGCCGATCGTATCAAGTCAGATCAACCCGACCTCCGTAGCGAAAAGCCGATCGTATCAAGTAGCCAGATCAACCCGAAGTCCGAAGCGGAAGCCGACAGTATCGAGTCAGATCTATCTGACCCCCGAAGCGAAAAGCCGGTCGCATCAGTCAGATCTACCGGTCTGAGCAAATCCGCTCGGCTCCGGTCGAACAGATCACCCCGCCCGCAGCGCCGAGCAGTCCTTCCCGGAGCAGGCGGACGCCTCGCTCCGGCAACAACAAAGAGCCCTCATCTTCTAACAAAGGAAGATGAGGGCTCTCACTTTAATTCGGCTTCGTCGTTGACGTCGGAGCCGTAGATGTTTGCGTGGTCGGAGCTGAGCTGCCTCCCGTGCCGTTCGTCGGCGTCGGCTTCGTCGTCGCCGTACCGCCCGTCGCGCCACCGGTGCCTGCGGCACCGCCGCCAGGCGTCGGTGTTGGCGTGGCGCTAGGTTTCACCGTCGCGCTGCCGCCGGCAGGCGGGCTGCTCGTTGCACCGTCGCCCGGCTGTGTCGTCGGGTTCGAATTTGTCGAACCCGAAGGTCCTGTGGAGCCGGTTGGCGAGCTTCCCGGCTTCGTCGACGTGCCCGGCTTCGCAGAGCCGGAAGGCACGGATGATTCTTTGTCGTCGTCGTTTTTCTCCGTAGACTTCGGTGTCGGTGTTGCCGTAGGCTTCGGTGTCGGCGTTGTTTTGCCTTGCTTCGCTTTCAGTTCAGCTTGCTCACGCAAATAATCCGGATGGTCATACGCGCCGCCTGGATCGATATGCGTCAAGCCTTCCCAGACATTCTTCACTTGGACTTGATCCGGGTGATCGAAGACGAGGAACGCGGACGGCAATCGGCGCTCGCCGTAACGGCTCGAAGGGCTCGTGATCAAATCGTTGTTGTACACCATCTCGGATGAAGCGCCGCCGTCTAGGAAGCCTGCGTTAATGACGCCATCTTCGAGGAAGATGTCCTGTACTTCTTTCAGCGTCGCGCCGACGCTGGACGTTTGACGGCCGTCGATGACGATGAAAATGACGGTTCCGTCCGCTTTTTGACCGATGGCGGTCCGCGGCGCCCGACCCCAACCGCCATCGCCGCTGGTAATCAATCCCTTACCATTGGCGATAACCCGAGGATAGAAGGAAACGGCCTCCGTAACGCCGAGCTTGAGCAGCTCATCGATGGAATATTTGCCGATAATGAGCGTGCCTTCCTTGGTGAAACCGACAATTTGCTGTGGAATGCTGCCTTCTTGGTCGGTATACAAAATGTTGCCGCCGGACATAATAACACCAATAGGGGCAAAACCGTTGCCCAATCCGTCCGGATCGTTAAAGCCTCCGCCGTTAATACCTGCGACCGCTCCCGTTCGCTGCACC
The DNA here is from genome assembly GCF_003955665.1 of Paenibacillus whitsoniae. Lineage (GTDB taxonomy): Bacteria > Bacillota > Bacilli > Paenibacillales > NBRC-103111 > Paenibacillus_E > Paenibacillus_E whitsoniae. Next base: position 31,044 of record NZ_RXHU01000059.1, read on the forward strand.
ATAGACGTAATCCGTTCGCCTTCCCCTTGCTTGGCGGGAACGACAACGCGGATCGTACGCGGATCGTAGACGTACATTTTTTTACCTTTCCAGAATTGCCCGGAAATATCCTCGACCCGCACCAAGCTTTCAATCGAGCGGTTCTTATTAAATTGCACGGCTCCCAGGTCCTGTTTCTCAACAGAGTTGGCCTCGGTCAAGTTCTGAACCTCCGCTACCATTTCATCTCTGCGTTTGGCTCCGACAAATATCCAAGCCCAATCCCGATGCTGAGTCGTGATAACCGTCTGAGCCAAATATTCGCGGATATAGGTTCCCGGCGGTGTCAGAAATAAAAAACTCGAGCTTAAAAATATGCAAATGGCGATGACGAGAAAAATTCGTTTCAGCCAGCTATAGCCTCTGAAATGATTTGCAATTGAAGTAACCACAATAACTCCTCTCCTAAACTTGTGTTTACGAATGTAATAGAATTTGTCGAAAAAAATAGTACAAGATTCATAATATCATATTTTTACATGCAAAGGGTAATGGTAATTGTTAAAATAACGTATAGTTGATCTTTATGCGCCACGAATTTCAAAAGAAGGGGTTACCGTTCGATGAAACGCTATTATTTTTTTGATTTTCCGGTCGACCTGATGGCGGTCGTGCTTGGTTTTCTGTTGCTGCTGGCCGCGATCTTTTTCTTAACACGCCGAGGGACGCGCCGATGATCGCCTGGACGAGAAACGGCGAATGGCTTGAGCTGCCGCTGCCCAGCAGCGGGTGGAAAGCGCTGAAGCCTGGTGCTATAGACGAGCTGGCCGCGATGCTTCCGGTGCCGAGCAAATATTTTCTAAGATTAGCGTCCAAGGGGCTGATTCGCGCCGAGGGCGACCGTATTCGCATCCACGCGTTTCCCCGGGAAGCGGCAAACGTCCCGCCGGAGCCGGGGAAGCTCGACATCGTATTCGAGGACGATTTTTGTCTCGTGATCAATAAGCCTGCAGGTATGTCGGTTCATCCGGCGGAAGCGGGACAGAAGGGGACGCTGGCTGCTGCCGTTGCCCATTATTATATGGAAACGGGGCAGGCGTGCGCGATCCGGCATATTCACCGTCTAGATCAAGATACGACCGGTGCGATTCTTTATGCCAAAAATGAATGGGCGCATGTCCTGTTAGATGAACATCTCCGAGAGAGGCGCATTCACCGTAAATATGAAGCGATTGCTGCGGGCCGCTTCAAGATCGCGCAGGGACGCATCGATGCGCCGATCGGCAAAGATCGGCATACAGCCGGACGCCGAGTCGTGTCGCCCAAAGGCGAGCATGCGGTTACACATTACTGCGTGCTGAAGCGATTTGCCCAAGCCGCGCTCATTGAGCTGGAGCTGGAAACGGGGCGCACGCACCAGATCCGGGTGCATCTTAGCCATTTGGGCCATCCGCTATATGGCGATACCTTGTACGGCGGTTCTTCGCGCGATTTTCACAGGCAGGCGCTTCATGCGAAGCAGCTTTCTTTTCCGCACCCGATTACCGGTGAGATGATCGTGGCCTCGGCGCATTATCCGCAGGATTTTAGTCAATTGCTAGACCGACTCTCGCACGCATAAAAATGTAGTCATGCCTGAACCCTCCCTCCCATATACTTTAGAGACAAACAAGTCTATCACCCAATAATCCGGAGGCATGCTTTCTCGGCCGGATTGACGGAAGGGAGGATTCATTCGGTGTTTGAACAACCGCAACCAGGGCTCAGATTCGATATTTACGAGCGCGTCCATTTGCAGGAAAACGTAGCGGCCATACAAGAGCTGAACGAGGTTGAGCTGCTGCCCCATATTCAGGTCTTGACGCTGGATGAACAAGCGATTCTGAAAGGCAACTTGCTGCTCACCGGCTCTTATACCAGTGAAGACGGCGAGTCGACGCGAACGCTGGAGCATCTGATTCCCGTTGAAATTTCGCTGCCGCTCAGCAGGGTTCATCGCGTGGAGGACATCCAGGTGGATATCGAGAATTTTGACATCGATCTGTTGTCTTCGCGCAGCTTGAATGTGACCGGCGTACTGTCCTTGCAAGGGATCGAAATTATTTCGGCTCCGCAGGAAAGCTGGCGCGAGGAAGAAGAGGTCACCTTCGTGCACCAAATCGACACCCCGCGTTCCGAGCCCGTTGCGCCATACGGGCAAGCGCCTGCGATGGAGCCGGAAACGGTACAGGTTCCGGAGCCGGAGCCAGTTGTCGCCGAGGAACCGCCGGCAGCCCCGATGCCGCAAGTGCAGCCAGTACAGCCGGTCCAGCCAATTCCGCAGGTACAGCCTGCGGTCCCAGAGCCCGTCTACACATCGCCGATCACGGCATCTCCCGCACCTGCCGCAATGTATGCGCCGGAAGTTCAGGGGAGCGACTCCTTCGGCGTCGACGTGGAACAAATCGAATTGAAGGTGACGCCACATGCTGACAGCACGGTTGTTACGGAGGAGAAAAAGGAGCTTAAAGTTGCCTTTGGCAAAAAGGCCTCGGAGGCTAAGGATGTTAACCCCTACGGCATCAAGTCGTTACTCTCAAAGGCAGGCTCGTATCTTTCCGATAAGCGGGATCCGGAAGCTGAAGCGAAAGCGGCTCTTGCGGACGAAGCGCGGATTGACGCTGTAGAGTGGACACGACTCTTCCTTAACAGGCGTGCCGAATCCGAAGAGTTCCGCAAAGTCAAAATGTGCATTGTGCAAAAGGAAGATACGTTGGAAACGATCGCGAAGCGGTATCAGATTACGACGCGCGAGCTTCAGCTCATGAATCGTCTGGGCGATAACGAGATCACCGCCGGTCAAGTCATTTATTTGCCGAAATCATAGTTGGCTTACATAACCATAACCTAAGAACCTCCGGCTGCTTGCGGCTTGGGGTTCTTTGTTGTCAGCGGACGGCGGAGCCTTTTATGTTTGGACGGTTCAGGGATGCGAAAGGTTTATTTTTGCATGGACAGGCTCGCCCACGTATACAATCCGCGCTTTTCCCCTATACTAGGACGTAAACATCAGGAACTGGGCGTACATATATTGACTATGTATCAAATGTTCGTTATCATATAGTGTAATACATTTTGAGTCCAACATATGGAATTGCAAGGATAGGGAGTAGTAGACGGCAATAGCCTTCAGAGAGTGGAGCTGTAACGCTGAGAGGTTCCACAGGATTCATCCGTTCGAAGTCGCCCTGGAGCAGTGAATGTGAGTGAGAAGCCCGAATTAGGAAGGCGCTCAGTAGCATTGACCGGTTACAGCCGTTACCTGTTTGAGTGTCATGTTCAGGCTGCACACTGTGCGCTGGCATGAAATGAAGGTGGTACCACGGAAGCTATACCTTTCGTCCTTTTTGGGCGAGAGGTTTTTTTGTGTCCAGGCAATATTTAGCTAATTTCTATCGATCTATGGAGGTTTTCACAATGACCGAGACCAAGCTACAAACCGAAATGCCGACAACGTATGATCCGAAAGAGGCGGAACGCAAATGGTATGCCTATTGGATCGAAAATGAGTTTTTCAAAGCGGGCAACCGCCCGGACGCGGAAACGTTCACCATTGTGATCCCGCCTCCGAACGTAACGGGGATGCTGCATATCGGGCATGCGCTCGATTTTACGCTGCAGGACATTCTCATCCGCACCAAACGGATGCAAGGCTACGATACACTGTGGCTGCCAGGCTCCGACCACGCAGGCATCGCGACGCAGACGCGCGTCGAGCAAAAGCTGCGTGAACACGGACAAACGCGCTACGACCTTGGCCGTGAGAAGTTCCTGGAGAAAGTATGGGAATGGAAAGAGATGTATGCTGAGACGATCCGTGAGCAATGGGCGAAAATGGGCTTCTCTCTCGACTACTCCCGCGAGCGTTTTACGCTGGACGAAGGATTGTCTCAAGCGGTCCGGGAAGTGTTCGTTTCTCTCTATGATAAAGGCTTGATCTATCGCGGCAATTATATTATTAACTGGGATCCTGCGGCGCGCACGGCGCTATCGGACATCGAAGTTGAGTATAAAGAAGTGCAAGGCGCGCTGTATCACTTGAAATATGAAACAACGGATGGCACAGGTTCCATCGTCGTGGCGACGACGCGTCCGGAGACGATGCTGGGCGATACGGCGGTTGCGGTTCATCCGGAGGATGAGCGTTACAAGCACCTGATCGGCAAGAAGCTGCTGCTTCCGATTGTTAATCGGGAAATCCCGGTCATTGCAGACGAGTATGTAGAAAAAGAGTTCGGAAGCGGCGCGGTGAAAATTACGCCTGCCCACGATCCGAACGATTTTGAAGTTGGCAAACGCCACGATCTGCCGCAAATTCTGGTGATGGACGAATCCGGCACCATGAACGCGAATGCGGGCCCGTACAAAGGCCAGGATCGTTTTGAATGCCGGAAGCAAATCGTCGCCGATCTGAAAGAGCAGGGCGTTCTGCTCAAAATCGAAGAGCACGTGCACCAGGTCGGCCACAGCGAGCGCAGCGGCGCGGTGATCGAGCCATATCTGTCCACGCAGTGGTTCGTTAAAATGCAGCCGCTTGCGGATCAAGCGATTCGCACGCAAAAAGAAGGCAAAGGCGTCAACTTCGTACCGGACCGTTTTGAGAAAACGTATTTGAACTGGATCGAAAATGTTCGCGACTGGTGTATTTCCCGTCAACTGTGGTGGGGCCACCGGATTCCTGCTTGGCACTGCGCGGATTGCGGTCACATTACCGTATCTCGCGAGGATGCGACGGCTTGCTCTTCCTGCCAAAGCACAAACCTGAACCAGGACAACGACGTACTCGACACATGGTTCAGCTCGGCGCTATGGCCGTTCTCGACACTCGGCTGGCCGAATGAGACCGAGGATATGAAGCGTTTTTACCCGACGAATGTACTTGTCACGGGGTATGACATTATTTACTTCTGGGTTGCGCGGATGATTTTCCAAGGGCTTGAGTTTACAGGACAAATTCCGTTCAAAGACGTGCTGATGCACGGTCTCGTCCGCGACAGCGAAGGCCGCAAAATGTCCAAATCGCTAGGCAACGGCGTTGACCCCCTCGAGGTCATTGAGAAGTATGGCGCGGATGCGATGCGCTACATGATTTCCACAAGCAGCACGCCAGGGCTTGACTTGCGATTCCGCTGGGAGCGCGTTGAGCAGGCGCGCAATTTTGCCAACAAGATTTGGAACGCTTCGCGCTTTGCCTTGATGAACCTGGAAGGCGTAACGGCTGCGGACATCGACTTGTCCGGCTCGCTCGGGACGGCTGACCGTTGGATTCTGCACCGTTTGAACGAAACGGTTCGCGATGTCACGCGCTTGATCGACAGCTACGAATTCGGGGAAACCGGCCGTCTGCTGTATAACTTCATCTGGGATGACCTGTGCGACTGGTACATCGAGTTCAGCAAGCTGAGCTTGTATGGGGCAGATCCTGCCGCGAAAAAGCAAACGCAATCTGTGCTCGCTTATGTGCTCGATCAAACGCAGCGTCTGATTCATCCGTTCATGCCGTTTATTTCCGAGGAAATTTGGCAGCATCTGCCGCATGTCGGCGACACGATTACGCTGGCGGCATGGCCGACAGAGAACGCGGCGTTCGAAGCGCCTGACGCGGTTCGCGAGATGGAGCTGCTGATGGAAGCGATCCGTGCGGTTCGGAACATTCGCGCCGAAGTGAACGTTCCGATGAGCAAGAAGATCGAGCTGCTCATGAAGCCTGCGAGCGCAGAGACCGAAGCTATTCTGCGCAGCAACGAAGAATACCTCAAGCGCTTCTGCAACACGTCGCTGCTGCAAATCGACGCTGCCCTTGCCGCGCCGGATAAAGCGATGACGGCGATCATCACCGGCACGGAGCTTTACTTGCCGCTGGCCGGTCTGATCGACATCGCGCAGGAGCTTGCGCGTCTGGAGAAAGAGTTGCAGACGCTGCACGGCGAAGTTGAGCGTATCGAGAAGAAGCTGTCGAACCAAGGGTTCGTAGCCAAGGCGCCGGCCAAAGTCATCGACGAAGAGAAGGCGAAGCTGGCCGATTATGCCGACAAGCGGGATAAAGTGCTTGCACGATTAGCGGAGTTGCGTGGATAATTCGAGCAAAATGTACGATTGTCTAGGTACGCTTACGAGACAATTCATATAGTAAATGAGGATGAGACTATGGAAGCAACAACTAACAAGCCTATAGGGGAGTTCCAGACGGCGGAAGAAGCGATCGATTGGATCGTTGGACGCATGGAGAAGCTCGGCATGAAGCCGGGCCTCCAGCGCATGGAGCTGCTTATGGAGAAGCTCGGCAACCCCGAGCGCAGACTCAAATTCATTCACGTAGCGGGAACCAACGGCAAGGGCTCGACGTGTGCATATCTGGCTTCGGTGCTGCAAGCGTGCGGCTACGATGTCGGCACGTTCACATCGCCTTATCTGGTGCGCTACACGAACCGGATGCAAGTGAACGGCGAGGACATTCCAGACGATGTGCTGCTGCGGTTAGTGAACGATCTCAAGCCGGTCGTGGACGAGGTGGCGGAGACAGAGCTCGGCGCTCCGACCATGTTTGAAATCTCCACGGCGCTGGCGATTTTGTATTTCGGCAAGGTGGCTTATCCTGACTATGTCGTGTGGGAAACGGGGCTTGGCGGAAGACTCGACAGCACCAACATTGTGAATCCGATCGCCACGATCATCACGAACGTCGGGCATGATCACATGGACATTCTCGGCGATACGCTGGAGCAAGTGGCGGCGGAGAAAGCCGGTATTATCAAAGCGGGCGTTCCTGTCATTACGGCGGTCGAGCCTCGCGAGATTTGGCAAGTGATTGAAGCGAAAGCGAAGGAAAAGAAAGCGACGTTGTATACGCTTGGCGATCAATTTTCTTTATCGCGCGTAGAAAGCCAGTTGGACCGGCAGTCGTTCCAGTTTAGCGGCCCGTTCCGCCACATTCCGAATGTGACCATTGGCATGAACGGCGAACATCAGCTCAAGAACGCTGCTGTTGCGTTAATGACGCTGGAAGTGCTGCGTCAATACTACGCTTGCATCGTGGACGATGAGGATCTGTACCGCGGATTTGAAGCCACACGTTGGCCCGGTCGTCTGGAAATGGTGTCGCAGGAGCCGCGTATTCTCATCGACGGGGCGCACAATCCCGAAGGCGCTGCGACGTTGGCCGCAGCTTTGCAGAATGTATACAGCTACCGCAAGCTGCACATGATGATCGGAATGCTGGCGACCAAGAATCATACAGGCTACTTAAGGCATATACTACCATTGGTGGATACCCTTATTTTTACAGAAGCGAATTTTCATAAAAAAGGCGATGCTGCCATGCTCGCGGACCTCGCACGGGAGCTTCTCCGAGAGATGAACCGTGAAGTGGACATTGTGATCGAGCGGGATTGGAAGCAAGCATTGCACGTATTGATAAGCAGAACTGAGCAGGATGATCTGGCGGTCGTATCCGGCACGCTGTATTTAATCTCTGATGTTCGTTCTTGGATAACCTATCAAACCGATTCTGACAAAGGATGGTGAGAACGGCGTGAGTCAAGCACAACACGTACATTTTATTGGAATCGGCGGATACGGCATGAGTGCCATTGCCAAAGTCATGCTGGAAATGGGCTATCGCATTTCCGGTTCGGATCTTGCACAGCAGGAGCTGACGGAGAAGCTGAAAGCCAAAGGCGCGCAAGTATTTATCGGGCATGAGGCAAACAATGTTTCAGGTGCCGATTTGGTCGTTTACTCGACGGCGCTGGCCAAAGATAATGTGGAGATTCAGCAAGCCGAGCAGCTCAATATCCCGATCATTCACCGCTCGCAGATGCTTGCAAGGCTGATGAATGAGCGTAAAGGCATCGCGGTTGCGGGTGCCCACGGCAAAACGACAACCTCTTCCATGATCGCTCTGGTGATGGAGCTGAGTGGACTCGATCCGACGTATATTATCGGCGGCGAGATTATGAACGTCGGCAGCAATGCCAAAGCCGGCAAAGGGGACTACGTTGTCGCGGAGGCGGACGAGAGTGACGGTACGTTCCTTCAATACCACCCGACGCTCGCGCTCGTGAACAATATCGAAGCGGATCATCTGGAGAACTATAATGGCGATTTTGAAAATTTGAAAAAAGCCTATCGGCAGTTTCTCAGCCAAGTTCGGCCGGACGGCAAGGCGATTGTTTGCGGCGACGATGCGTTCTTGCGTGAAATGATTCCGCAGATTCAGAGCGAAGTCATCACGTACGGCATTGAGGCTGATGCGGACTTTGTAGCCACCGGCATTACGTTGGGTGATCGCAAAGTGACCTTCGACGTGCAGCATCAAGGTGAGCATCTCGGAGAAATCAGCTTATCGGTTCCCGGTAAGCATAATGTATACAATGCGCTCGCGACGCTGATCACTTGTCTGCAAGCCGGTCTTTCGTTTGAAGCGGTAGCGAAGGCGATTCAGGAGTTCCGCGGCGCAAAACGTAGATTTCAAGTGCTGGGTGAAGTGCAGGATATCCTGGTGATCGATGACTATGCCCACCATCCGACGGAAATTCAAGCGACGATTTCTGCGGCCAAAGCGACGGGCAAGCGGATTATTGCGGTATTCCAGCCGCAGCGCTATACGCGAACCTATTATTTATTCGAGCAATTCAGCCGTTCCTTTGCGGAAGCGGATGAAGTGATCATAACCGATATTTACTCGCCTGCGGGCGAGAAGCGCATCGAGGGTGTGGATTCCGCCAAGCTGGTCGAGCTGATTCGAAGCAACAGCAACAGCCGCGTGCAGCATATCCCTTCGCGGGAAGAGGTTCAAAGCTATTTGTTCACGCATGTACAGCCTGGCGATCTTGTGCTCACGATGGGTGCGGGCGATATTTGGAAGGCGGCGGACGGCCTGGCCAAAGAACTGCGCAAGAAATACGAAGCGGAGCAATAAAAGGAAGACTGCTGGAAAGCCATTAGGCTGGAGGCGGTCTTTTTTTTATTTGAAGGAAACATATTCATGCGACAACTCTCATACTCTAGTAACAGAAGATTTGGACAAGATGAAGGGCAGTGCGTCCCTGATCCCAATACAGGCTGCGAGGAGTGTGTGGATAGTATGAGCAAAGCGAGAATTACGTACCGATTCGATCCGAAAGAAAGAGCGGAATCCGAGCGAAGAGCGACCAGAGTGCAGCAAGCGGAGGAAACGGTCATTCCGCTCTATCAAGAAGAGTTTCAAGTGATAGAAACGAAAAGAGAAGAGGAGCCTGGGGGCGTCACGCCTTACCAGCAGGCGGAGCGGGAGCAAGTGGAAAGCTTATTCGAATCGCATGCGCTGAATACGTTTACGACCGACTTCGGCAGCTGGAACAGCCCGTTCGAGACGGAGGGCGAGCGTGTCGAGCGTATCATTCGCGATTCGCAGCAAGCGCGGGATGGCGGGGATAAGGAAGCGGCGCGATCACCGCTGTTGCCGTTATCGCAGCACGATCAGCCTCAGCCGCCGTTCTCGCCGCAGCATGATTATCCTAGACAGCCGCATCCAACCAGAATGGATCACCCGGAAAGAACAAGCCCTTATGAGCCCATGGAGCACGATTGGCGCGCGCGCGAGCCGTATCCCGAGCCCGGTCCCGGCATTCGCTACACCAAATCGTCCGGAACCCCGTGGTTCCGAATCGCGACTTCGGTTGCGGGGGCCGTTGTGACCGGCATTGCTTTTGGCTTCTTCGTACTATCCATGTTCTCCTCCGATCGGGAAGTTCCGGGCGGCGTCACCATCACGAACACCGTCGCTTCGCCGGCGCCGAGCGTACAAGCAGGCGCGAAGCCGACGGGAGAGGCAGCGGCGGTTACCGCCACATCAGCCCTGCCGTCAACGGCTGTGCAAATACCGGCCAAATCGTACACCTTTCTGCAAAACGGCGTATTCAGCTCGCTTCAAGGCGCGAAGGCGCTGCAGGACACGATGAGCAAGAAGGGGTTGGCGACGGCGCTTGATACTTCGGATAAAATGACGGTGTTCGTCGGTTTTGGCAAGACACGCGATGACGCGAACGTCCTGAAGCAGCAAGTTCAGGCTGCCGACAAGTCGATTGAAGTCTATTTGAAAAACGTCGACTTTCCGGCGATGACCAGCATCCGTTGGTCCGGCGCGAAGCCGGAATCCGTGCCAAGCTTTATTGCGGAAGGCGATAAGCTGGTGAATACGATCTCCGGACTGACGGTCGTGCACCTGGCCGAAACGAAGCCGACGGCCATCGGCGATGACTCGATGAAGACGATCCGCACGTCGCATCAGACGCTCATTACGATGTCTGCTGCGCTCACCGATGGGGACGAACCGAACGCCAAGTCGTCCATTCAAAAGATGACAACCGCCATGAACAGCGCCGTACAATCCCTGGAGGAGTACAAGAAAGCTCCTTCGCAAGCGATGCTTTGGCAAGCGCAGTCCTCGCTTATGCAGTACATTCTCGCAGAGAAGGCGCTGCTGAGCTTGATCGGAACTTAACAAAAAAACAGCAAGCCCGGTCGCTTTATGCGTGCTGGGTTTGCTGCTTTTTGGTAAGAAGGGTTGCTCATGGATCAACCTGCGTGGGAGTCGGATGCATCCGTGTTTTAGCAACACCGAGTGCCAAGCTCCCCCAAAGGGTTTGCTCAACAAATTGAGATTTCTCATTCGTACACTGGACAATTAAAATAACTTGGGCCAGCTTAGTCTTCACTGTTCTGAGCTTTTTTCGTTTTATTACGGTTTTAATTAAATCGTATAGAAAACCAAGAGTGAACCCGCCCAAAGCTCCAATCAGCCCCCAATAAACGGGACCCCAGTGGAGAACAAAGCCTCTGGCGACCCCGATCGTTCCGCCCATCATAGCCAGGACTAGCCCAATATCGACTAGCGAGGTTCCGTCTGTACCGTGCATGGCATCTATGAGTTTTGTATTCACTGAACGTTCATCAAGAGGAACAGCGTAGATGTCGGTGATTTCATTTTCTTTCAGTTTACTAATGGCAAGTTCGATATAGTGTGAATGCTGAAATGTAGAAAAGAACTGGATGTCCACTAGATTTTTTCTCCTTTGTGTAAAACAAAACTGGGGGATTGGTACTCTCTTTTCAAATAATCCGCTTGTTCACAATCAAACAACTTTGAAAGCTCTACTGCATTGCTGTAGGAATCATAGAGACCATAGAAATAAATAGAAGGAAAGTAAAGGAGCCACTGAGCTCCTAGAACCTCTTTGGTCACCGGTAGGTTTCCAAGCAAAAAGTAGTGCAGCGCTTCGACCATGTTCGAATTAATGACAATAATTAAGGTCATTATTAGCGTCAATGCAGCGGCTACGATTCGGTGTATATAGAGTTGACCAAGACTTGGAATTGTCATTGACCAAATCAAAGCAATCCAAGGACTTTTTTTGTCTAAATAGTTCATTTGGAAAGGGCTTATCGATAAAGTGGGAAATTTGGCATTTTCCCTTCGAGCCAACAGATGAATCTTGTTTTCATCGACAGCCGTTCGGTAACTGTCCCAAATTGCAAATAAATACACGGGGATATAGAGGTAAATATACTTTTCATTTAAAACAGATTTTGCTTCGTCAATATTTCCGTTAATTGAATAGATAATGGCTGAATTTAAATGGGTAACCTGGTTAATATAAAATTCCCAAAAAAACAAGGCAAACCCAGTAACAAATTTGTGGACTAAGAAATGCCCGAATCCAGGGAACGCAACTGACCATAAGGCAATAATCAAGGGGTTTCGTTGGTGAAGCTGGATTGTACCGAACGTGGTGACGTTGGCTAGATAATAACGATTTCTATATTTGTTACGAAAGTTATTCACTGCCTAAACCCTCTCCAAGTGAAACAGTCTTGATGGTATTATTTAGTTAAGCCCTTTTTTTTATTCTTAGGAAAGGGGTTCTCTGGAATTGTTAAATTTCAGAGAAAAAGTAAAGAAAAAGCCTGCTTTTGCAGGCTTTTTCTTTACTTGCTCATATACCGGTCAATCAAAGCGGCGGCCTCCGCCCGGGTCATCCTTTGATCCGGATAAAATTCCGTGTCGGTGTAGCCGTTGATGATTCCCTTGCTCTTTAACGCATAGATGGCCGGTGCGCTCCATAAGGTTGCAGGCACGTCCGTAAAGCCGGCGTTCTTCGGCGCCGCCACCGTCGGCTTTGTGCCCGCCGATTCCGCCAGCAGGCGCTCGAACAAGTACGCGACTTCGCCGCGCGTAATCGCCTGGTTCGGACGGATCGTGCCGTCCGGGTACCCTTGCAGCAAGTTCAGCTTGCTGGCTTTGGTGAACACCGCGCTCGCCCAGTGCGTGGCGGGCAAATCTTTAAAGCTCAGCGCCGGCGCGGGCTGGCAAGCACTGCCGTAGACGCTTCCGGTCACGCTGCCGCTGTACGCGCAGGAGGCCGGAAGGGAGTCCAGCTTGAACACGCGGTCCATCAGCGTGAGGAATTCGGCGCGCGTCAGCGCGCGATTCGGCTCATAGCGGTTGCCGCCGATACCGTCGATGACGCCCTTGCCTTTCATGCGCAGTACGGCGTCGCGGGACCAGTGGCCGAGCAGGTCGGTGAACACGGGCGGCGCGTAGGCGCTGATGCCGTCTGCGATGCCAGTCGCCATGCGCAGGCGTACTGCGTCGTCGGCGAGCAGTGCGGCATCACTTTTATTGGAGAGAAACGCTGTCTCGACGAGGATGCTCGGGATTTCACCCATGCGCGCGACGTAAACGGCGCTCGGCACAAGCCCGAGATCTTTGGTGCCCGCAGCACCGACCAGGCTGTCCAACACCTTTTGTGCCAAATCCTTGCTGTAAGGCGTCAGCTTCTCCATCGCGGCACTCGCAGGATAATCCTCTTGCGGATAGGCGTTGTCATAGTAGAGGACCATCGAGCCCTTAGCGCTCGAGCCCGGATTGGCGTTGGCGTGAATGGAAACGAAGAAATCCGCTTTTTGCTCGGTTGTGTATTGCACACGCTCAGCGAGAGACAAGAATGTATCGTCGGTCCGCGTCAGCACGACTTCATAGCCGCGGTCAAGCAAAGCTTGTTTTAATTTTAGTGTAATGTCCAGGTTGACATCTTTCTCCTTCAGGCCATTGACGCCGACCGCTCCGGAATCTTTGCCGCCGTGGCCGGGATCCAGCACGACTTTGTAAGCGAATGCAGATTGGGGGAAAAGGACGGTCAGCAGAACCATGGAAAGCAGGATGATAGATCGAAAATTCATGATGAGATACCTCCGGTATTTATCTTACTAGGAACGGGCGGCGCTGTAAGCAGGTAAGAAACGGCAGCGCGCATTTTTGGGCATGGAAAAAAGAGGTGGCTGCCCGTATAATAGGCTTGTACATAATAGAGAGGATGGCAGCAATGAAAAAAGGCACGATTACGTTAATCATTTTTCTTATCATCGGCTTAATTACCGGCATCATTGTCGGGCAATTGCTGGCCCCGGTACCTGCGCTGTCGTTTCTCACAAAGTCGGTTCCGATTACTTGGCAGCCCAAAGCCGATCTGCAAGTCATCAAGTATGATATTGACCTGATGATTCGACTGAACCTTTGCAGTATTCTAGGGCTCGTCGGCGGGTTTTTCCTCTATCGAAAACTATAACGTTATTTCGACATTTATCTCGGAATTTTTTAGACAAAATTTGCAAATCGGGAGTTGTGTTACGGTGACTAACAGACTTATCTTAGCTTCCTCTTCCCCGCGAAGACAGGAGCTTATCCAATCTTTCGGTCTTCCTTATATCATTCGTGTCAGCGACGCAGATGAGACCGTCGCGCAAAAAATGTCGCCTGCGCAGTTCGTTGAGACGCTTTCGCTGCGCAAAGCCGCCACAGTTCGAGACATGCTGAGCGTGGACGAGCGCCACGGTGTCATCATCGGTTCCGATACGATCGTTGTGCTTCAAGACGAGATTCTGGGCAAGCCGGTCGATGAAAAGGATGCACACCGTATGTTGAAGGCACTGCAGGGGAATACGCATCAGGTGTACAGCGGCGTTGCTTGCGTCGATGCGGCAACGGGGAGACACATCGTATCCCATTCGATGACGCATGTTCGGATGAAGCCGATGACGGACGAGCAAATCGATCGTTACATTGCGACTGGCGAGCCGCGGGACAAAGCGGGATCGTACGCGATTCAAGGAATCGGAGCGACGATCATCAGCGGCATTGAAGGGGATTATTTTACCGTTGTAGGCTTGCCGTTAGCGCTTCTTAGCGACATGCTGTTAGAGTTCGGGATTGCGGTTCTGTGACGATTGTGCGGAATTGACACCAATCCTTTGAAGGTGCATTGACTGTCCTATCTGTAACGAGTACAATGACAGTAAGCGACATGTCAACACATCTCAGGGAGGTGCATTCCCTTGAATAGTGAATTTACGATAGCGGTTCACAGTCTTGTTTTATTGGCCCATCTACCAGACCATATGGCGACAAGCGAGGAAATTGCGGCGAACGTTTCCACGCACTCGGCGAGAATCCGCAAAGTGATGGGGTTTCTGAGGAAAGCCGGCTATGTGTCCACGAAAGAAGGCATCGGCGGCGGTTTTATCCTCAGCTGCAAGCCGGAGGACGTAACGTTAGGCGAGATTTACCGACTCACTTGTCAAGGCACGCTTAAGCCTAACTGGTGTTCCGGTGACGCTTCCAAGCCTTGCGTGGTTTCGTCCAAAATGGATAAATTGATGGGAAAAGTTTTTTGCGATGCCGAGAAGCAGATGGAGCAGTATTTCGATCGTTTGACGATCGGCGGCATGTTGGAACAGCTGAAACATTTGGATTGCTCGAAACAATCGCCACAATTGCATACGGAAACGTCGTCCTAGAAGCCCTCGGAACTTATTGTCCGGGGGTTTTTGTGCAATTATAGGGACTTTTACATATGAATGGGACGTCGGAAAGTAACACAATCTACATAAGGAAGAAGGGGAAACATGGAAGCTTTGCAACCTATGCTTCGAGAGGTACCGGCTGAAGATCGCCCGAGGGAACGAATGCTTAATTATGGCGCCGGGGCGCTCAGCCACGCCGAACTGTTGGCGATTCTGCTGCGGACAGGGACGGTATCGGAGTCTGCGATTCATTTGGCCAATCGCGTGCTGAGCGAATGCGGCGGCCTGCGCGGGCTCGTGGACATGAGCCGAGATCAGCTGACGCAGATCCGCGGCATCGGGGATGCCAAGGCGCTGCAAATTCAAGCCGGCATCGAGCTTGGTCGACGTTTGGCGAGGAGCACGTTTGATGTGCGGCCCACGATCCGGTCGCCGAAAGACATTGCCGAGTTCATGAGGGAGGATATGCGGTATCTGCAAAAGGAGCATTTTGTTTGTCTGTTTTTGAATACGAAAAACCAAATTTTGGCGAAAGAGACGCTGTCTATGGGAAGCCTGAACGCTTCGATCGTGCATCCGCGGGAAGTGTTCAGGGCGGCCATCAAGTGCAGCTCCGCGTCGATTGTATGTGTACATAATCATCCGAGCGGCGATCCGACGCCGAGTCCGGAAGATGTGAACCTGACTGCGCGGTTAGTGGAGGCGGGCAGCATTATTGGTATTGACGTGTTGGATCATGTTATTATTGGAGATCAGCGATACATTAGTTTGAAGGAACAGGGACTGATGTAATATAATAGTACTCGCTATAGGAAAGGAGCAGCTTTTATTATGTTCGGAGGATTAACGAAAGATCTCGGTATTGATTTGGGAACGGCGAACACGCTGGTTTATGTAAAAGGCAAAGGAATTATCGTGAGGGAGCCGTCGGTGGTTGCCCTGCGTACTGATACAAAAACGATTGAAGCGGTTGGCGACTCCGCCAAACGGATGATTGGACGCACACCGGGGAATATTCGGGCGATTCGCCCGATGAAGGACGGGGTAATCGCCGACTTTGAGACCACTTCGACGATGATCCGCTATTTTCTGAGACAAGCGCAGAAGCAGCGCTGGTTGTTCAAGCGTCATCCGAATGTGATGGTCTGCGTGCCTTCCGGCATCACGGCTGTCGAAAAACGCGCGGTTGAGGATGCGACGAAGCAAGCGGGCGCTAGGGAAGCGTATACGATCGAAGAACCGTTCGCGGCGGCAATCGGCGCGGACTTGCCGGTGTGGGAGCCGACAGGCAGCATGGTCGTCGACATTGGCGGCGGCACCACGGAAGTGGCTGTGATCTCGCTCGGAGGGATCGTGACGTCCCGTTCGATCCGGATTGCCGGCGACGAGATGGACGAAGCCATTATTCAATACATCAAGCGGACGTATAACTTGATGATCGGCGAACGCACAGCAGAAACGTTGAAAATCGAGATCGGCTCTGCGCTTCCGTCCGAAGCGAAAGAATCGCTGGAAATTCGCGGCCGCGACCTGCTGACAGGCCTGCCGAAGACGCTTAGCGTCACTTCGCACGAAATCACGGAGTCGCTTGCCGATACGGTCAATGCGATTGTGGAAGCGGTCAAGGTGACGCTGGAGAAGTGCCCGCCGGAGCTTTCGGCGGATATTATGGATCGCGGCATCGTCCTCACCGGAGGCGGCGGCTTGCTGCGCAATCTGGATCGCTTGCTCGCGCGGGAGACGGGAATGCCGGTGATGGTGGCGGAGAATCCGCTTGATTGCGTCGCCATCGGTACGGGCCGAGCCCTGGAGAATATTCATCTTTTCAAAAGCAAATCAGGGTCCGGTTCCCGCTATAAGGGCTAAAAGATCGATCGTTAGAAGGTGCCAACGTTGTTTAAATTCATGGGAAATAAAAGGCTGTTTTTTCTGATGTCCGGGCTCGTCTGCTTCTTCATTTTAATGGGGCTGACGCTCGGCAACCGGGGGCCGATGACATGGCCGGAGAAATTCGTCAAAGACTCCATTTCATGGACGCAAGGCCTGTTCTACAGGCCCTCGGCCGCTATCGCGGGCTTCTTTGAAGATATTCGTCAGCTTCGCGTCATTTACGAGGAGAACAAGACGCTGAAGCTGACATTGACGCAATATGCGCGCGATACGCAGCGGCTTAATGAACTTGAAGCCCAGAATAAAAGGCTGATGGAAGAGTTGGGCTTCACGGAGCGTCAGCGTCAGCAGAACAATTATACGTACCGGATTGCCGAGGTCGTCACCATCGATCCCGATCCTTACAACAGCACCGTGACGATCAACTTAGGGGATAAGGACGGCATCAAGGAAAATATGGCGGTGATGACTGTCGACGGTCTGGTAGGCCGAGTCAGTAAAGTGTTCGGCTTCCACTCTAACGTGCAGCTGCTCACCGAAACGACGGATACCGATAACAGTTCCAAAGCCATTGCGGTTACGGTCAAAGGGAACGAGAATCAGCCGTTCGGCATGATCGAATCGTACGATCCCAAAACGGGCGAGCTTGTGATGAACAAGGTGGAGCATGCGGACGACATGAAGGTCGGCGATACGATCATCACATCGGGGCTTGGCCAAGTATTTCCAAAAGGGATTGAGGTCGGCACCATCACCTCGATCGGACCTGGGGAATTCGGCATTACGTACAAAGTTATGGTGAAGCCGAAAGCTTCATTCAGCCACATCCGCGAAGTGTTTGTGGTTGAAGTTCCTAAGGTGGAGTGAGGTGAGTCGGCGGAAATGAATCGACACGTAATCTGGCTCATTCTTCTTGGCTTATTGATTGTTCAAGGCTCGCTCATCGTCTGGATGCTGCCTGCGGCCTGGCAGTCCAGCGTCTATGTGACGCCGCATCTGATGCTCGTCTTTATACTTTTTATCGGTCTTTTTCATCATCGTCATGCCGCTTTAATCTACGGACTCGTTTTTGGACTGCTTCACGATTTTACGTACTACGGCGCTATGCTCGGTGTGTATTCCTTCGGCATGGGATTAACCGGGTATTTGGCGGGGCTTGTTCAGCGCAGGCAGCCGAATCTGATTTTTTACAATCTGGTCATTACGACCATCGGTTTGTTTCTGTTTGAATGCATTAATTACGGGATTAATCGGCTGTTCAAGCTCATTACGGTCGACTTCCAATTTGCGCTGACCCATTACATGCTGCCGACTGTGCTTTTCAACTTGCTGATTGCGCTCATTTGTTATGTTCCGATTCGCAAGCTGCTGGAAGGCGGGCGGAAGACTTCCGCCGCTGGTGAAGAATAATTTTCCATCCCGCAAGCAGGAGAATTCACGACTAGAGCCGAAATGTATGGGTTGGGAGGTCGTCATGAAACTATGTCTGCTAGCAAGCACCATGTAATGATTAAAGGGGTCAAGGATGGCCTTGTTTTTTTGCTGAACGATACGTGCGAATGGCAGGATGTGCTCCAAGAATTAAAGCACAAACTGGAGAAGACGCATCAACAAATATTAACGGGACCGATCATCCACGTGAGTATCAAACTGGGCAGCCGGGAGGCGACCGAGGAGCAGAAAGAGGAAATTCGCGCTGTCATTAAGCAAAAGGGGAATTTGCTCATTCAATCGATTGAAAGCGAGCCTCCGAAAGACGCGGCCGCGGAGCTTTCCGCAGCACCCATGACGACACTCAGGGGGATGATTCGTTCAGGTCAGACGCTCCATAATGAGGGGGATTTGCTTTTTTTGGGCGATGTGAACCCCGGGGGCATTATCACGGCGACGGGAAATATCTATATCATGGGCTCGCTGCGCGGCATGGCGCATGCGGGAACCGAAGGCGACGAAGAAGCGATCGTTGCAGCTTCCCATATGCGGCCTACGCAATTGCGGATCGCCGGCATTATTTCCAGGCCCCCCGACGAGTGGGGGATTGACGAAGCTTTTATGGAATTCGCCTACATCAAGGAAGGCAAGATGGAAATTGATAAGCTGCATCAACTGCACCGCATTCGGCCTGATTCCCCAATCAAAACCGCGGTACCGATACAAGGATAATTCGCCGAACTTAGGGAGCTTTCCGAAATTACCGACCTATTTTCAGGCAAAGTCTCCTTATTGTGGCATTCATAGATCATAGCAAGACATTTTGGATGGGGTGAGAAAAATGGGAGAGGCAATCGTTGTCACCTCAGGGAAAGGCGGCGTTGGCAAAACGACGACGTCCGCGAACCTGGGTACTGCACTGGCACTTCTGGGCAAAAAAGTATGCATGGTAGATACCGATATTGGACTTAGAAACCTGGACGTCGTCATGGGACTCGAGAATCGGATTATTTACGATCTTGTTGACGTTGCGGAAGGGCGCTGCCGCTTGCCTCAGGCGCTCATCAAGGATAAGCGGTTCGACGAGCTTTACTTGCTTCCTGCTGCGCAAACGAAGGACAAACACGCCGTGTCGCCGGAGCAAGTGAAGGCGATCATTCTGGAACTCAAAAATGACTTTGAATTCGTCATCATCGACTGCCCTGCGGGCATCGAGCAAGGGTTCAAGAACGCGGTTGCGGGTGCGGACAAGGCGATCGTCGTCACAACGCCTGAGAACGCAGCCGTACGCGATGCGGATCGCATTATCGGCCTGCTCGAGAATGAGCGCATTTCGGCGCCGAAACTGGTCATCAACCGGATTCGCCCCATGATGGTGAAGAAAGGCGAGATGCTGGACATCGATGAAATCTGCACCGTTCTGGCGATTGACCTGCTGGGCATCGTGCCGGATGATGAGCATGTCATCAAGGCGGCGAACATGGGGGAGCCTACGGTGATGAATCCGTCTGCGCGTGCGGCGATCGCATATCGGAACATTGCGAGACGGATGATCGGCGATACGGTGCCGCTGATGCAGCTTGAGGACAAGACCGGCTGGGTCAAACGCATGAAAAAGTTTATGGGAATAGGATGATCGTCCGGTGTTAGCCAAGCTTAAAAACATGGATATTCCCATCATCGTCATTTTGTTCGCCTTCATGGTGATCTCGACGATGATGGTGTATAGCGCCTCAGTAGACCATCCGACTATTAATATCTCCATTACCAAAATTCTTGTGCTGTACGGCGTCAGCCTCGTCGCGTTCATTGGCTGCTCGCTGTTCGACTATCGTGTGCTGATCCGCATTGCGCCGTACTTATACGGCATCGGCATCGTTTCGCTTATTGCGGTTTATTTTTTCGGTAAAAAAATTCACGGCGCCCGCGGGTGGTTTGAGCTCCCCGGGGGCCTTACGTTTCAGCCGGCGGAGCTCGTCAAGCTGATTCTAATCGTGTGCATCACCGCCCTGCTTATGCGGCGCGGCGGCGAGCTGCTGCGCGTGAAGGACGATATCATTCCCGTTGTCGGCGCCGTCCTGCTGCCGTTTATTCTGGTGCTGATTCAGCCGGACCTTGGGAACGCGATTATATTTGTTATCATTCTCATCGGAATGCTGTGGATCGGCAATATCAAATATTCACAGGTGTTTATTTCACTTGTCGTCATCGTCGGCCTCGGATTTTTGATGTTGACGCTGTACAAAATGTTCCATCAGAGCCTCTACGATTTCCTGAAAGGCTTCGGTTTCAGTCACTGGATGGACCGGATCGATACGTACTTGTACCCGCAGGACGTGTCGGACGACGACAACTACCAGGTGAGAAACGCCGTTCGGGCGATCGGTTCCGGCGGGTTGATGGGCGAAGGGTTCTTGCATGGCACCTCAGTGCACAGCAACTTTATTCCTTTTGCCTATTCGGACTCCATCTTCGTCGTCGTTGGCGAGGAGTTCGGTTTCCGGGGCTCCGCCTTGCTGCTGCTGATTTACTTCTTGCTTATCTATCGCATGATTCTCATTTCGATTCAAAGCGCGCAAGTCGGCGGCGCCTATGTCGTGGTGGGCGTCGTGTCGATGTTCGTGTTTCAGATCTTCGAGAACGTCGGTATGATGATTGGCGTCATGCCGCTCACGGGGATTACGCTGCCTTTTGTCAGTTATGGCGGAACGTCGCTGATGATCAACATGCTGTCGCTCGGGCTCGTCATGAGCGTGAAGCTTCATCAGGACAAGGAGCCGGAGTTGTTTTAACCGAATCGGATAACACAGTAGAAGGTGCTCTCACAGCCAAAGTGCTGATGGGGGCGCCTTCTTTTCGCTTTGCCGGGGATTCGTCACATAATCTTGTCCACGCGCTCATACGCTGTAGAGAAGGTTTGTGAGGAGGGGATTCCATGGGGAGTAACGATAAAGTGAAACAACGGCGGAATGAGCGGCTTCGCAGCATTCGGGAATCGTCTGAGGCCGCCCACCGCCAAAGCTACGGCCTTGGCCCGGTACGTTTGCCTGAATATTTGGCTCCGCCGCGGGAACCCGATATGCCGTTGTATGCGGATGCGGAGTGGCGCCGTAAGATGGAGGATCCGGAGTTTGCCTGGAAGCAGAAGCAGCTCATGGACAGACAGCTGTACCGCAGCGGCGGAGATGAAGACGATACGGGCTTGCTGCGGCCGCCCTCTCCCCGGAAAATCGCGATTAAGCTCTTTATCAGCGCGGCGCTGTTCGGGGCCGTATACGGCATGTTCCAACTGCAACAGCCGTGGGCCCAGAAAGGGAAGCAATTCGTAGCCTCAGCGCTCACGGATTCGTATGATTTTACTGCGATTTCCGCTTGGTACACTGAAACGTTTGGAGGTTCGCCGTCGTTTATTCCGAGCTGGAACCGGACAGGCAGCGAGGCGATCAAGGTCTCAACGTCGAAGCGCACGTTATATGTCCCGGCGAAGGGAACAATTATCGTTCCATATGATGGAAATTCGCATAAAGGCGTTAATGTGAGCACCCAGGAATTTGCGCCGGTGTACGCGCTGGATACGGGACAAGTCATTTTTGCCGGAAAAACGCCGGATACCGGCATGACAGTGGTCATTCGGCATCCTGGCGGACTGCAATCGACGTATGGCGGGCTGAGCGAGGTGTCCGTTGCCGCCGGCGACTGGATGAAAGTCGGCGAGCCGATCGGCAAAGCGTCGGAACGGAATGCGGCCAAGGGGACGATGTATTTTGCTTTGACGAAAGAAGGTTTGCCGATCAATCCGACGGATGTGATTTCTTTTGATTAAATGGGCGGGGACTAGGTACCGATTTCATCCTTTGTTTACGTTAATTATGCTTGGTTCCGCCTTTACCGGATATTTCATGGAAGCAATAACCCTGTTCGGCATCGTGCTTGTGCATGAACTCGGTCATTTGACCGCGGCAAACGGATTTGGGTGGCGCGTGCAGGAGGTTCAGCTGCTCCCTTTTGGCGGCGTTCTGGTCGTGGATGAACTGGGGACTGCTTCAACCCGAGAGGAGCTGATTGTGGCGCTCTCAGGGCCGCTGCAGCACGTCTGGATGATCGGGGCGGCGCTGCTGATGAAGTCGCTGGAGCTGGGGAGTGCGAACTGGTGGGATTTTTTTATCGATGCAAACGTGATGATCGCGCTGTTCAATCTGCTGCCGGTGTTGCCGCTCGACGGCGGTAAAGTGATGCAATGTCTGCTCGGCTACGTGGTGTCGTATCATAGCACGATTGTGTATTCGGCGGTAATTTCCATGGTACTGAGCGTGCTGATGATCGGCTTTGCCGGGGTTCAACTGCTTCAAGGCGAGCTGCCCATCAACATTCTGGTGGTGGGGGGCTTCCTGTTGATGTCCAATTGGTACGCCTACCGGCAGGTGCCGTATCACTTCCTTCGCTTTCTGATGGCCCGCGGCCCCAGAGTCAGCCTCATTCTCAGCCGCGGCGCTTTGGCACAGCCGATTGTCATTACGAAGCAGCGAACGATGGCGGAGACGCTGAAGCTTTTTATGCGGGAAAAATATCATCTCATTTATATCATTAACGAGGCGGGGCGCATTCAGGCGGTCGTGCCGGAGCAGCAGATCGTCAGCGGATATTTGGATGGAAAGAAACCGGGGAGTGCAGTTTCGGATCTTTTCATGTAAAATAGCTGATGAGGTGAACGCGATTTATGAAGCAATTGATCATTCACTGTGCACCTGATCTGACGCAAGCCGCTTTGCTGGAGGACGGCAGGCTGGTCGAGTACGACGTGCAGTATCCGCTGGATACGCAGCGCGCTGGCAGCATCTATATGGGGCGCGTGGTCAACGTGCTTCCCGGCATGCAGGCCGCTTTTGTGGATATTGGGCTCACCAAGAACGCTTTTCTTTATATAGACGATCTCTTGCCCGTACATATGGACAAGCAGCCGAAAATCAAGCCGTCCATCACAGAACTGGCGCAGGTCGGCCAGCACATTATGGTGCAGGTGACGAAAGATCCGCAAGGTACCAAAGGCGCGCGGGTATCCACGCACGTCTCGATTCCAGGGCGTTGGGTTGTGTATATGCCAGATGCTGATTATATCGCCGTCTCGCGCAAAATCGATCTCGAAGCCGAACGTCAACGGCTCAAGCTGCTTGCAGAAAGCAATTTGGTGCCGGGCGAAGGCGTCATCCTTCGAACGGGTGCGTTAGGGCAGAGCGAAGAGGCGATTCGCGACGATTTGAACAATTTGCGCGAGCTTTGGAGTGCGATTCTTGCCAAGGCCGAGGAAGCGTCGGCACCGGCGCAGCTCTACCAGGATTTGGACTTGCTTCCGAAGCTGGCGCGGGATGTGATTACCGATGATGTGCATGAGGTGTGGCTTAGCTCGCAGGCCGTCTACGAGGAAATGAAGGGGCTGCTGCGCAAGCAGCTGCCGAGCTGGCGGGGGCGGGTCGCGTACTATGACCGCAAAACGCCGATGTTCGATCAGTTCGGCATTACCGAGGAACTCAATCAGAGCTTCCGACGCAAAATCTGGCTGCCGAGCGGCGGCTATCTGATCGTCGATCAGACCGAGGCGCTCACCGTGATCGACGTGAACACCGGCCGATATACCGGCTCCATTGATCTGGAGCAGACAGTGACGGACATCAACCGCGAAGCGGCGATGGAAATCCCGCGGCTGCTGCGGCTCCGCAACCTTCGCGGCATTATTATCGTGGATTTTATCGATATGAGTTCGGAAGAGAATCGCGCCGCCGTAATGGCTGCCTTGACGCAGGCCGTACGCAAGGACCGTTCAAAAACGACGATCGTCGGGTGGACGAAGCTTGGATTGCTGGAAATGACGCGCAAGCGCAAATAAAGCATTGCATATGAATTTATAACTGTGTTATAATACTCGAAGTGTGTTGTAAGGGCATGCTGTAACCGCGCGAAACGGGTTTAAGTATGACAGGATGGCTTATCCTGCTCATCACCTGGACAAGGCGAGTCTGAGACATGAGGAGGTCATGAAAATGTACGCAATTATTGAAACAGGTGGTAAACAGTACAAAGTTCAAGAAGGCGATGTTCTTTACATCGAGAAATTGAACGCTGCTGAAGGTGAGGTTGTATCCTTCGATCGTGTATTCCTGGTATCCAAAGAGAGTGGTCTGACTGTAGGTGCTCCATTGGTTGCTGGTGCTTCCGTTTCCGCAAAAGTGGAAAAACACGGCAAAGGCGCGAAAGTGATCGTATACAAATACAAGCCTAAAAAGAACTACCACAAAAAGCAAGGTCATCGTCAACCGTACACAAGAGTCGTTATTGAGAAAATCCAAGCGTAATTAGGCGAAGCTTATGATCTATGTGACCATAGAGCGCCAATCACCGGATTTCCCAGAGATTACGTCTTTTGTCGTGGAAGGCCATGCCGAATATGACGTGCCTGGCAAAGACTTGGTCTGCGCCGCTGTATCCGCGATTACCGTGGGTACGTACAATTCGATTGAAACTTTAACTGGCGTGATTCCGATTCATGAGATGGAGCGTGGGCTGATGGATATTTCATTTGCCGACAGCGCAAGACTCGATTCAGGGACGTGGAGTCAAGTACAGCTAATTATAGAATCGATGGTCGTTATGTTACAGACGATTGAAGACAATTACGGTGACTATATAACGATTGAAACAATCTATCACAAAGGAGGATAACACCATGTTGAAATTGGATCTCCAGTTATTCGCTTCCAAAAAAGGGGTAGGTTCCACAAAGAACGGACGTGACTCCCACTCCAAGCGCCTTGGCGCTAAGCGTGCTGACGGTCAAACCGTTACTGCGGGAAGCATTCTGTATCGTCAACGCGGTACGAAAATTCACCCAGGAACAAACGTGGGTATCGGTTCCGACGACACCCTGTTCGCTTTGGTACCAGGCGTCGTGAAATTCGAGCGTCTTGGCCGTGACCGCAAAAAAGTGAGCGTATATCCAGTTGACGTTGCTCCGGTAGCTGCAGCTGTAGAAGCGTAATGAAAATCCCTGGTGAGCGGCCGTTCACCGGGGATTTTTTTCAATAAAGATTGCATCTCGCCTCTAACTGCGATCACACCCCTGTCGGTTGGTCAAGGGCAGAGGTTTTCGCGTTTATTGGTGAAGTTTTCCAGTCCCCGTGGTATACTGGAGGAACGGTTATCAATAGGGAGGACGGAGCGGCGAACAATGAAACAAATGAGCAAGACACAAGTATTTTTTGGCGCGCTTGTGGCAATTGGACTTATCGGCATGATGGCGGCGCCGCATTGGGTGATTCGGGCAGGCGCTCTGCTGTTTACACTGGTAAGCGGATATGCATTCATCAGTATGCAAGCGAGTCGAGCGGAAGAAATATGGCGTTCCCGCTTGAAGACGCAGGAGCAGCAATCGCATGTGAAGTTGATTGGGGTTGTAAATCGGCTCAGGCACGATTGGATGAACGATGCGCAAATTTTATTTGGCTATATTCAGCTCAAGAAATTTGATAATTTGAAACCGCTTATGGAGAAAATAAAAACGACAATGGCACAGGAAAGCAATTTGTCCAAGCTGGGCATTCCATCCTTGGTCGCTTACTTCCTGCAGCTGCGCGTGGAGTCCAAGCGTATCGAGGTTCATATCGAGCTGGAGCAGGAAATCAATCTCGGCCAACTGCCTTTAGCGAGAGGTGCGATCGAGAATGCAATCCGAGATGTATTCGGCGCTGTGGAAGCGTGCTCGAAGGCGGAGGAAGGCGAAGCGGGGCGGCTGAGCTTGGAATTTGATCGGCAGGACGAGGCTTTGCTGCTTGATTGCGTATATGAAGGTCTTTACGATCAGGAGTACCTGGCGCGTACAATCAGGCAGTTGTTTGCCTCGGGGACAGGCCAGGTGCAGCTTGAACAATTGAAAACAGATGAAGAGGAGGCGGAGATTATTCTTCGCATCCCTTATCGCATATAAGCTGAGGTGTAATGATGTTTGTAGATAAGGCAAAAGTATTTGTAAAAGGCGGCGACGGCGGCGACGGGTTGGTGGCGTTTCGCCGTGAGAAATATGTACCCGATGGCGGCCCGGCCGGCGGGGACGGCGGTAACGGCGGCGACGTCGTGTTCCGCGTCGACGAGGGCTTGCGGACACTGGTGGATTTCCGCTACCAGAAGCATTTTAAAGCGGATCGCGGTGAGAAGGGGCGCAATAAGTCGCAGCACGGTGCGAACGCCGAGGACATGATCGTGCGGATCCCGCCGGGAACGACGATTATCGACGACGATTCGCAGATGGTCATTGCCGACTTGACCCGTCACGGGCAAGAAGTCGTTGTTGCCAAAGGCGGCCGCGGCGGGCGAGGGAACACCCGTTTTGTGACCCAACGCATGACGGCGCCGGAAATTGCCGAGAACGGCGAGGAGGGCGAAGAACGCTGGGTTGTCCTTGAGATGAAGGTCCTCGCAGACGTGGGCCTCGTGGGCTTCCCGAGCGTCGGAAAATCGACGCTGCTGTCGGTCGTGTCCGCAGCGAAGCCGAAGATTGCCGCGTATCATTTTACGACGCTCACCCCGAACTTGGGGGTCGTTGATGTGGGGGATGGCCGCAGCTTCGTTATGGCGGATCTGCCGGGGCTGATTGAGGGGGCGCATCAAGGCGTCGGCCTTGGTCACGAGTTCCTCCGTCACATCGAGCGGACGCGCGTGCTCGTGCATGTCGTAGACATGTCGGCTGCGGACGGCCGGGATCCTTACGACGATTTCCTCAAAATCAACGAGGAGATCAAGCTGTACAACGCAAAGCTGGAGAACCGACCGCAGATTATTGTGGCGAACAAAATGGATATGCCGGAGTCCGAGGACAACCTGGCACTATTCAAAGAGCAGCTTGCTGCGGAGGGCAAAGACTATGGGATTTACCCGATTTCGGCGCTAACGCATGAAGGTGTCAAAGAACTGCTGTACAAAATCTCCGATATCGTGGAGAGCATTCCACCGGCGCCGGAAGTTGAGGCGGTTGCGGAGCAAGAGGAGCGGAAGGTATACCGCTTCGAGAAGGAAGAAGATAATGAGTTTTCGATTCGCCGCGTGAACGAGACGTTCGTCATTGACAGTCCATCGATTGAGAAGCTGATCAAGCGGACGAATTTCAGTACGCCGGACAGCGTAGCGCGGTTTGCGCGGATTTTGCGCAATATGGGCGTGGACAACGAATTGCGCAAACGCGGCGCGGTTCATGGACAAACGATACAAATCGGCGATTTCGAGTTTGAATTCGACGAAAAATCATAGGACAAAAGCACTTATCCGGGAGGATGGGTGCTTTTATTTTTTTGGGTCCTAATGTATATGTTAGTATACTTGACATTGACTTTGAAAAGGATTACCATTTTAATCATAAAATCATTATATGTAAATAATTATGACATTAAGTTATCGCGCAAGGGGGGGGAGACAGGTGAAGAGGTGGATTCAAGCGATGAGTGCAGAGCAGCCGCATACGCGAAATTTAACTTACGAGGAAGCCAGGGAGGCTGCGGCTGACATGACGAGCGGAGCCTCGACCGATGCGCAATGTGCGGCGTTTTTGATGGCCTTGTGTATGAAAGGGGAAGCCCTTGAGGAAACGAAGGCATTTATCGATGTGTTTCGCAGCCATGCGGCTGTGTACAATACGGTACAAGATTCGCTCAACTGCGCGGGGCCGGCCGAAGGACGCCAAACCTTTCCTGTTACACTTCCTGTCAGTTTATTGTTAGCTTCTGTCGGCTTTAAACAGGTGATGCACGGCGGCACTTCGTTTACAACCCGGCAGGGCACCGTTATGAAAGAACTGCTCGAAGGCTTGGGCGTAGCCACCACCGTGCCCATTAAGGGATGGCAGGCGATGCTGCAGCAGGTACATATCGGTTTTTTGTCTACCGAACAGCTGTGCCCGCCAATTGGCCGTTTGAAAGGCGTACGCGAGCAGTTGGGCTTGCGAACAGTCATCGATACGGTGGAGAAAGTGCTGAATCCGGTCTCCTCGACGAACGTCATTCTTGGCGTTCATCCGCGCAAGGCGATGGAGCCGCTCATTCCGATCGCCATGCACTCGGGCTTTCAGCAGACGTATCTGGTCAGTGGGATCGAGGGCTCGGAAGATTTGCCCCTCTATGCCAGCAGCCTCATTCGGATCGTGACGCCATGGGGGGATGAGACGCGGGTCATGGATCCGCAGAAATTCGGCTTTCGCAGCGAGCCGCTGCCAGCGCTGAGCCGGGATGAGCAGATTGAACTGATCCGTCGCATCATCGCGGGTG
>NZ_RXHU01000006.1 GCF_003955665.1 Paenibacillus whitsoniae
CAGATGTGTATAAGAGACAGCTTGTATCCATTAGGGAAACCCGCTTATGTAGCGGGTTTTTCGTGTTGGTAATACGGATCGAAATTGAACTAATCGTCAATTTCTCAGTACTTTTCGATAAGACGGGGAACAGATCGTGTCACCCCATGCAAAAATAGCCACCTTGACCGTATATGCGCAATGGAACGATAATCGAAATACAGTAGGCAAAGGGTCTGTACAAGCGATAGCTTATTGTGGGAGGTTATCTATGAAGTCAAACGTTTCGGGCAAAGTGATGCTCATCTATGGGATCGTTTTCATGTTTATCATATCGCTAACCTTCGGTCTGTCCTACTTTGGCACGGTTGGCAGACTGAAGCGGGATCTCACAGATACGAATCTGGCGCTGCTCAAGCAAGTGGATCAAAAGATGGAGGCGGCTTTTCGGCAGACGGAAAAGGATTTGCTCGGTTTGACCGATCAGCTGGAATTCGTTTACTTCATGTACGGCAGCTATATGGAGGACTCGCTGCGCTACACAACCTTTTTTGGTCTCAATGAGAAGCTGAAAAACTTTATTAATTCCAATCCGAATTATTCGTCAATCTTCCTTTATTCCTCAACCAGCGGGGACATCTTCACGGATAAAGCTTTCATGCAGGCAGCTTCAAGCGAGGAAAAGTGGTTGGATGCGTATATCGATATGCCGGAATATGTACGGTGGCTGACGACGCATCAAGTGTGGGACGGGTTCGGGAATCAGGATGTGGTTACACTTGTACGCACTTATCCGACCATCAGCAGTCCGGGCTATCGTAAAGGGGTGGTCGCGGTCAACATAAAAGAAGAGGTCCTTTATACAATGGTAAAAGCCGTATATGAGGACAGCAAGGTCGGGCATCTCTTCATTATCGATAAGGATGGAAACGTTGTAACCCACGATGACAAAACACAAATTTACCGGAATATGCGGGAGCTGCCCTATATCAAGCAAGCATTATCCGACAAGAGTACGGGTTCGTTCACAATGAATATGGAAGGTATCGATCAAACCGTGTTTCACCGCTATTCCGACTATACTGGCTGGACGATGATCAGTATCGTGCCGGAGGCGCAAATCTATAAGCCGCTTCAAGTGACGCGCAATCTGTTGTTCGTTTTTGCTGCTGGGATGATTGCTCTTGCACTGATCGTGTTATTTTATGTGAACAGGTGGACGTATAAACCGTTGGATCGTTTAGTTGGGAAAGTATCGGGCTCATATCGCTCAGGACGCCAGGAGAGGACCGGTGCTAGAGCGCTTGGTCTACAGGAACTGGAACGGGTGTTCGATCAGATGGTACTGGACCAGGAGCATTTGGAGAAGCATGTGCGCGATTCCAAGCCGGTTCTAAAGTGGAAAATTATGATGGATCTCCTCGCCGGCTACAGAACAGACTATTCGTCCGTTCGTCATCACCTGGAATTCGTAGGGGTTCGATTATATCCGGACAGGTATCTGGTCTGCACCGCGGAAATAAGCAAAGAGGGGGAAGCTGGGGAAGCTGTAACCCCTCGGGACGAAACCTTGTATACGTTTGCTTTCTGCAATGTGGCCGAAGAGCTGATCAACAGTGAATGTGCCGGCTCTGCCATCGATCTGGGGGGCGGTCGGGCCGCCGTAATTTTCAGCTTCGCGGAGGGAGATGCTGAGCAGAACCACTTGCGGGCCCTTGCTATCCTGGAGATGATTCTCGATGTCATGAAAAAGCAGTTCCGTCTGAATGTTACAGTTGGGGTTGGCCGAAGCTGCAAAGAGATGAAGCACATTGCCGCCTCCTATGACGAGTCGCGTAAAGCGCTCCATTATAAAATGGTGTTCGGCCAACACTCTGTGATCTCCATTGAAGATCTTCAAACGGCAGACAGTCAGGACTATTACCGCCTGAACCGGATGGCGGAGCCAATTATGGACGCGATGAAGAGCGCCGATATGGAGAAGCTGCGGCGCGGTCTGGGGGAGCTGTATCAAGTGGCGGTTGAAAGTAATCTGCCTCCAGACCTGCTGCGTCAGCTATCCTTTGATATGATTATGAAATCGCTGCAAGCGGCGGGCGCCATCGGGGTAGAGCCAGAGGAATCGATGGGGGCGTTGGACAGCATTTACGAGAAAATCAGTCGCTGCGAGAATTGGAGAGAAGCCGAGAAACTCGTTCTGTCGGTGCTTGAAGAACTGGTGGCGAAGATCGAGGAGAAGCGCAGCCACCGGGGCCGGAATGAGGCCATCGAAAGAATGCTGACCTATATCCAGGAACATTACCACGAAAGTGATCTTTCACTGGATCGGTTGGCTGAGCAATTTCATCTCAGTCCGACCTATATCAGCAAGCTGTTTAAAGAATATACGGAAAGCAATTTTATTGATCATCTCATCGCGATTCGAATTGACGCCTCCAAGTCGTTGCTGTTGGATAAGGAACGCAAGGTGAACGAAGTTTCCGAAGCGGTAGGCTACGCGAATACAAGAAGCTTCCTGCGAACGTTCAAAAAGTATTCGGGCATGACGCCGACGGAGTTTCGGGAATCGGCGAAGATCAAGTCCTAAAACTACGGTTAATTGAAAATAAAGCATTCACGCTCCGCCGCACACTCAACAGTGGGCGGCGTTTGTCTTTTCTAAAAGCACACGCTTATAAGTCCAGTGTGCGAATTTTCGCCGCTGTTTACTTATCCGTAAAAAATGAAACCGTGCTTAAAAGTGTCACGCGAGAAGGATTAAAAAAGGTCATGTAGTGCAGATTTCGTCTATTCTCAAGTGATGGATGTCGCCTTACGATCATACCATCCGCTAACCTGCGGATAATACCAAAGGGAGGAGGAAGATGACAAACCGAAAAGTGATGGGGGTGGAGCACAGGCGGGTAACGGAAGGTTGGACAAGAGATATTTTTGAAAGCGCTTCAAAAAAATGGGCCGGGAGGATTTCATTTGATGAGGATATTTAGAAAAACAGGCTTGTACCTATGCGCAGTTACGATGTTATTCAGTTCGGCGCTCATGGCACCCACGGGCACGGATCTCGTCCGGGCGAGTGGGAACGAGAAGCTGTTGAGCGGCAATTCTTTGGGAGCCTTGTTCCCTGTATCCACTCAGACAATCGCTACTGGAGCCACCTATTCATGGCTGACAGAGGGCACACATGCGACAGATTCCCTCATTGTCTCGACGGATAACAACGGGGCACCGGACATGTCCGATGGAATTAACGGCCCGGACGGCAATTACAGCAACAATTCTACATGGGCTAACAACACGGTCGCTTTCGGAACGATGATCTATGACTTGAAATCTGTCTACAAGGTAACGACCGTCAAAGTGTGGGCGGACACGGCGACGAATAGCGGAATGAAGCGTTTTGAGGTGCTGGCCAGCCTCGACGGTTTGACCTATGCCCAGGCAGGAACTGTAGAAAATACGAATGCGGCGAATTCTGGCTTCGCTGCGGTTGAATTATCGATCAAGCCGACTGTGTACGCCAGATACATCAAAGTGATTATGCATAAAGATACGCCCCAATATAACATGAGACTTGGCGAGGTCGCCGTGTTCGGGGATTCCCTGGAGCCGCAGGCACTGCTCAGCAACAATTTCTTAAGGTCCGGAGGTCCCTACAATACGAACACGCCTAGGCTGCCGACGAATGCTGTGTATCAATGGGCAACAGACCAGCCCTTTGTGACGCAAGGCGATTTAATTACAACCGACAATGATGCCAAAAATGACGGGGCAGGAGGCGTAGCCGACCTCATTGACGGCTCAAGTACCGAAACTTCGGCGGATATGACCGTCAACTCCGCATGGTCGTCACAGGGAAAGTACGGAACCGTCATTTTTAACTTGAACGAGATATATCAGATTGGCAACATCGATGTATGGACTAGAGCGGACAGCACCAAGTATATGGATGGTTATGAGGTCCAGTTGAGCACGGATGGAGTGAACTATACGTCACTTGGCTACACAGCCAATCCGAACGCTCGTACATCCAGTGCGATTGTGAATACGGTATCCTCCGGCGTGCCGGGGAGAAATGCCAAATATGTCAAGATCATTATGCATAATGCGAATGACTCCCAGCAACTGACGGTCGGCGAGATCGCAATCTGGGGTTGGAAGCTGTACGATACGTCGCTTTCGCAGACCGCAACGCCCGAGCAGGTGGAGGTGAGAGCGGATTTGAAAAATTACAGCACTCTCTATCTTGATTGGTCCAGCTATAACCATGTAGTTAACAACGTAAATAAATACGCGGTGTATATCGAAACCTCCGACTTTACCAACGCCTCCGGCCTGACGGCTGCAATGACCTTAAATCCAGGCACAGTCGGGCAATTGGGCAAATACACGCCTTATTTTGCGCTTAAACCGGAGACGACCTACTATATAGCGGTAACGCCGTTCCGCTCAGGAAGTACAGAACGAACCGATGTGACTACGCTTCGGATAACGACGCCTTCCGTACTCGGCAGAGCCAAAGCGGGGGACATATTTGCGGTTAACGATGCGCCCTATGGCGGAGGGAACTATGTCAATCACGGGGCTGATGAAGAGGCGAATCTGACGAAA
Source organism: Paenibacillus whitsoniae (assembly GCF_003955665.1). Lineage (GTDB taxonomy): Bacteria > Bacillota > Bacilli > Paenibacillales > NBRC-103111 > Paenibacillus_E > Paenibacillus_E whitsoniae. The sequence goes on from NZ_RXHU01000006.1 coordinate 4,588, forward strand.
AAATTGAAGCTGCTGAGGGAAATCGGCGGCATTAACAAGAGCAGATGGTGGGATCACAGCAGTTCAATGAAAACGAAATACGGCAGCTACGGAGTCAACTTTCATCTGTTTTATCACGGCAGCAGCTATGTGGCCGGGGATAATAATCAAGGCGTGTGGACGTTTTCCTCCTTTAATGAGCCTGACTTGGCTGGGACCGCTCCCTCATCGGCCGCAACGACTGTCATGAATAATCATAGCAGCATGAAAGCGGTTGACAACAGGAATCTGCTGGTGGAGCCCGCGCTTGCCGGAGTCGATGCCGCCAGTCTTGCTTGGTTGGATGACTTTTACAATTCCGACGGGCAGAACGGTGCATTGGTCAAATCTTATTTTGACGTCATGGATGTTCATCCTTATGTGAAATATGCGGATGCGGCGGTGCCAGGGCTGGATCAAGGAACGCCGGAGAAGTTAATATCCAAAATCGCTGATTTAAAAACGGTGATGTCAAGCCATGGAGACACCGGCAAGCCCATTGTGTTTACCGAGTTAGGCTGGAGCACCTATTCAGGCGGGGGATTTTTGAAAAAGGTTGACCGTGCGACGCAGAGGAACTACTTGGCAAGGGCATATCTGCACGCGATCGCCAGTGGTGTCAGCACGGTGCATTGGTACAACTTCCAGGATGACGGGACGACCGCAAGCAATTTGGAGCATAACCTTGGGCTTATCGACTGGAATGCGGTGCCGAAGCCCAGCTATTACGGCTATTACACGCTAGTAAGGGTGATGAAAGATGCGGAATATCTGGGGCCTGTAACCGGCATCGGCAATCCTTATTATGGCTACAGGTTTTGGGACGAGAATAAAAACCGGTACGTGACCTCCTTGTGGGATGCCAGTTGGCAGACAACAAGCACCGGGAATGCAACAGCTGTGTTGGCAACAAGCGATGCCGGGGTTACGGTTGTCGGCATTGATGGCAGCCATAAGTATCTCCCCGCGGTAGCGGGAAGCATATCGATCCCGCTTACAGGAGCACCCTTGTTCATTTACTCCAGTCAAAGCGTAAGCGTGACTTCAGTCAGCTAGAGACACTTGTCACCTTAAAGAAGTGAACCCTACACAAAAAAGGTGACCAGTCGGCAAGCTAAAAAAATACATGGCGTTCAAGACGTGTCTCTTTTCTAACACAGCGGCTGCGGAGTACGATCAAATCGCCGGCACACCAACCGGTCCACATTGCGAAAGGGTGAACACCATATGGAGGAAAAACAGGCTCGTTTCAATACGGTGACACGACGGAAGCCAGTATCCATCAAGCCGGCCCCGTCCGCATTCCGCAGCCGCTTGACTAGGGACCGCCATTTATATTTGATGCTGCTGCCTGTCATTGGATTCTACTTAATGTTTAAATACGCGCCAATGGCAGGTGAAGTGATCGCCTTTAAGGATTATCGATTTGCTGATGGCCTATTCGGCAGCAGGTGGGTGGGGTTTAAGCATTTCGAGAGCTTGTTCCAAAGCATTGATTTTTGGAGGGTTCTCAGGAATACGTTGCTTCTTAACGTATATAGCCTTGTATTTGGATTTCCGGTGCCCATCGGCTTGGCGCTTCTGCTGAATGAAGTGCGGAGGGAATGGTATAAGCGGATTGTTCAGAATTTGCTGTACTTGCCTCACTTTATTTCGTGGGCGGTGCTGGGGGGGATCTTCATTGCGATGCTTTCCCCAAGCACGGGCGTTGTCAACATGGTGCTCACGAAGGTGTTTGGTATCGATCCCATCTATTTCATGGCCAGCTCTGCCTGGTGGCCGTTTGCTTACACCTTGTCGGGCATTTGGAGGGAGGCAGGCTGGGGTACGATCCTTTATCTCGCTGCGATGGCATCGATTGATCCTCAGCTGTATGAGGCGGCCAAGATGGATGGCGCCTCCAAGCTGCGCCAGATCTGGCATATTACACTGCCGGGCATTCGCAGCACCATTGCCATTTTGCTCGTGCTCCGCATGGGACAGATGATGGATGTGGGGCTTGAACAAACGCTGGTGCTGCAAAACATGTCCGTCCTGGATGTGGCGGATGTGATCAGCACTTATGTATACCGGGTCGGGCTGCAGAATATGAACTACAGCTATACGACCGCTCTCGGTTTATTCCAATCCGCAGTCGGACTGATTCTGGTTGTAGGCGTAAACAGATTGACCCGGGTGTTTGGAGAAAGGGGGTTATGGTGAGCAATGGATAGGTACAAGTCACGCGATTCTCTCTTTGTCCGCTTGGGGACCGGGGCAAACTATACGATATTGGCTTTCTGCGCGCTTATCGCTTTATATCCGCTTTGGTATGAAATAGCGGCTTCCTTCAGCAGCAGCAGGGCCATTACGGCGGGCGAGGTCGCGCTGTGGCCGGTTGATTTCAATACAGAGGCCTACAAGCGGCTTTTCCTGGATGGACAGCTCATTGTGGCTATGCGCAATACGGTGCTGGTTACAGTTGTAGGCACTGCGCTCAACATGATCCTGACCGTACTGGCTGCTTATCCGTTATCAAGACGAAGACTTATGGGGCGCCAGGCGCTGCTCATGTTCATTACGTTCACCATGCTGTTCATCTCGGGTGTCATTCCGAATTTTATTCTCGTGAAGTCGTTGGGACTTATGAATACGTACTGGGCGTTATGGCTTCCTTCTTTGATCAGTACATACAACATGTTTGTTATGAAAACGTTCATGGAAGGCTTGCCGGAAGAAGTGGAGGAGTCGGCGGCGATTGACGGGGCAGGCGATTGGAGAATACTAGCCCAAATTATGATACCTCTTTGCAAGCCGATTATTGCCGCACTGTCGCTCTTTTATGCAGTCGGATGGTGGAACTCCTATTTTAACGTGCTGTTATATGTGACCAAGTCAACCATGCATACACTGACGCTTAAGCTCTACCAGATGATTCTGCAGGTGGATCAGAGCCTTCTTGACAGCGGTTCGGGAAGCGAGGGGGTCGCACAGGTGGTTCTGACGCCGGAAGGCATTAAAGCGGCTGCGATTGTTATTGCGGTTACGCCGATTCTGATCGTGTATCCGTTCTTGCAAAAGCATTTTGTCAAAGGTGTCTTGATCGGTTCAGTGAAAGGTTGATATCATGGGGCGAGCAGTCCTTGATATAGATGCAAACTATATTTTAAGGGGATGAGAAGGTTGAAAATGTACAAACATGCTTGGAAGCCGGTTCTTGCGGTAAGTCTGTCACTCGCAGTTCTGGGGGCTTGCAGCTCGAACTCTGCAAATGTAGGGAGCTCCGCGTCGCCGCAGGGCAGTACTGCTGCGTCGGCGGGACCAAAGAAAGAAATCAGTATTTCCGTCTTTGACCGTGGAACCGTACCTGCGGAGGAGGGGAGCTATGAGAACAACCGCTGGACCAAGTGGATCAATGAAAATGCCCCGGCAAAAGTGACGTGGGTCCCTGTTCCGCGCGGGCAGGCTCAGCAGAAGCTGAGTACACTTATCGCGTCTGGCAGTGCGCCCGATCTGATCTGGGAATATGACCGCAACTACATTGCACAATTGGCCAATCAAGGCGCGATCCAGCCGATTGACGGGTATATTGAGAAGTATAGCACGACGTTGAAAAAGTATTTATCGGAGCATCCCGAGCTCAAATCGGCGATGACGATCAATGGCAAAACTTACGCAATTACCACCAGCAGAAGCGTAGATGGGATTGCCAATCACGGCATATGGATTCGCCAGGACTGGCTGGATAAGTTGGGCTTGAAAACGCCGACAACGACAGAAGAATTGGTTGAGGTGGCCAAAAAGTTCAAGGATGCCGACCCTGACGGCAACGGCAAAGCGGATACGGTCCCTATCGTCTTTAATGGCAATGCCATTCAAATCATCAGAGCCTTCTTCTCCGTGAATGAGAACCAATGGTATCTGGAAGATGGCAAAATGAAATTCGGCAGAACCCTTGACCGGTATAAAGATTCCATTGCCTATCAGAAGTCCTTATTCGATCAAGGCTTGCTTGATAAAGAGTACATTACGGACAGTAACTTTCAACGCGCTCGTCAAATGTGGACGACAGGCAAAGCGGGCATTTACTTCAGCAGTTGGAATATGGAGAACGAATTCAAGGATCTGAAGAAGAATGTGCCGGATGCCAAGATGGTCCCGCTGGAGCCCGTAGCCAGCAAATACGGGAAAAATGGCTTATATCAAGAGCTTCCTGCAAATATCCTGGTCGCCTTTAACTCCCAGATGAAGGAGGATAAGATTGAGGCCGCCATTAAATTTCTGGACTGGATGATCGAAAAGGGTGACATGGTGATGAAGTACGGCGAAGAGAACGTTCACTATAAGCTGGTAGACAACGTAATCCCTCAAAAACTTGACGCGGATAAGTTCCGTAAGGAAGTATCCTATGCTAACGAGTATGCGATCGTATCGGATTTCAGCCTGAAGGCTGAATGGTTCCCTGCGATGGCTGCACAAGATGCGGAATCGCAGGAATATGCCAAACTTAAAACGCAATCGCTGAATACGGCGCTTAAGAACAAGTATCGCAGAGACATCGCGTTTAATCCTGATTTTGCAGAGGCAAGCCAACTGATCGCTACGTTCCATCCGATTGCCACACAAATTGAAGTAAAAGCTGTAACCGGCGGGAGCGCAATGACCCCGGAAACGGCTATGGAAGAGGTTCGCAAGGAATGGAAGCGTCTGGGCGGCGACAATGTGGAGAAGCTTGCGCAGGAGTGGTACGAGAAAAACAAAGCATTTTTGAACTAACAGGATCGGGAAGGTTGTGCCAACGTTCAACGGGAAGCAGCCTTCCCAATCGCATTGTGCGAGTTCAAGAAGGTAATCTGTATATGCGTGCCGTACGGCTAGCGGGTTAACTTGAAAGAATGAAGGAAAGGAAGCGAGACTCTGGAATGAAACCATTCATCAAGCTAAGCGCAGCATTTCTCGCTGTGCTGTTGTTTATTCAGACGATAAGCATTACAAGTGGCAGAGACGCCATCGCGCGTGCGGCCGAGGCGGATCCGCCCAAGCTGCTTAGCAACAATGCACAGGGGGTGTTGTTCCCGGATCCTGAACGTTCTATTGCAACCGGGGCTTCTTATGTCTGGCAGCGAGAAGGAATTTTCACAACGGATTCCGGGCTTGTCTCGGGAGATGCGGATGCCGGGCCCAAAATGACTGACGGATCTGTAAGCGCTCTCATTTCAAGCCAAACCCAAATCGGGGAAGCCTACGGAACGCTGGTTTATGACTTGCAAGATGTATACCGGGTAGCATCCGTGCAGACTTGGGCTGAGTATTCGGTAGCGAGCGGCGTGATGCAGATCGAGATCTATGCCAGTCTGGACGGCACGAATTATAATCGCGTTGCGGTTACCGAACCGACGTTAGCGGATACGGCGGGCATAGCACCGTTAGTCAGCGAGATTAAACCGGCTCCTTATGTTAGATATGTAAAAATTATTTTACATAAGGATCCGAACAAGCTGAAGCTGAGCATCGGTGAGGTAGCTGTGTGGGGGGAGCCGGCGGAGCCGCAGTCGCTGCTAAGCAATAATCAACTAAAAGCCGGAGGCTATTACCCTGTCGGCACGCCCAAGACGGATACCAAGGCCACCTATAAATGGAATACAGATCAGCCATTTGTGACCCAAGCGGGAATTATGACTAGCGACAATGAAGCGGGAGCGAAGGATGACGGCAGCGCCGGCGGCCTGCCCGATCTGACCGATGGCTCAAGTGTGGAAGAGACGGCTGGTACGACGGCCAGTATGGACGCAGGCTCGAAGGGTCAATACGCCGCTGTAACGTTTACGCTGAACGATATGTACCAGATCGGAAAGATCGACGTATGGTCCAAAGCGGGCGGGGGCAGTTTCATGGATGGATACGAGGTGTTGTTGAGCACGGATAATGTCAATTACTTCTCAACGGGCTATACAGCTAATCCGAACAGCCGTTACACAGGGACGATGGTGAATTCGCCTTCCTACGGCATCCCGGGCAAGCATGCCAGGTATGTCCGGATCGTCATGCACAATGCCAACGACTCTGACCGGCTAATCGCGGGTGAGATTGCGATCTGGGGGTGGAAGCTGTATGATGCGACGCTGGCAAAAAAGGATACGCCGGATCAAGTTGAATTCTCTACCTACGTGAAGAATTACAACACATTGTACCTGGACTGGTCGGCGTACAATTCTGTCGTCAATAAAGTGAACAAATATAGCCTCTACATTCAAAAGAGCGATTTTACGAACACGAACGGAAAAACACCCTTTGCCACCGCCGATAACGGAACCGTTGAACAAAAGGGAAAATTTGTACTCATTTCTTCCCTGGAGCCGGAGACGACGTACTACATCGCGATCACGCCCACGAGCACTGCATCAGGCGAACGAAAGGATGTCAGGACGGTCAAGGTAAAGACACCTAGTGTGCTTGGCGGAGACAAGGTCGGCGATATATTTGCCATTAACGACGCGCCTTATGGCGGCGGCAACTATGTGAATCACGGGGCCAAAGAGGATGAGAACATTATCCGCAAGCTGATCCTGATGAGGAGCATCGAAGGCATTAATATGAACCGTTGGTGGGTTCACGATTCCTGGATCAAGTCGTTCTCCAATAAATACGGGGTCGGTTTCCACTCGTTCTACCACGGGCCCCAGGATGTTCCCTTGGACAATAAGCAAGGCACTTGGACCTTCTCCACAGTCAACGAGCCTGACCTGAAAGGGACGAATCCCGCTGCGCTGGCCATGACCATCAAGTCGAATCACGAAAGCCTGAAGGCTGTAGACAGCCGCAATATGCTGGTTGAGCCGGCATTAGGCGGGACGGAACCGGCAAGTATGACCTGGTTGGAAAACTTTTATAAATCCGACGGGCAAAACGGGGCGCAAGTCAAAAATTATTTTGATGTGCTGGATGTTCATCCTTACGTCAAAAATCATGAAGGCAGCCTGCCCGGACTCATTCCGGGTGCGCCGGAAATGTTAATTGGGAAAATCAAGGAAATACAGGCGTTAAAAGCCAAGTATGGCGATCAAAATAAGCCGGTTATTTTTACGGAGCTCGGGTGGAGCACGTATAACGGAAGCGGGTATCTTCGACAGGTGGACCGGGTTACACAAGGAAACTATTTGGCAAGAGCTTACATGCATGCGATTGCCGGCGGCATTAAGAGAATGCACTGGTACGATTTCCAGGACGATGGGACCGATTCGACCAATTTGGAGCATAATCTCGGAATGATCGACTGGTACGGTGTCCCGAAGCCGAGTTATTACGCGTACTATACGCTGGCGAAGGTGTTAAAGGATGCCCAATATATAGGAGTTAAAGCCAACGTCGACCATCCGTATTATGGCTATGAGTACTGGGATGAAGGGAAAAATCAATATATTACTTCACTCTGGGCGGCGGATGAATCGACCAAAACGGCAACGTTTCAAACCCAGGATACAGGGCTTACCGTTGTGGGTATCGACGGAAGTTATTCGTATTTGCCTGTCAGCGGCGGAATGGCAAGTCTGACCATTAGCGGCACTCCTGTATTTATTTATTCCAAATCCCGCCTTGAGGTTTCGTCCATCGACGATTCTTTCGTGCTGACCGACAGCAAAATTGATGTTCGGCGCGGTGATGTTCTTCAAACGGATATTAAACGATCCGGCATGGGGGCGGAGCTGAGCGGCAGGCTGGAATTGCTCGGCCCTTCCGCCGATTGGAAGTTGGATGGCGAAGTGAACTTTGCTCCGGGAACGGCCGCCATTCCGATTAGCATTCCCATACCGATAAATGCGGAGGAGAAAGCGCAGGAGCTTACACTCCAGGTGATCTCCGGCACCTCGCTGATTGCATCTATCAAATTGACGGCCAATGTGCTGGAGACGATGAAGGTCCGCATCGTTCCCGAGGTCGTAGCGCCGGGGCGGTGGGATCAATGGAACGCGGCGCTTTATGTAGAGAATGCGACCCCGGACAAGGTGCTAGGGGGTTCGGTCAGCGTTACCGAGGCGGTATATGTAGCTTTGGGGGAATTCGGTCCGATCGCCTTTAGCGGCTTGCAGCCGGGAGAAGTCAAGAAGCTGACGATTCCGATCACGGGACTTCCGGAGCAAGCAAGAGCCAAGCTAAAACTCGCCGTTGAGCTGGACAGCGGATTTACGAAAATCGTAGAGAGGTCGTTTAACTTCCTTGCCGCTGTGAACGACCAGACGGTGCCGATTATCGACGGTAGGCTATCTGAGCCTGAATGGCATTCAGGCATGCCAATCGTCATCAATAGGTCGGATCAGAATAAAAATATTGCGAACTGGGGCGGGGAAACGGATCTCAGCGGCAAGGGCTTCCTGAAGTGGGATCGCAGGAATCTCTACTTCGGCATGGAGGTTCAAGACGATATTCATGTTCAACAAGGAACAGGTGGTGACATGTGGCAGGGAGACAGCATCCAGTTTGCCATAGACACAGGCAGATCTGGCGGAATAGGCAGCGCCAAGAACAATGAATTCGGCATCGCGTTGGGGGAACAGGGCCCTTTCGTTTGGAGATGGCTGGCCGCCAACGGAAAGACGGTAGGAGAAATGACAAGCGTGCAGGCAGCAGTATACCGAAGTGAAACCGCTACTACCTACGAGCTGGCTCTCCCTTGGTCGGAAATATTGCCGGAAGGGAGTGCGCCATCGGAAGGGGACATCTACGGCTTTTCCATGCTGATTAATGAGAATGACGGTACGACCCGTCGCGGTTGGCTGGAATATATGAGCGGGATTGGCTCCAGCAAAAACACACAATTGTATGAGGATCTGATTCTGGCTCAAGTCGGCTCACCTGAGGTGAGAGTAACAGGGATTGCGCTTGATCATAGAGCGGCGACGCTCGGCATCGGGGAGCCTCTGGTTCTGAAGGCAACGGTGTCGCCTGGTGAAGCAACTAACAAGAAGGTGAAGTTCACTTCCAGCAATCCATCGGTTGTAAGCGTTACCCAAGAGGTCTATGGACAGACGGCGACCGTCAAGGGCATGTCAGCTGGCAAGGCGACGATTACAGTGACGACCGAAGACGGCGGCTTTACGGCAAGCAGTACAGTGACGGTCAGGCCGCCGGTTGAAGACATGCCATCCGGCGGTACGAGTGGAGGCGGAATCCCGGTGTCAGAACGAGATCCGGAACCGCCGGTTATTCGAAACGGTACGATTGTGATTCCGGTGCAGGAGGCGAATTCGAATGGCGTTGTGTCCGTTGAGGTAGACATGGACGTTTTGGAGAAAGCGATTCAAAGTGCAGGTTCTGCCCCCGGACACCTCCTCGCAATAGAGCTTCCCGGTGTGCCAGAAGCCGAGAAGGCCCAGATCAAGCTCCCTGTGGCAGTGCTGAAAGCGGCTCAGGTGGCAAACATCGAAAGGGTGGAAATTCGAACAAACCTAGCGACGATTGCTCTGACTCCGGATGCTTTGGTCGGCTATGTGAAGCCGGATTCGATGAATGTGGAGATTTCAGTTGCGAAGGTCAGCCCTACTGTGCTTATGGGAGCGGTTGCTGAGCGGACGGGAGCTTCGGCAATCTACGATTTTAGCGTTATGCTTGACGGTGTGAAGATTGAACGGTTTTTCGGCAAAAAAGCCGTTCGTGCCTCCATCAACTATACGTTGGCAGCTGGCGAGAACGCAGATCAGGTCATCGTCTACCACATTCCGGGGGGCAGCACGCTTGAGGTGGTAAAGAACGGAAAGTATGACGCTGTCCAGGGCAAGGTTACGTTTACAACGGATCATTTCAGCTTGTATACCGTCCTGTATACGCCTGTTGTCTTCGGCGATCTGGAAGATGCAGCTTGGGCTAGAAGCAGCATTGAGGCACTGGCGGCTAGAGAGATTGTTAACGGTTTAGGCGGCGAGCGGTTCGCACCCAATGATCGGGTGACAAGAGCGCAATTTATCCAGATGTTGATGAACGCTTTCAACCTTACCGACTCGAACGCAGCGGCGAGCTTCCGCGATGTGCAGCATGACGATTGGTTCTACCAAGCGGTGGCAAGCGCCCAAAAATTGGGCATCGTGGAGGGCTACGAAGATGGTTCCTTCGGCATTGACCGTGAAATTACGAGACAGGACATGGCGGTAATGACGTACAGGGCTATGGCGGCTGCACAGATCCGTTTGCGGCAATCGGTTTCGACAACGAGCTTCACGGATGGAGCGAAGATTGATGTCTATGCGAAGGAAGCCGTCGAAGCGATGCAGCAGGCCGGGATAATAAACGGGCTTGAAGAAAATCGTTTTGTGCCGGATCGGCCTGCCACACGCGCGCAAGCCGCCAAGCTTATATACGGTCTGTTATCTATGTAGATTAGGGAGAAGGACCGGCAGTCTTTGGCTAGACCCGGCCTGGCGGTCAATTCCCAGCATTCGGAAAGGAGCTTTGACATGAGGATGACCAAGAAGATCTGTGCGCTTCTCTGCGCCATTGGTATGATGCTGGGATGCGCTTCCGTCGCGATGCCCGCCCGTCAACAAGTTATGGCGGCAGCGGACGAGACACTGTTAAGCGGAAACGCAGTCGGAGGGGCGCTGTTTCCGGCGGGTACGGCTGCTATTCATACAGGGGCGTCTTATGTTTGGCTGAAGGAAGGCACGTACGCCACTGATGCACAATTAATTGCGTCGGACGGTGATGGGGCGCCGGATATGACGGACGGCGGAAATGGTCCGGAGGAGGAGTTCAGCAGTTCGACAGGGGATGCGGCAGGTACTGCAGCATACGGAACGCTGATCTACGACCTGCAAACGGCTTACAGAGTGTCTTCAGTAAAGGTGTGGGCGGATACGGGCAATGGCAGCCGTATGAATCAATTTGAAGTATATGCCAGCTTGGACGGGCTTACTTATAACCGGATTGGCGCTCAGGAAAATACGCGTGCTGCGGGCCAGGGGTTTGCTCCCGTCACCTATGCCATCAAGCCCACTGTCTATGCCCGTTATATCAAGATCATTATGCACAAAGACCCGCTTATGCCGGTCATGCGGCTGGGAGAGGCGGCTATATTCGGCGAAGTGCTGGAGCCAATGGCGCTATTAAGCAATAATGTGTTGAAGGCTTCTGGCGAATATAACACAACCACCCCCAAGATTGCGACAGGTGCATCTTACGAGTGGCTGACAGAGGTTCCCTTCGTCACAGACAGCGACATTATTAAAACAGATAACGATTCCAAGAATGACGGCGCCGGAGGCGTGCCGGATTTAATCGACGGTTCGACCACGCAAACGAATGCAGACTATATTATGACCTCGGTCTGGGGGCGAAAAGGGAACTACGCAGCTGTCGTTTTCAATCTGAAGGATGTATACCAGATCGGAAAAATCGACGTATGGACCGGGGTAGCCACTAGTGGTCCTTTATCCATGGATGGCTATGAAGTGCTTGTCAGCACCGATGGCGTAAATTATTCATCTCTGGGTTATACAACGAATGCGAACAAACGTTCTTTGAACGCAATTGTGAATTCGCCTAGCTACGGCGTTCCTGGCAAGCATGCGAAGTATGTCAAAATCATTATGCATAATGCAAATGACTCGCAAATGCTGAGAATCGGTGAAGTGGCTATCTGGGGCTGGAAGCTGTACGACCCGACGCTGCCAAAGAAAACAACACCGGATCAAGTGGAGTTTATGACAGAGCTGAAAAATTACAGCACGCTCTATCTGGATTGGTCCGGTTACAACGGTGTGGTTAACAACGTAAACAAGTATGGCATCTATATTGAGACAGCCCCTTTCGCCAGCACGGAAGGATTGACACCGAAATTCACGGCGGAGGCCAAGTCCATTGAGCAGGTCGGCAAGTATGCAACCTATTTCGCTTTGAAGCCGGAAACAACTTATTATGTGGCGGTGACTCCCTTTCATTCAACCGGGGGAGAAAGGAAGGACGTCGAGACACTCAAGCTTACGACGCCATCTGTACTCGGCGGAGAACGGGTTGGTGACATATTTGCTATCAACGATTCCCCTTACGGCGGAGGGAATTACGTTCATCATGGAGAGAATGAGGATGTGTTCCTCATGACGAAACTGCGACTACTCAGGGACCTTGGGGGAGTTAACAAGAACAGATGGTGGGATCACAGCAGTGCCATGAAATCGCTGTATGGTAAGAGCGGAGTGAATTTTCATTATTTTTACCACGGTCCTGGGTATGTGCAGTCCGATAATGACGGGGGCGCCTACACGTTCTCTACCTACAATGAACCCGATCTTGCCAATAGAAACCCGTCTGACGTAGCGGCGGCGCTGAAAGCCAATCATGACAGCCTGAAAGCAGTCAGCAGCAAGAGTCTGCTCGTAGAGCCCGCGCTGGGCGGGGTTGACCGGTTGGCGGCAGGCAAGGGCTTGAATTGGTTGGATAACCTCTACAATTCCGACGGTCAGAACGGCGCTCTGGTAAAAAATTATTTTGACGTTATGGACGTTCATCCTTATGTCAAATACGAGTATCCGGCGGTGCCTGGACTGATCCAGGGGACACCGGAAAAACTGCCCGAAATGCTGCAGGCCTTGAAGGACACGATGGTCAGCCACGGGGACGGAGATAAGCCAATTATAATGACCGAGATCGGCTGGAGCACGTATACGGGCGGCAGCTACTTGAAGGCGGTAGACCGGGCGACCCAAAGAAACTATTTGGCGCGCGCCTATCTGCATGCCATCGCGAACGGGATTCGAACGGTACATTGGTATGATTTTGCCGATGACGGTACGGAAACCAACAATTTGGAACATAACCTGGGCCTGATTGACTGGAACGGCAAGCCGAAAGAGAGCTATTACGGCTACTATACACTGATCAGGGTGATTAAAGATTCCAAGTATCTCGGGCAGTTGTCGGGTGTTGCAAATCCCTATTACGGGTATCAATTCTGGGATGAAAATAAGAACAGGTATATCACCGCGCTGTGGGATGCGAGCTGGCAAACATCGAGCAGCCCTACTCGGAAGGCGCATATCGAAACGACCGACCCGGGAGTAGACGTGGTCGGTATTGATGGAAGCTACAAATTCATACCGGCGGTGGCGGGAATTGTCGATGTGCCGCTGACGGGCGCGCCTGCTTTCATCTACTCCACGACCGGCGTTAACGTGAGCTCGATAAACTGACGTCGACGATCATTCAAGGTTTCCTTGAGAAGCTTGTTAAATAAAAGATGAACCGCTGAGATAAGCAGTATGCCCCTGTCTCCCAGAAACCATAATGGTTAATGTAGGACAGGGGTTTTTCACATACTGGATAGGTGGACTGATTATCAACGGAACGTTAATAAACGAACGCTAGCTGTAACTGCATAAAAGCAGGAATTTTCCGCTTTCCCTCCCTAATTCGATGAAATGCCTGCAAAAAGGCAGGAATTTTCGGCGATGACTTTCTTTTTGGAGCGGATATGGTCTAAAAACTGCTTTATAGCAGGCATTTTGTAAGAAACGCCGTTTTGGTGAAAAAAGCCTGCTTTTCTGCAGGAATTAGCTTTTCTTCTTTGACAAGTAAAGGCTGAAGAAGTAGGTAAGGTGCTTCATGACGCAGGATCGTGCGAAAACAAGCTAATCCAGCAGGAAATCCCCGGTTGTCGGGGATTTTTTGCCGTTCTTGGGGGAAGAAGGATCGGACGGGATGGCTTGCGCTATGGTACAATGGGCTAATGAATTAACCGACGGATAAAAAAGGGCGTGCCTGCTTAAGTTGGCGATAAGCCTTGCCATTCGGTTACGCAATGAAGGAAACGGAGAGTATGGGGAATGAAAAAAGGTTTAATCTACGCCATTCTGGCTTATATCGCCTGGGGGCTGCTTCCGGTGTATTGGAAGCTGTTCGGCAGCATGCTGCCGGGGGAAATTTTGGCGCACCGCGTAATATGGTCGTTCGTGTTTATGACGATCCTGCTGCTGGCCGGCAAGGGGCAGTGGAAGGCGTTCACCCAGCTGCTGACCGTGCCGCGCACGCTGCTCGTCGTCGCCACCAGTTCGCTGCTGATCAGCGCGAATTGGCTCATCTTCATCTGGGCCGTGAACAACGGCCACGTGATCGAAACCAGCATCGGCTACTACATTACGCCGCTGTTCAACATCATGCTCGCGGTGCTGTTCCTCCGCGAGAAGCCGACCGGCGCCCAGTGGGTCGCCGTGGGACTGGCCGCGATCGGCGTCGCGATCGCGACGATCGACTACGGACACTTCCCGTGGGTGTCCGTCTCGCTGGCGGCTTCCTTCGGCCTGTACAGCCTCGTGAAGAAGCGCGTGGCTTACGGCGCTTCGATCGGCCTGGCCGGGGAAACCGCGGTCGTGCTGCCGCTCGCGCTGATCTACGTCGGCTACTTGTACGCGACGCATCAAGCAACCGTCGGCACGCTGCCGGCGTACAAGCTCATCCTGCTGCTCCTGGCGGGCGCAGCAACGGCCATGCCGCTGCTCTGGTTCGCCAAAGCAGCGGTGCGTCTTCCGCTCTCGATGCTGGGCTTCATCCAGTACATCGGGCCGTCGATCACGCTGCTGCTGAGCGTGTTCGTGTTCAAAGAGAAGTTCTCGCCTGCGCTGCTGGCGAGCTTCGCTTTTATCTGGAGCGCACTCGTCGTCTATGCGCTGGCCTCGATCCGCACGGCGCGGGCAGCGGCCGTGCAGCGATAGTGACGCCGGACGGGGGAACTTTGCGCCTGGCGAAGCGGCCGTTTGTACAGCCCGCCCGGGCTGAGCTCACCCGAGGCTAGCTGATCTCCGCGTCCTCCCCGTCTGCTCAACTGGAATTTCTCCATTCCATTTTAGCAAAATGGTGCAGTTCTCCCCAATGAACTGGAAAACCTCCAGTACATTTAGAGGGACTACATGAATTTGACTTAATTTGGCGCTCATGAGCTGGAGCAATTCCAGTTCATGTCCCCATTTTCACGAAAAAGGCGTGGATGAACGGGAGGAATTCCATTTCAGCAACGCACGCACGAGCAAGCGGCTCCATAGGAACGGCTCTGCATATAGAGCTGACCCTATTTACGCGCCTTGTGTTATCAAACCAAGCTTACTCACCCCAAATGCCTGCAACCCCGCAGGCGTTTTTTGCATTTCACGCGCAGAAAATGCCCGCATTTCTGCTCGAATCGTGCGCGACGCGACCGGGATTCACCGGAGCGTTTTTCATTTTCCTCTATGCAAGCGTAATCATACCGAAGTACAATAGGTAGGAATACGAAATCAGGAAGGAGCGTGCCGACTTGAAATTCCCACCGAGACTACGGCTGTTTGGCAATCGCAGAAGCGCGCTCTCGACGATGATTGCGACGAATTTGTTTATTTTGTTGATTCCCTTGGCGATGGGGGTCTTTCTCTACACCGCGGTCGAGAAGAGTCTGGAGAGCAGCTCGAACCGCTCCAATGCCGCAATGCTGGAGCAGCTCAAGCTGTCGCTCGACAACAAATTTGCGGAGATTGATACGCTAATGAAGCAGGTCGTGTTCGACCCGAAGCTCGATTACATGCTCAAAATTCCCGCAGATTCCGACGCGGCCAGCCAATACTTGTTCGTCGAATTCATGCGGGACAAGATGGCCAAGTATCGCAGCATGACGAGCTCCTTTATTTTTGACTATTACGTGTACTTCGCGACCAGCGATACGATTGTGAAATCCGATCTGTTGACGGACTCGCGGAGCTTTTATAGCACCCACTACACCTACAAGGACCTGTCCTACGGTCAGTGGAAAAGTATGCTCCAAAACGAACACAGCATGTCCTATTTGCCGACTACACCGCTGATCGGAGCGCCATCCAATGACGATGCGCTGCCGAAGGAAGTCATCACGTATGTGCAATCGCTGCCCATTCTGACGCAGTCGGCCAATCTCGGCAGCTTCGTCGCGCTGATCAACGTTGATCAGGTGAAGCAGCTGTTCGCACAGATGGAGTCGGCCAGTCACAGCGCGATCTACATTCTGGATGCGAACGGCAATACGATCATCAGCAACAGGGGGAATCGCTTCCCACAAGAACTTCATGAGCGGGTCGAGCAGGGAGCCGAACCGTTTCCTTTTAAACTGCAAGGCGTCGATCAGATGGTCTCGGTCGCATCCTCACAGAAGGCCGGCTGGAAGTACGTTTCGATTACGCCGGACGATATTTTTATGAAGCAGGTGAATCAAATTCAAAGCTGGGCCATTCTTCTGTTCGGCCTCTGCGTGATTATGGGGCTGCTTGCCGTCAGCATCGGGGCTTATCGCAATTACAGACCGCTGCAGCGAACGGTGAGCGCGATTATGCGCGGAAAAGAGATGAGCAAGCGCCCCCTCTCGGACGAATACGAGTTCATCCGTCAGACGATCGAAGGCTCCATGCACGAGGAAAAAAGCTTGCGGAGCACGCTCAAACAGCAAGTGCCGTTTATTCGCGCCAATTATTTGTCCCGGCTGCTGAACGGGCATATGGACGTGGACGTCTCCATGCCGGGCGAGGGAAGCCTGCAGTTTATGGAGCTTGATTTTGTCAGCGACCGCTTTGCGGTAATTTTGGTCAAAATCGAAGAGGTGTACCCGGGCGCTGAAGATGAGGAGCAGCGCTGGGCGCATGCCCGGTTCATCATCGCCAACGTTGGCGTCGATATGATCGGCGTGCATCACATGGGCTTTTCGCTGGAGCTCGATCGGGATCGCGTCGCGTTCCTGGTCAACCTGGCCGAGAATCGCGAGGAAGCCGAGGCCGATCTCAGGGAAATCGCCCAGTGGCTGTTTACCATGATCTCGGAACGGTTCCATATCGGCATCACGGTGGCCGCCGGCGGAATCCATCAAGGGCCTAAGGCGATTCGGAACGCATATCCCGAAGCGCTGGCGGCGCTGGAGTACCGGCTGATTCTGGGCCAACATGCCATCATTCATTTTAACGACATTAATGATTCGAAGCAGCATTACTATTATCCGCTGGAAGTCGAGACGCAGCTTATCAATTTTGTGCGGAGCGGCGATACGGACAACGTCGAGAAGACGCTGGATAACATTTATGCGATGAATTTTGAAGCGAGCCATATGACCCCGGAGCTGGGAAAATGTTTGTTTTTTAACATCATCTCCACATTTCTGAAAATCGTGAACGCCACCCATGTGGCACAAGGCGCAGTACTTGGCGCCGACTTCGACCCGATCAAAGAGGTATTCGGCAATTCGACCGCGCAGGGCATGCAGGAGAAAACGAAGGAGCTGTACCAGCGGTTAACCCGCCTGTTTATCGTCGAGCGGACCGATCACAGTACGCAGCTGCTGCAGGATATCGTGCGCGCTGTGCATGAAGAGCTGGGCAATCCGAATCTGGGGCTTGCCCAAATCGCGGAGCGGTTCGGAATGACACCGCAGTACATCTCTACCTTTTTCAAAAAGAATCAGGGACAAAACCTGCTCGACTACATTACCGCCAACCGCATTCAGAAGGCGAAAGACCTCATGGAGAACAAGGAGCTGACGATTGTGCAGATTTCTCAGAAGGTTGGCTATAACAACGACGTTGTGTTCATTCGGGCTTTTAAAAAGCTGGAGGGCATTACGCCGGGCAAATACCGGGAAACGATGCTGGCGAATAGAGCCAGTGTGGACGTATAGAGGCAGCCCTTCGGGGCTGCTTGTCTTTTTTCAGAAAAGCAACTGACGATTTTTAATGTGGCACTGATTCGTTTTCTGCTGAAGGGCATTTCTTACGAAACGTCGGCGGATGTGAAAACTAGAGAGTATTCAGGCTCGTTTCGGGGAGCTACACTGGGAACCAGACACGGCAGCAACGCTTACCGCAGCATACAGTTCCGCAGCACGCAAACTAAAGGGAGGCAAACCAACCAATGAAGAAGCATCTTAAACAAACAGGTTCTGTTCTTGTCGTTTCACTACTCGCGATTTCGGTTGCCGCATGCAGCAGCGATAACGGAAGTAAGGCTACACCGGCAGGCTCCTCAGCCGCTTCGACGGCCGCAGCAAAAGAATCGCAGCCGCCGAAATTGTCTCAGCTCACGTACTGGGTACCGAATCATTCGGCCGCTTCCTCACAAATGAAATCGTACGCTGACATGGGCATGTACAAAGAGCTGGAGAAAATCACCGGCGTGAAAGTCTCATTCCAGCATCCGCCATTAGAAGTGCCGCAGGCGCAAGAGCAGTTCAACCTGATGATCGCGACGAACGATCTGCCGGACGTCATTGAAGCAAGCTGGGGCGCAACAAGCGGTGCCGTCGTCCGCTACCCGGGCGGTCCGGAGAAAGCGATTTCCGATAAAAAAATCGTCAAGCTCAACGACCTCATCGACAAGTACGCGCCGAACCTGAAAAAGCTGCTGGACGCCCACCCGGATTGGAAGAAGCAAATTTCTACCGATGAAGGCAGCATCTACGCATTCCCATTCCTGCGCGGTGACGACAAAGTGCGCGTGTTCTTTGGGCCTTCGATTCGCCAGGACTGGCTCGACAAGCTGGGGCTGAAAATGCCGACCACGATTGACGAGTGGTATACGGTGCTGAAAGCTTTTAAAGAGAAAGACCCGAACGGCAACGGCAAAGCGGATGAAATTCCGATTTATCTGGATAAAAACCTGTTCGCGACCGACGCTCCGTTCATGGGCGCATGGGGCATTAACTACAGCTTCTACCAAGACAAAGGTGTCGTGAAGTACGGCCCGATTCAACCGGAATATAAGGACTTCCTCGCTACGATGAACAAATGGTACAAGGAAGGGCTGCTGGATAAAGACTTTGCGGCGCCGAACGACAAGCTGCTGGATAACAAAATGACGACGAGCCTGCTCGGCGCAACAGCTTCCTTCAACGGTGGCGGTATCGGGAAATATGCTGGTCTGATGAAGGATAAAGAACCAAGCTTCAACCTCGTCGCAGCTCCGTATCCGGTGCTGAAGGCGGGCGATAAGCCGATCTGGGGACAGAAAGATTTTGCCTATAACGGGGTTGGGGCTGCGATCTCCACAGCGAACAAGAATCCGATTGAAACGGTGAAGTGGCTGGATTACGCATACGGCGAAAAAGGCGACCTGCTCTTCAACTACGGCATCGAAGGGCAAAGCTACAAAATGGAGAACGGGAAAGCCGTACTCCTACCAGAAATTCTGAATCCGCCTGCGGGCACTTCCGTGCAGCAAGCCGATGCGAAATATACCCGTGCGACATGGAGCGCGCCGTTCGTCCTCAGCGACAACTTCCAAACGCAGTACATGGCGTACCCGCAGCAAAAGAAAGCGCTGGAAATCTGGTCGGCGCCGACCGTAGAACGCAAGATGCCGCTCGTCACGCCAACGCAGGATGAAAGCAGCAAGTTCGCATCCCTCGTAACGGACATTCAGACGTATCAGGACGAAATGCTGCTCAAGTTCATTATGGGCGTAGAGCCGCTCGACAACTTCGATAAATACGTGAAGAAGATTGAAAGCATGGGCATCCAGGATGCGATCAAAATTCAACAAGCGGCGCTGGAGCGCTACAACAAACGCTAAGCATAGGGCGGTGGGGGCGGGAGATGAGCATTCATCTCCGCCTCCGGCGCGATGCAAGAAGAAAGGCAGGGCCTGACTATGACACAGCACGCGAGCGATCTTGGGGTGCGAAGGGCGGAGCCGTCCCGTAACGTTCAGAAGACGTCCTGGCTGCAAACGATCCGCAAGGACTGGAAGCGTCACTGGGCCATTTATCTGATGGCGATTCCGGTGATTGCCTATTATCTCATTTTTCATTACGGGCCGATGTATGGCCTGCAGATTGCGTTCAAAGAGTACTCCCCGGCAAAGGGAATTTTGGGAAGTCCGTGGGTTGGTTTCAAGCATTTTGAGAGCTTTTTTAATGGCATTTATTTCTGGCGGTTGATCAAAAATACGATCCTCCTCAATGTGTACGATTTAGTGTTCGGCTTCCCGGCAGCCATCGTGTTGGCGCTCCTGCTCAACGAAATTCGTCAAGCGCGGTTCAAACGTGTCGTGCAGTCGATTTCGTACCTGCCGCACTTCGTCTCCATCGTCGTCGTGGCCGGACTGATGGTCGATTTTCTGAGCCGAACCGGTCTTGTCAACCAAATCATCGGCATTTTCGGGATCGAACCGATTGATTTTCTGAAAGAAGCGGGCTGGTTCCGATTCCTGTTCGTTTCCTCGGGCATCTGGCAGGGAATCGGCTGGGGCTCGATTGTGTACCTGGCGGCGATCTCGACCATCGATCCTACCCTGTATGAGGCAGGACGGATGGACGGAGCGAACCGCTGGAAGCAGACGCTGCATATTACGATTCCAGGCATCATGCCGACGATTGTAATTTTGTTTATTTTGCAAATGGGAAATATGCTCACGGTAGGCAGCGAGAAGGTGCTTCTCTTGTACAACCCGCTCACGTATGATACAGCTGACGTTATTTCGACGTATGTGTACCGCAAAGGGGTGCTGGAAGCCAGCTATGGTTTTACGGCGGCCGTCGGTTTGTTCAATTCGGTGATCAGCTTCATCCTGATCGTAACGGCCAACACGGTTGTGAAGCGCATCAGTGAGAATAAACTATGGTAGCCGAAGGCACGCAGGCATCGCAGGCAGGGCTAGGCAAAGGAGATTGAAAAACTATGAGACTATCGCGTGGAGAACGAACCTTCGGCTATTTCAATGTCGCACTGATGCTCGCGCTCTGTGCAGTAACTTTGTACCCGTTTCTGTACGTACTGATGGCATCGTTTAGCAACGCGACGGATTTGCTGCAGAACAGAGGGCTGATGTGGCGGCCTGCGGGTTGGGATTTAAGCGCCTATAAAGCCGTATTCAGCAATCCCATGATTGCGGAAGGCTACAAAAATACATTGATCTACGTATTCCTGGGCACAACGATCAACCTGATCATGACGGCGATTGGCGCATACGTGCTGTCGAGACCCGGTTTATATTGGAAACATACATTGATGTTCTTCATCGTCATTACGATGGTGTTCCACGGCGGTCTGGTGCCGTCCTTCCTTCTCGTGAATAACCTGGGCATGATGAACACGATGTGGGCGCTGATCATTCCAGGTGCGATCAATACGTTTAACATGATTATCATGCGAACTTCGTTTCAAGGCATTCCCGTCAGCTTGGAAGAGTCGGCACGGATGGACGGGGCGAACGATTGGACGATTTTGTTCCGGATCGTGATTCCGCTTTCGCTGCCGGTCATGGCGGTCATGGTGCTCTGGTATGCGGTCGGACACTGGAATTCCTATTTCAGCGCACTGCTCTATTTGAGAAATCGTGAAGATTATCCGCTCCAGCTGGTGCTGCGCGAGCTGCTCATTGAGAACAGCACGGACGCGTACTCGGCCGGCACGGGCGGTGACGATAAATACGCAATCGGCGAGACGATCAAATATGCGGCGATCATCGTGTCGACGGTGCCGATTCTCTGTTTGTATCCGTTCCTGCAAAAATATTTCGTTCACGGCGTGTTAATCGGAGCCATCAAGGAATAAGAGGAGTGACAGCATGCGAGGTGTAACGTACGAGAACGCTCCCAGCGGTTGGAATGAAGCGCTGCCGCTGGGGAACGGGCATTTTGGCGGCATGGTATTCTATGAGGACAACCGCCTGACGATGGCGATGAACCATTACGACGTGTATTACCGGAAGTTGAACCGATATAGTCGGGCGTTTCGTGAGGGTGAAGGGCGAGACTTCGAGCGTCAATATGGCTATTCGTTCGAGGAACTCCGGCAGCGGGCGCTGGAGATGTATCGGAATCCGCAGCAGGAGGCGATCTTTCTGTACGGAGATGCGCTGTCTCCGGAGAGCATGTACCGCAAGTATGGCAAGGCGTCCGGCGGGACTTCGCATTATCCGACGGGGGAGCTAAGATTGTTCGTGAACGAGGGGCTGAGGGAGGCTGCGCGTTCATCGCTCTCGCTGGATGTGGAGCGGGCGGAGGTTCGGTTGGGTGTTGAGGTGGGTGAGAAGGATGGCGAGGAGGAACCTCGGCAAGACGGCGAAAGGCTGGAAGCGTCCTTTTTCGTTGCTCAGGGTGAGGATTGGCTGGTGACGGAGATTCGGCAATCTTCACCTGGGCTGCTGCCGGCCGTGGAGCTGGCGGTCCCGGCCAGGCGGTACGTCAACATGCAGGTGACCTATCATCAGGAGGACGAGACGACATTTTACTACCGGGGATCGTTTTATCCGGATGGCGAGGATCGGGAGCGGCATGCTCCTTTTTCTTTTGTCGTGGTGATGAAAATCGTGGGTGCTGTCGGGCGGTTGCTGGACAGCGAGGATGGGGATGGCCTGCATATTGAGCTTTGCGAGGCAGGCCGAGAAGTGACGCTCCTCACGACAGTTGTAACGGAGGAGGAAACGGGCGATCCGCTCCGTTTGGCGTTGGCGCGTGCGGCTGGGGTAGATCTTGCACGTGTAGCTATGCTGCGGGAAGCGCATCGACAGCATTGGACGCAGTTCTGGCGGCGTTCGTCGGTTTCGCTGTCCGATCCGGTGCTCGAAGATTTGTGGTACATCAATTTGTACGCCATCGCTTGCAGCAGCGGCCGAGGGGGCCGGATGATCGAGCAGGCGTGCGGACTGAACGGTTTGTGGGACATCAAGCAGCCGACCAAATGGGGCAGCATGTGGTACTGGGACGTGAACATTCAGGCGGCGTTTTGGCCGCTGTATACAGCGAACCATTTGGAAGTGGCGCAGGCGTTTAACGATGGTCTGCTCTCGTATGTGGCGGAAGCCGAGCGCATGGCAGAGCAGTTTTATGGGATGGAAGGCATCGCCGGGGATTATCCGCATGCGCTGTACTTCTCTATTTGGCCGTGGTGTGCTCAGTTCCTGTGGAACTATTATCGGTACAGCGGGGATCTCGGGTTTCTGCGGGAACAAGCCTATCCGCTTTTTAGAAAGACCGCCCGATTCTTCGAGAGCTTCCTGCAGGAAAATCCGGAGACCGGACGGCTGGATATTTTTCCGGACATTTCGCCGGAGCAGGGGCCGCTCACCCGCAATTCGACGTGCTCGCTATCGGCGGTGAAGTACTTGCTCTTGATCGCAAGCGAAGCGGGAGAGCTGGTCGGGGCGGCGGAGAGCGACGCCTTCAAATGGCGGGCGCTCGCCGAACGGCTGGCGCCGTATCCGACGGGGGAGTCGCCCGGCTACGGCGGCGTGTTCCTCGACTCGGAGTGGGCGCCGGCGACAGTGCATTTGCGCCATCCGTCGCTGCTCATGCCGATTTACCCGATCGGAGAAGTCGACCGGTACAGCGAGACGGACGTGCGGCGCCGGGCCGAGAATACATTGCGCTACGCCGCCAAGAACACGGAATACGGCATGTTTCAGTTCGGTTGGTTGTCTTGTGTGGCCTCTCGATTGGGCTTGGGCGACACCGCGCTCCGGCTGCTGTATGAGCAGGGCATCGACTTGTCCCTGCGGGTAAATGGATTGTTCGCCGAAGAAACCGAGCGTTGGATGAACTACTGCAACATCACCAACGAGCCTTTGTACCATCCATTTATGATGGAGGCTTCGGGGGAGCTAGTCGCCGCCGTGAACGAAATGCTGCTGCAAAGCTACAGCGGGGTGATCGAGGTGTTTCCCGCTGTGCCTGACGGGCTGTCGGAGATGGAGCGTCCAGCCGGGGAGTACGCGCATCTCGTATATGGGAATGTACGTTCTTATGTGGCTTGGGAGGAGTGTGCTTATCGCGGGCTGTTGGCGGTAGGTGCTTTTGAAGTCAGCGCCCGGCGAGTTGGGGGCCGCACGATGTGGGTGTACGTCGTGAGCCAGGCGGGGAATCGCGCGGTGCTGCGGCACCCTTGGGCAGTTGGTACACGGGTGCAAATCTGGGGCCGAAACGGCACTGGTTGGTCAACGGTGCAGGCGACAGCGGAAGGCGATTGCCTCGCCTGGGATACGCAGGCAGGGTGGGCCTATGCGATTTATCCGCAGGAGGTGGAGCTGCTGCCGGAGGAGATTGAGGGGTGGTGTTTGGCGTCTTCCTTTTCGAAGCGTCCAGATCCGCCTAGCGCAGGGTCAGCAACACCACGAGTCGTGAGGCCGCTCGTCCACCAAGCGCATACCGGCCGGCGCGTTTTCCTCGGCAAAGACGGGGAGACCGACCTGCTTCGCAAGCTCGATCATTTCACGTTTGATTACTACGCCGGTAATCATCGGGAATCGCGCCTAGCGGCGTATCGGCTCGATTTCGGCGTCGGTGCGGAGACGCAGCAGAAGCGCTACGAGCTGGCGCTGCCGAGGCAGATGCACGTGGGCGGCGTGCTCGGGCAGACATTCCGGCCGATCTCGCCGGACATGCTGTTCACCGCGCGCGCTGGCATCGGCTGGGAGCCCGGTAGCGCTGCGCTTGTTGCGCTGGATCGCGGAGAGCCCGACGAGCTGCGCCGGGATTTCATCGGCGGCGAGACCGAGGCGACGTTCGTCATCGAGCTGCCGCGCGGCCGATACGACGTGCTGTTCATCACCGGCGACAGCGAAGCGCCGTCGTACACGGAGATTGCCGTGGAAGGGCAATCGACCTGGAAGCCGGAGCGCGCGCTGCAAGCGGGCGAGTTTGCTTGTGATATTTTGCCGATTGCGATGAGGAAGGATGGGTATGCGGGCATCCGGTTCAGCACCTTGCCGGGAATGGTGTGGCGGATCAATGTGCTGATTGTCAATAAGGGGTATGTGTATTTGTAAGGGATTGCTTATAGCTTTGCGGCGATACGAAAAAGACACCCTTGAGGTGTCTTTTTATATTGAAGATTACTACGTGATGTTATGATATTGTCCATACTTTGAGCATGGTTTAATATGGAAATACAGTACTCCAGAAGAAACGGCACTCTTAATAAAAGAGCGATTTCAACTTTAGTTCATTCCGCTAACGAAGAACGTTTATTGAACGTTTGACTATTTATTATCCCTCGTGATAAGTCCAAGAATAAACAGGATAATTCCGATAAGTGGAATTATCACTTCAAACAGATGCAATCTAATATGCATATTGTTTTGAACGTAGTACATCAATACAAAGAGAAAAATACCTGACAGCATTAATTTGTTTGATGGCATTTATTAATCACCTCAGTCCAAGTTTATCATATTGATTGAATGTTATGCTTAAGAACGATAGCGAGGCGATGGAACTGATCCATCGCTTGTTTTTTAATTCTGTGCCACTCATGACGTGATCCACGGCACCCTCATTAGCCTCGGGATGGCGATTCTCACGGCTCAAATTTTCGCGAAGATCAAGGCTCCAAAGATCAATGGCTGGATTACCATGTTTGGATTGGGCGTGCCCGGGAACGGCATGCTGCTGCGAGCCGCTTGTACCCTAGCCATCCCTGGCCCAGTAAAACTCAGAAAGTACGGCTAGAATTTTTATTCAGCTGGTAGATAGACCAGGCTAATAAAGTGGCGAAACATGACCACAATAAGTAAGGAACCAGCAGCCAGGCGGCTAGCTTGGAATAAGGAATCGTGTAGTAGATCAGAAGGAACGTAGTAACAGCAACGACAAGGGTATCCAGGAAAGCTAAACGGAGGTTTTTCAGTTTAAATTCGAAAAAAGTAAAGGCTTGATTCGCGATATAGTTGATGAACAAGATCAGGATGTAGGCTATGGATACTTCCTGGAAGCCGTCGGTTTTGGTATAGACGATTGCAATTGACAGGGAAATCAAGACATAGAGGATGCTCCAAACAATGCCGAATAATTTGGGCGGAGGGCTCCATGTTGGCTTACGAAGACTTGCAAAATACGCCAGATCGGTAGGAAACAGAACACTTGAGATAGAGAAGAGTGCATAAGTAATAAGGAAAACAGTAATAAACGATAACAAATCGAAGCACCTCCATTTTGTTTATCCTAGTATATTAACCTATATGATTTACTTTGACTAAAAAGGATAACCTGTTACTATAAAATTTTAGTATTTCTACGTAAAGGCAGGATAGTTGTAACTCAAATAAGCGAATAAAAGTAAAAAGCCGCCTTACAGGCGGCCTAAGCGTTATCTCTTTTTCACTTTTAACAATCGTAAGCTATTAAGTGTCACAATCAAAGTAGCCCCCATATCAGCCAAAATCGCAAGCCACAAGGTCAGCCAACCGGGAATGATCAGTACCAGGGCCAGTAGCTTGATGCCCAAGGAAAATGTTACGTTTTGTTTGATGATCGACAAAGTTTTTTGGCTTAGTCTTATTGTGTGTTGCATGTTCGATCAACTCCTTACTATTCGATGAAGTAACTGAATTAATTACAAAAAATAAATATTGCCATCAACATAATAATCCCCTAACACGAACCTTTGTTTTCTATTTTATCCAAGCATTCTGACCATGTAAGGCATTTGCAGCTTAGTCCACTGTCTAGTATCTGTATCATAAAATTAAGTTGCCTCTTTCGCTCTTCAAGTTGAGAGCGTTTTGCTTTGCCATCTGTTCCCAACGCTCTGATAGTAGGCATTGTGATTTATCAAAGACGAAAAGCAAATGGATCATCTTGTATGCGACCAGGGTGTAAATGCAATTCCTGCCAAATGAATGGAGCTTAATGGATATAAAAAAAGAGATACCAGTGGCTTGCTGTCATACAGTTTAGCGAAAATGCAGTCCATTCCTAACATTTTCAGTCATAGCAAGTCATGTAAATGTGCCTATTATGCTGCAGCTAGCAGGAGATGATGAAGCGAAAGCATTCTTGCAAAAAGACATTCAAGCAAATATAAACATTATTACCGGACAATAACCGGCTCAAGGAACAGTGATTCATTGAACGAACGGGAAACGTTAGCTGAATAAAGACACCGGGGCAGCCGTCCATGATGATCGGCTGCCTTTTCCTCGTCGCTAAAGGGCAGCTTAATAATAGCCCCTACTTTTGTTATAGGTAATTCAAATAAAATGATAGGTTCTTTTTAACACTATAAATGGCATGTTTTATAATTACCATAAAGTGGTTAACGGAGGTGAGGAGATGAATGTCTTTTGTACTGCAGCTGGTTTAATTGTCGAAGATAACAATGTTCTTCTTGTAAAAGTTACTTATGGAGCCAATAAAGGGCGCTGGATGCTTCCAGGAGGTTTTGTAGACGAAGGGGAAACATTTCAGGAAGCCGCAATAAGAGAAGTAAAAGAAGAAAGTGGACTGACTGCTGAAGTAAAAAGCCTTATTGGTGTAAGAGATGGGATTAGAGCTATTCATAATGGTAGTGAACACGGAATATACTTAGTATTTGAAATGGAAGTAACTTCAGGTACTGTTAGTATTGATGGTTATGAGGTTGATGAAGCTAGATTCATACCTGTAGAAGAAGCTCTGCGAGATCCATTGGTAATCCATTTAACGAAAGAAATGATTATCGCACATCGTTCGAATAATAAAGGATTGCGTCAACTGCATAAAACAGTGCAAGCTAACAATAGCTGGACAAAATATGAAGTTTTAGCTTGAAATTCAATTGAGGCACTAAGTTATCAGGAGACTATAGTTGAATAATTAGGGAGCAGATTGCCGCGGCTGGCAGATGCTCCCTTTTCATTTGAGGTAAAGGGAGGAGACTAAGATTATTTCATGAATTATTAATGGTAAAGTTTAATATTGTGCGGGAGGGAATTTATTGAATATAGAAATCATACCCCTCGATGACTCTCATATTCCTAAAGTAAAATGCCTGTTAGCTGGTTACTTAAATTCTTCTTCCAATGGAGTGGACGAATCAGCTCCATCACCAGAGCAACTAGAACTATGTGAACAAGTCTTAAATAGGTTTATTAAAGACGTCTCATCTTATTGTTATTTAGCTAAGCAGGATCATGATTATATTGGCTTCATCGTCCTCTCCTGGAGCTTCTCCATTAGCAAAGGTTACCCAATATTGCGTATAGAGGCTTTATATACATCATCGAAGCATAGAAAGAAGGGCGTTGGCAAAAAGCTAATGGAGCATGCCATTAATCTAGCTAGTGCTAATAATGCCGCACGATTACAGCTCGAAACAGACGATGATAATGCCCCTGCTCGTACTTTGTATAAGCAACTTGGATTTAAATTAATAAAGGGTAAGGGTGTATATATGTCATTTTTATAGATATTATGGTTTCGAATTAACGGGACACTATAGTTGAAATGGGGATTCCAATATGGTTGTTAGCTTGGAAAAAATACGATTCTTAGATATAAAGAATTTACACAGTGGACGGATACCCTGAATGATCTACACGAGAGCATTTGGTTGCAACCGCTATCTGAAGGAAAAGCATCAACCGGAGAAATCATTCCACACCTTGAGAACTGGGATAATTACCTTATCTCGGTAATTATCCCGGCGATTAAAAATGACGAAGGCATGATATTCCCGGACTTCGATTCGTTTAACCAAATAGCTTACGAATATGCGAGATCGGTAGTTTCTAAAGCTAGTCTGCTCGACTTGTCCTCACACGGGAACACCATATTCTTTGCTTTACATCATTCACGAATTTAACGACCACGACAACCATCACAAAAATCAAATAATTGAGGCAGCGCACACGAACCTTTGCTAGCATCGGATAGAACACTGATCTACGGTGTGAAAAATGAAGCGCGATTCATGAAAATCTCTTGGATATTTTCAACAATCGGCCCATCCTCTTCAGACTTACGCTTCACCTCGAGCCACTCGGGATCTTGCCGGAATGCACCCCAAATTTTCTGACGTTCGTCCATATCTTTATATGCCAATACATAATACAGCTTCGAAAGGCCGGTTTGATCGATCCAGAAATCGGTTACTTTTATCCCCAACCGCTCAAAGATCATGAGCGTATGCTGGCTGAAACGCTGTTGAATGGCTTCCATTTTACCCTCGTACATCGTATAAATACGCAGCTCGTACAGCATGACCATTTCCTCGCTTTCATTAATCCTGTTTTGTGTAATCTG
Organism: Paenibacillus whitsoniae; assembly: GCF_003955665.1. GTDB lineage: Bacteria > Bacillota > Bacilli > Paenibacillales > NBRC-103111 > Paenibacillus_E > Paenibacillus_E whitsoniae. Next base: position 33,542 of record NZ_RXHU01000006.1, read on the forward strand.
CTCTTACAGTAGCTGAATTTTAATGGGAAGGCAATATAAATAACGCGTGGACAAGAGGGTAATTGGAACGAGATAATCTGCTTATCTCCAGCCATGAATGAAGAGGCATATTTTTAACGATAGCTCAACCAGAACAGGGAGCAGGCCACAGCGGCGCTGCTTTCTGTTCTATTGAAATAACGGCAGAGTAATCCGAGTAAATGATAAATATATTTGTGAATGATGGGGCAGTTAGCCGAAAACTACTCCCAGAATGGCTAGTTTCCATCTATCAAAAACGTTCAAGCACGATTTTACCCACGGTCCGACCGGTTTCCAGAAGACGGTGCGCCTCGCGTAAATTCTCGGCGTTGATAGGACTTAACTTCTCTGCAGCGGTCGTTCCGAGGATCCCTTGATCCACGAGTTTCGCGATTTCATTCAGTAGGTGATGCTGCTCGATCATATCGTCCGTCTGATACTTCGAGCGGGTGAACATGAACTCCCATACGAAGGTGGCGCTCTTATCCATAAGCAAGGTCAGATCTAGCAACTCTTTCGTCTCGACGATCGAGCAGATTTTTCCTTGCGGCGCAATGACCTCAGCCATATTCCTCCAGTGCTGCTCTGTACGGTTCAAGCAGAATACGTAATCGACATTTTGAAATCCGATCGCTTCGAGCTGTGGCTTGAATGATTCGTAATGATTAATGACGTGATCCGCGCCCTTCTCCTTCACCCACGCCATCGATTCCGGGCGGGAGGCGGTTCCGATGACGGTTAGACCGACATGTTGAGCTAGCTGCACGGCAATGGATCCCACGCCGCCTGCCGCTCCGATAATCAGGATCAACTTGCCTTTATTTCGGGCTTGATCGTGCGAGATGCCCAAGCGGTCAAACAACCCTTCCCATGCCGTAATCGCAGTTAAAGGCAAGGCTGCAGCCTCAGCAAAATCGATACGGGACGGCTTCTTACCGACGATGCGTTCATCGACAAGGTGAAACTCGCTGTTGCCGCCTGGGCGTACGATACTGCCGGCATAGAAAACTTCGTCTCCGGGCTGGAACAAGGTGACCTCCGGACCGACCTGCTTCACCACACCCGCTACGTCCCACCCCAATACCTTCAGCTGACTTTCGACGCGGTCCTTGGGCGCTCTTACTTTGGTGTCTACGGGATTGACCGAGATAGCCTCCACTTTAATGAGCAGATCCTTTCCCGTTGGAACCGGCTTCTCGATTACGGCATCCACCAACGAGTTGGTATCTTCGATTGGAAGATAGTTATACAGCCCTACAGCTTTCATCAATTCTTGCGACATATTTTATTCCCTCCTTTAGTTGTTGTTTTTGGTTCAAAATACTGCGTCAGCAGCGGGGATTTACCATGGAAGCTGGTTATCCATTTAATAGAAGCCGCCCGTTGGGCCATCTTCCGGCACGGTCGCCAGACGTACGGCCGTTTTCGCCCCTACTTCAGCGGTCAGCTCCGCCTTGTCGCCGCCCATTTGGGTTTTGACCAGGCCGGGATGCACTGCGCTTACCTTCAGATTGGTTCCTTGTGATCGCTGGGCCCAGTAGGCTGTCAGCATATTCAATGCCGCCTTGGACGCCGCATAGGCTGGGGTGGCAATACGCTGTGCCAATTCATTGGAGAGCATGAACCCGATGGAGCCCAAGGCGCTGCTCTGGTTCACGAGTCGGCTAGCGTCGCTCTTTAGGAGCAGCGGCAGCAGGGTTTGCGTAATGTGGTAGGGCGCGAATGTATTGACCTCGAATGTATCGCGGAATGAGTCTCCTTCGTATTCGCCTTTTTCTGCCCATATGCCTGCATTGTTCACGAGAATATCCAAGCGACCGTAGGTGCTGCCGATCCACGCCGACAGTGCGGCGATATGCGCCGTATTCGTCACTTCCAGCTCAACGCCAATCGCCTTAATTCCTTCCTTACGCAGCTTTTCCTCCTTCAGAATAGTTGGGTATTACTTGTTAATCGTGATCAAATCGGCTGTCTTCACATGACGGATATCTTCGAGATGCCGTACGTAAGCGGCCTTGCCTTCGGCAACCTGCTCATCCGTCAAATGGTTCACGTTATGGATGGCAAAAGGAGGCAGATAATGAGCACTTACGTAGTTGGCGAGCGCCTCCATCGGTTTGGCGATATCCCGAATCGGGAACAGGTTATAGCCACATTGCTGATAGGATGCGGAGGTACCTGCAGTCGAGATGGCGATCCCGATCTCCTTGCCTTTCAGGTGCTCGCCGCCTGGACCGAACGCCCAGCCATAAGCCAATACCTCATCGAACCACTGCTTGAGAAGCGGAGGCGTGCTGTACCAGTAGAGCGGATATTGAAAAACAATCCGGTCATGGCGATCCAGCAGCCCTTGTTCATAGGCGACATCGATTCGGCCATCCTGATAGCGCTCGTACAGCGCATGCACCGTCGTATTCGGCTGCTCACTTACGGCTTCGGCCAATGCCCTGTTGATGCGAGAGTTTTGCAAATCCGGATGAGCTACAATAATCAATGTTTTCATCTAAAGCGCTCCTCTAATTTCATTTATACGAGAATGATCATTCTAATTAGATTAAAAAAATTTGGGCTTACTCTCTCTCTAAAGTTCGCATCGTCAGCGTTGAAATACGCGCAAGCTTCTCCATCGGGACCGAAGTGCGCGCCATCACTCTTATCCCCGTTAGCGCGTTATGCAGATACTCCGCCAATTCCTGTGCTTCGTAACGGTCCGCGAATTCGCCGTTCTGCTGTCCCCAGTATACGATCTCAATAAGCAGCCTCTCTACCTTCTCGAAAGCATCCACGGCTTTGGCATCCATTTCTTCATCCCGGCACGCCAGTTCGACGGCTGAATTGACAAACATGCATCCGGGCGGCGCTCCTTCTTCCCCCTTGCTCATGAAATCAAAGATGAATTGAAGGGCTTCCTTCGCGGTCTGCGCTTGCTTCACCCCTGCTGCCAGCTTCGCATCCGTACGGCTCTCGAACCGTTCTATGGCCTTAAGGTACAAGGTGCGTTTGTCCGTGAATGTATCGTAGATGCTTCTACGATGAATGCCCATATGTTCGACAAGATCACTCATTGACGTCTTCTCGTAGCCTTGCTCCCAGAAGAGCTTCATGGCCTTATCCAGGACGACGTTTTCTTCGAATTCTTTGCTTCTGGCCATTGCAACTACCTCCCGCACTATCATACCATTACGAGAATGATCGGTAAAGAATAGGATCGCGTTCCCCGCTTAGTCTAGGATAAGACTCAGCAAATCATTCAGCAGCTCAGCCATGGAAGGATGGGTAAAGATCGTATCGCGGAGTACCGTGTAGGGCTCGCCTGACCTTATGAACACAGAGACGATGTTTACCACTTCACTGGATTCGACGCCAAACATGGTGAACCCGAGCAGTTGCTTCGTTTCTGCGTCAATGACTGCTTTCAGAAGGCCCTCGGTTTGCTTCAGCTGGCGAGCCCGTGTTGAGGCTGTTACGGGTAATTGGGCGACCTTGACGTGATAACCTTGTTTCAGCGCCTCGCTCTCTGTTAATCCAACATGAGACAACGGCGGATCGATGAATACCGAATAGGGCACGAACTTCCGGTCCAGCGTGGTACGGTGTCCGCTACCGAACCATTGGTCCTTCACAATCCGGTAATCATCCAGGGAGATATACGTAAATTGCGGTCCTCCATTCACGTCCCCTAGTGCCCAGATATGCGGCTGGTTCGTCTGCAATTTCTCGTCAACCTGAATGAATCCGCGCGCCGTTTTGTTGATGCCAGCTGCTTCAAGGTTCAATTCATCCGTATTGGCCTTTCTCCCCGTTGCGATTAGCGCGGCATCGCCCTTCCATTCCTCCGAACGGTTGGATGAGGATAAATGAAGGATGAGCCCTGTTTCTTCGTGGTCTTCCATTTGGGTTACACCGGTCTGCAGCTGTATTCGGATTCCTTTGTGCTCGAGCACCTTCTGAACCTCTGCCGCAATATCTTGATCCTCTCTTGGCAGGAAGAGCTCGCCTTGTTCGAAAATCGTGACTTGAGTACCGAAACCGGCGAAAATTGAAGCAAACTCAAAGCCGATATATCCGCCGCCAATTATGGCCAGCCGTTCAGGCAGCTTGGCGAGGTCCAATATTTCAGCACTTGTATATACCTTGCTGCTCTCAATGCCTGGTATGGCGGGAATAACCGGCACTGCGCCTGTGTTGATGAAGATCCTGTCGGCTTCCACAAGCAGGCTGCCCAGTTCTGTTTCGACCCTTACCAGATGCGCAGTTTCAAAAGAAGCGATCCCTGTTATTACGGTTACGCCAGGTTGATCCTGCACCAGTCTTAGGTTCTTGTTACGCAGCAGAGAAACCAATTCATCCTTCTCTCGGATGGCCTGGGCATACAGCTCTTGTCGTACCGCCCGATCGCGAATCCCTTGCTGTGCAGCCAGATGAGCTTGTTGAGCCAGTGCTTTCGTCGGAATGCAGCCTACATTAATGCAGGTACCGCCATACATGTGCGCGGACCGTTCTACTACGATAACCTTCAGTCCTTGTTGGGCGAGAAAAGGGGCCAGTGTTTTTCCGGCTTTACCGAATCCAATGATAAGGGCATCAGTTTGATGCTTCATGTTTTGATCACCTCCGCATTAAAAATTAGACCAAGACATTGATTACTCCTTACACGAATAGAATAGCGTATTTGGGAACGATCATTCTCGAGAGGGGATGGTTTGTTTTTCCTGTAAGTTCATCCTAACATTTCGGGAACGATCGGTAAAGAATTATTTTTTTACTGTCCGTTCTCGAAAAACAGCGTAAGATCCCTTAATCAGTAATTGGCCCGATAGCACAACGACGGAAGCATTATTTTCACTATGACCGGCAGCCGTCGCTCAACAATTGAACTACAACCCCAATGATATTAAGATAAGAATTCATTTATGTATGAAGAAGATCGGTTGAAAACGCAATGAGATATGCTGAAGCCACACGTTAACGTATTTTGGAAGCGGCAATGGAGGAGTTCTCTTCCTATGGCATTGCCGGTGCACGGGTGGAACGAATAGCCAAGAATGCAGGATGCAACAAGAATATGATCTTCATTTACTTTGGAAATAAAGAGACGCTCTTTACGACGCTATTCCTGAAATGAGGAAAATGGTCCACATTAATAAAAATAAGGATTGGAGTCAGTGGATACTTTATGGAAGGCTCCAGAAAGGTTGCAGAGGCCGAGGTAATTGAAATTCATTCGAAAGTAGAGTTATTAAGCTAAAGGGACACGATAGTGTAATAAGAAGGGAGCAGCTAGCCAACGGCAGTTGCTCCCTACTTTCGTTAAAGTAACTTAGATTGTTAGAGCAACATTCCAATATATTTCACGTATGAGTTATTATGGAATTATTTATAAACCGTTTTCGGTGTGGGGAGGGAAAATGAAAGCTAAAGGAACTAAACAAGTTTTTATTACCTTTGGATTTCTTTCTGCTATTACGGTTATTGTTCTTTGGGCAACAGGATTATTTGGCTTATGGTCTTGTGGAATGTCTTTTATCGCAAACAATACTAAGGATTTTACTGATAAAAATGGACATTTTGTAGAAGGGAAATATTCACTTAAAGTTAATTTGTCTGATTTAGAAAATAACATTGGTGAAGAGATATATAATGATGGCGATCATAGGATATTCGTCTCATGGTTTCAGAGAACACATGAAAATGGATATGAAATTGAGTTTAGATCAAGTGGAAAATATTCTTTAGCAGCTGCTTCACTCATTTCAGGTGTTCGTCATGAGACGAACAGCGACAATTCCTTCACTATGATCACGACTGCAAAAATGACAGTTGATTACGAAGGTAAAACATACATTGCTAATGCAACGGGTCAATGTGGTTTAAATTATAAGGATGGAGACTGTTTTTCTTTCATCTTCTTTTTGGATGACGAACAACATGAAAATAATCCGATCGAGCATGCTGGTATAGTCGAACTAATAATTGCTGATCTTTATAAAAATATTTGGAGAAAGAAATAAGTTGCAAATATAGTTTAAGCAAAGGGAGTGATGGTTTGAATATATACGGTATTGAACTATAACGGTCATGCTTACGTACCTGTACGTTTTGTAGCAGAAAGCTTGGGTTTTGGGATAAGGTATTCAGGCAAAGACAATGTGGTATCGATTATGAATGAGCCATCTAACGTTGACGAAGTAACAAAAAAGGTTTGGTTGGTCCAATACCGCATAACTAACGGAGTGGACAGAAATTATGTAAAAGGTGTTTTAGGCGAACCGAGCGAAAACGAACAATTGATGATTCACAACAAGCGGTTTGGAGATATGATATATCCCCAATCCATGGTTATAAATATGATGATTTAAACAGAATCGACGTTAAGGGTCTTGAACAAGGAGACATTAAAGCTCAGATTTTCATTTATTGGTCTAATGAAGGCAAGGTTGAAAGAAGTGTATTATGGTACAAAAAAGATAACTGGATTCACGTGAACTATTTATACGAAAACGGCTCAACCACAGATGCTATCTACGAATAAAGCTGGTTTTATTACGACGCTGAGGCTGGCGCAGCGAAGACTTAAAAAAGGAGTGAAGAGTTCTGAAGAAGTTTATTCTTGGTCTAATCTTTGGTATAGGTTTAACTGCAACAATTGGTGTTTATGCTTCTGATTCAATTCAGGCATATCTATTTCCTGTTAAATTTGTATTTAATGGAGTAAGCAAAGAGATAGACAATAGTGAATACACAACATTGAACCACCAAGGTCATGCTTATGTACCTGTTCGATTTATAGCAGAAAATATGGATGCAACAGTGAGATATCAAGAACAGTCAAAAACAATCTTTATTGATCAAAATGCTAACGCTGGAATTCCTAATATACAAGGATACATTACTAAAGTAGAGAACAATAGAATTCTTGTTGTAAGTTCCGAACAAAAAGATTTTAGTTCTACAGGTGGAGTTAAAGAATTTTACGATGCAGTATGGGTTTCAAATGTACCTAATGAAGTTAAAGTTGGTCAACAGGTACAAGTTTGGTTTCAAGGTGGGGTTCTTACTTCATATCCTGGTCAGGCTAGGAGTGCTAAGATATCCTTCATAACAAGTGAAAAACCTAAAAATGCCACATTATTGGAAGAGCAGGTTATCGAAAAGGCAATAAATACGCAGGCTTATTCTGATTTTATGATATTTGTAATCAAAGAAGTTAAATATGATGAAATTACGGATAAATGGCAAATTCGATTCAAAAATGGAAAGTTAAATACTCAAGAACAGGAACAATTGATTGAAATTCCTGATTAGAAAGGATCTCCTTTTTTCTCATTCAAGTAACTCGCCGCGGCGGTCATCTGCTCCTTGTTTCTTTGAACTAACAGTCAGAAATATTATAAAAATAAGTATCTTTTTTCCAGGATATAAAAAGAACAGAGAGTATTTAACATTGGGAGCAAGGTTTAAGCTAACGGGACACGTTAGCGCAATTATGGAAAAGGATAGTTTACTTGAACCTATCATGGATTTAAGAAATTGGGCAATAATTCATGAAATTGGAGTTGGAACTATTGCAAGTTTCTGAGTATGCTTCGAAAATTATATTAAAGAAGAGCCGAAAGAATTTGAACAATTAATTGGTATAGTATTTGAAAAAAACACAATATAGTGGAATTTCATACGGACTCCTGTGGAGTCTCATATTACCGTTAAACTCTCAAATGGACTTATGGAGGATATGAATTGGCTTGAAAAGGTAAAGAAACTTGTTCTTCTTTTCCAATCTTCCATATAACCGTAGCCGGAAGCTGCTCTTTTTGGAGATATTGATGGATTTATAATGAACCATAATGTAAAATGAATTCATTAAGTGAAACGTAGTTTCACCTAATGGAACAAAGTGGGGTGGTAATATGTTATTTAATTTTTTAGGGATTGATCATATTCAATTGGCTGCTCCTGAAGGTTGCGAACTCATAGCAAAGGATTTCTTTGCTGACTTGCTTGGTTGGAGAGAAATTCCTAAGCCTGAAAACTTAAGAAAGCGCGGTGGAGTCTGGTTTCAATGCGGCATTCATCAGGTGCACATTGGTGTTCAAAAGGACTTTGTTCCTGCTACAAAAGCTCATCCCGCATTTTATGTTCAGAATATCGATTCGTTGCGGGACTACTTACTACGAAATAATGCTCAAGTAATAGAAGATGATGCAAGAACAGATGAAGGGGTAAAACGTTTCTATTTGCATGATCCATTCGGCAATCGTCTTGAATTTCTTGAGCTGAGGGACGACGAACGTTAACTTAATAATTTTAAAAAGCCGCCCCCCTTTCGCATCGGAAAGGGGGCGGCTCGCTTTATTTCGTCGAGCTCACCTGCAGCAGGTGGGCTTCTTTCACGGAATCAAAATGCGTCAAGGTGAACACGTAGTCACCCTTGTAATACGAGTTCGTGTACGCGCCCGATCCAGCGCCGACGCCGAGCTCGAGCACATTGTAACCGGCCTCGTTCGGCTCGGTTACTTTTTTGAACGTCTCGATCGCCGGCTGCAGCAACGCGAGCGGCTTCGAGCCCCAAAGGGCCAGGGACGTGACCACGGCCTCTTTGGGGTTCGTCTTCGACGGCTCTACCAGCAGGGACATCTGGTAGGCCGGGTAGTTCAGCAGCAGCTTCACGCTGGCTGCTGCCGGAACCGCCGCTGCCGCCCCACCGGCGGCGGCTCCCGCACCGCCCGCCTCCCCAGAGGCGGCGGGCGAACCCCCGTCAGCGCCTGCGGCTGCTGACGACAACCCGCCGGAGGCGTCCGCAGGCGCCTCCTGGCCCGCGAGCGTGACGCTGTCCGGCTGCAGCGTCACTTCCTCCGGTTTGCCCAGCAAGTCTTCGACTTTCTTGCTGGACAAACCGAGGAACCCCTGCAGGCTGGCCTGCCCGCCAGCCCAGAAGCTCCGCAGCAGCGGCGCGCCGTCTGCGTCAAACAACGTACCGAGGCCGTCATAGACGCCGGCCTTGAAATCGCCCTTGTAGACGAGCTTGCCGAGCTCGTCGTACGCTTCCCCGGCACCGTTCAGGGTGCCGCTGACGAACGTGCCCTTGAAGCGGGGCACGCTCTTGTCATCGAACAACGTGCCTTCGCCGTTGTACGTCCCGACCAAAAACTGGCCTTTATATTTCATCAGGCCGTTCGCGCCAAATTCCGTACCGTCCCCGGAATAGACGCCGTTTTTAAAGCCGCCTTCATACACCGGCAGTCCTTTGGCATCAAACAATTTGCCGGCCCCGTTATACTGCCCCGCTGCAAATTCACCCTCGTACTTGACGATGCCGCCCGCGGAGAAGAGCTTGCCAGCCCCGTTGTACAGGCCGCCGCTCCACGCGCCGTCATAGACGACATCGCCGCCAGCCGCAAACAGCTTGCCGGCGCCGCCGTACTTGCCATTTTGGAACTCGCCGATGTACAAAACCTTTTGATTCGCGTCGTACGCCGTGCCCGCACCGTTATACTGATCGCCGGCGAAAGCGCCTGTGTAGAGCAGATGCCCCAGTTCATCGTAGGCCGAGCCTTGGCCCGCCCGCTGCCCCTTATCAAAATCGCCCTCATACGCCAGTTTGCCGTTCGGATAATACAGCTTACCTTTGCCGGCGTAGACGCCGTCGACGAGATCGCCGACATAGCGCGACGCTTTCTGGGTATCGACGACCTTGCCTGTGCCCGAGAAGCTGGCCAGCTTCGTCGTGTCCTCCTGCAGAACCGTGACGCGGTGCAGCCACTTGTTCACGATGGCAGGCGGCCGCACAAAAATAAAAAACAACAGCACAAGAATCAGCAGCACGATGCCGAGAAGGAGTCGCTTGGAGATGTAGTAAGAGCCGATCAGTACATAGTTTTTCAGCGACGTTTCGCGGGTAACGAGAATTTTGCGCAGTACCTGCTGGAATTTCTGAATGGCCATCTTCGGCAGCCTGCCGACGGTCAATATGGCCTTCATGACTTGCCCGATGAAAGGCGCTACGACGGGCTTGAGCACTTTTTCAAGGGTTTTGATCGGCTGGATCTCCACAATGTTCACTCCTAAAATGGGGTAAATGCGCTAAGGCACCTGAATGGTCATCTGACCGGGCTGTTGAATTTGAATGACGCCGCCCCAGTTGCACATGCACTTGGACGTGTTGTTGAGCGCCGGCATGTTGGCGACCAGTACGGTCGGTGAGCCGGGCATCCAAGGCGCAGCCGTGACGGGGACGCAGGGCATCGGCGTCAGCACGCCGAAAGCGGCGGCGGTTGCGGCGGCTACGGTCGGATTGGCCGGCGAGTTGCACATGCCGAACGGCAAAATGTTCGCCATCGGCTTGTTATCCATGATATTGGCGATCGGCATCGAGGTCAGCACTTTGTTGGCGGGAAGCACCATCAGCGAACTGGGCGCGGCCCCGAACGTGCATTGCAGCATGGCACCGCCGCAGACTAGATTTCCCATGGCAGAAAGTCTCCCTTCAAATACGAGTAGCTGGGCGTAAAGCGAAATATCGTGAAGATGCGCGTCTATTTTGCGGAATGTGTCAGTGGTTGGAAGAAACATAGCGGACATGACTTGAGACTATTTTCCGTCAGATTTCGCGTCTACTATTACTTTTATACTACTAGAAAAGAGGTAGAGCGGCAATCCAAACCTGCATTCGATTTGATTCGATATTTTTCTCCAAAGAATGGATGCGAGAGTGTGTAAGATATTGTACTATTAAGAGGAAGGTTTGATGCGAGCGGAGGGGTTCGTTCTGAAGAGATTGCATGTGTTTAAAATAGGGCTGGCGCTCGTCCTGGGGACGGCTTCGCTGCTGCCTGCCGGCCTGCGGGCGGAGGCCGCTTCGGTCAAGTCGCTGACGCTGAAAGAAGCCATGGAACGCGGCGTCAAAGTCAGTGCGCAAATGCGCGATGCGAAGAACGACATTCTTAAGAAGCAGCTGGAGCTGGAACAGGCGCAGCAGGCCGTGAAAAGCGAAGAAGCCAAGGCGCAGGGGCTGTTTGCCAAAGCACATAATTTAAACCAGGACATGAGCGTCAAAATGAAGGTGCCGGACGCGCGGTCCCAGCTATTTATTTCCCGGGAAACGTTTCGGCAAACTGCGACAAATGTCGGCTACGAAGTGGAGAAAGCGTACCTGACCGCTTATCAGGATTTGTCGGCGGAGGGGCGCTCCCGCACGAAGCTGGAGCAAGCGAAAGCGGCGCTGGACGGCGTTCGGACGAAGCGTAAGTACAACCTGGCAAGCCCCGAGGATCAGGATAAAGCGGAAAAGGCGCTGGAAGAGGCGAACTCGAATTACAAACAGGCGCAATTGACAGCCAAAGCGAGTCGGCTTGCACTGGGCAAGCTGCTGCAGCTCGATATGGAGAATCCGGTGGCGCTGGAGTTTCGGCCGTTTTGGGCGAATTTGAATCAGGCGGCGCTGCCAGCTTTGATCGATCGGGGCCAGAAGACGACGCTGTCTTTGCTCAAAGATACGGAATCGCGCCGATTGGCGGACGAGAAGCTGAATGTGACCAAAGATCTGCTCAGCTCGAAATTTGGCCCTGCCCGCATGCGGGTGATGGAGGCCATGTACAAGAACCCGGATATCGACATGGATTTGTTTCAAAGCAGCTATGACGCAACACTTACGCAGGTGAAGCAGGACTGGCAGGGGTATTTTTGGCTGCTCGGCTTTATTCCCATCCCGAAATCGCTGCTGCAAGGGGAATTTGACGGCCTGCGGTATTTGGACGACCTCCACAATGCGCTGCCCATCGCCACGATCGAGCAGGGCAAGGCAACGCAGCAGGAAAAAGACAGCCGTACCGCCGTTATCGCGGACATTCGAGGGGCGTTCCTCGAGGCAAAAGGCACCGAGGAGACGTACGCACAGGCTTTACGCGATCGGGACCGCGCAGTCGATGAATTGGCGAAGGCCAATCAGAAAGCGAAGCTGAGCCTGATCAAGCAGGACGAGCTACAGTCGTTCAAAGACGCGGTCACGCAGGCTGAGCAAAGTATCCAGCTCGCGCAGATCGGGTACATGCTGGCAATCGGCAAGCTGGACACGGCGACGGGCGGTGCAGTAAGCCGAACGTATCGGGACGGCATTATTCCGTACCACGATTTGGATGACGGGTTGTCGGCGGTGAAGACGCAGAAGCCGAAAGCGCCGCTTGGCACTTGGAAAATCAAACAGGCCGTGGGGCCGCTGCTGAGCGATTTCAGCGTAACGGTCAGTAAGAAGCTTGGCGCAACGGAGTATGCGGTGTTCACGAAAGATGGGAAACGCATCGGCAAGAAGATGAAAGTGAACAAACCTTTGCGCAATTTGGCGTTGAAATTCAGCGATCCGGATTCGCTCAAAGTTGTACTCTACGCCAAAGGGAAAAAAATAATAGAGCTCCCGCTGGAAGGGAAAGGCAGCGCCGGGCAATTGGTTGATCCTGCACAGGATGGTGAGGCTGCGGCAGGAGAGGGGAACGGCGGCTCCGGCAACGGCGGCTCTGGCGCGGGTCAGGGTGCAGGCACAGGTGACGGCGATAATGGCGAAGGTGACGCAGCAGGCACCGAAGCAGGACTCGGCACAGTCATTATCGGCACGTTCAAAGTGAATCTGGATGCGCTGACGCCGGAGGCGTTCAATGCCGCTTCGGCGACGATGACGGAGTCCGGTCAGGGTATGCTGTACAAGCCGGATGCGCCGGGCGCTTCCTGGATCGGTATGGATAATATAACGGACAGCGACGCACTTGCAAATCCACCGAGTTCGGCGGTATTGTCGCCGACAGCGCTGGCAGCGATTAAGCTGACGGTCGCCATCGACAAGCCTGGCGAGATTGCCTCGACGCAGACGCCGGAGGAACTGGCGAAGCAGATCGAGACGCTTAAGAAAGACGTCCTGAAGCTGGAAGAGGACAAAGCAGCGGCTGTCACGGCGATGAAGCTGATGGACATTGCCAGCCTGTCGGCGCAGCTCAAGGAAGCGCAGGCGAAGCTCGGCATGATGGAGGCGCTGCAAAAAGGCGACAGCCAGGCGGCGCTCGCGCAGATGGCGCTGGTGAACAACCCCGACGCGTTGGTGGCCGCCATGGCAGAGGAAGCCTCCGAGCCCGAGCCCGGCAACGGAACGGGCA
>NZ_RXHU01000060.1 GCF_003955665.1 Paenibacillus whitsoniae
AGCAGCGCCGCCGCCTGCTCGAGATACGTGAGACTGTACCGTTCGCTCAAAGACGCAATCCGCTCGTACTGCTCGCGAAGCAGCTCATCCTGCGCTACGTTTTGTTTCAATTCTTGGAGCGCCGCCTCGGTCAAATATAACGTCGCCGACGGGTCTACGTCCGAACGCAGCACGCGCGAAAAGCGACAATCGCGCAGCCGATTCAGGCACGACACAATTGCTTGCGCAAGTTCCTCACCGCTGTCACCGGTTCGGAACGCCAGCTTGGCTTCCTCCAGCTGGGCCATCTCGGCTCGCAGCGCCGCAGCCGCCTCAGCGCTGTACTCGCCGACGGCGCTGCCGATCCGCGCCGCTTCCAGATGAGCCGCCGCCTGAGCGAGCGCCTCCTCCGCCTTCCGGGGCAGCACTGCCGCCCCTTCAGCGAGCACATCCTGCTGCTCGAACCAGGCCAGCGCCGGCTCCAGCCCGTACTCGTGGTACACCTTGCCTTCCTCATTATAGGAAGGGGCCATCGTGTACCGCCGTGTTGCAAATAACACCGCTTCCTCTTCTCTCGGCGCATAGAACTGCCGATTGCGTACGAACGGAAAGTGCGGCTTCCCATCCAGCGCATCATTGGCGGCGCGAACCATATCCCCCATCGCCAACTTCGCGCCGTCCGTATAATAGGCGCCTCTGCTCGCTAACAGCTTCTCGACGCGCTCCACCAAAGATTTTAAGTTCGCGTGAGCGGTGCCCGCTTCGGCAAACTCCCGCTTCCCATCCGAATGTGGTTGATCTTGCGATTGTGCTTGTGTATGTCCAGCCATGCTCTGATCCTCCCTCTCGGCTTATTTACCTGCCGCCGTTTCCTCTCGAAGCAACTGTCCGTGGGCATACTCGGTCAGCTTCAAGCTGATGTCTTCCTGCTCCATTGAAGACACTTCAAGAATCTGCGTTCTGCCGTCCTTGAGACGCACCTCAACGGTATTCGCGTCCGCCGCCTGCACAGACGCAATCATCGACTCCGCCTCATACGGCTCCACGATCGTAATGAACCGGCCGACTTCCCCGTGCGCCCGCACGGCGTACGTGATGCGCCGCTGCGACTCGTCGCCAGGGAACGCGTCCGCGCCAACGCGGCCCACGAACCTGACCGCATCCAACCCCGCCAAATCCAGTTGGATCACGGCTTCCTGATCATGATCGATCGGGCTGGTAGGGATCGCGTCCTTATATTCGTTGCCCACAATCGTCACTCGGCCGCCTTCGTAATCTTTGCCGAAGCCGTGTCCCGGATCGACATTTCGGCAATCCAGCGCCAGCTCGCTGAGAGGAACGGTCGAGCCGTCCATCATAACGAGATAAGCCTCTCCCCAGAACAGCCCCTGCGGCGTTCGTACCGGATACTTCTGCTCGGTATAGTTGGGGCCGTTCTGCACACACAAGCTTAGTGAAGCGGCGCCTCGCACGTCGATGTCGCACAAGCCTTCGCCAAGCAGCCAAGCGCCGAACTCGCCCCAAGCCTTGACCTCCCCGTCGACCTCGACCCGGTAAGCAAGCGGAATCGTCATCCCGTGGTATTCCGCCGCTCGCCCTGTGATGTGCGTCGCTTGCAGCGGCCATGCCGTATGCACATCGAGCTTTAGTCGTCCCGGCACGTTATGCGCCGTCCGATTGCCCCGCTGATCCTCGCCTTCGCCGAAGATCGTTTCGAAGCGTGCGACACTCGTACCCGAGACGTCGTACCAGTGGCAATCGGTAATGAATTGTCCATCCGATAGCCCATCCTCCGACCATTGGCTCGTATGTTTCAAATAAGCGACGCTATCAGCCTCCAAGCCCTTCCATCCCTTCATCTGAAACAAGCAAGCGAACTGGTGATCGGTATCGCCCTTCACATAATCGAACAGCACCACATAGTCGTCCGTGACCGCCATCGCCTTGCGCTGCACAACCGGCTCCGTGTAAGCGGACAGCGCGCCATATGGTGGCGCCTCCTCCAGCTCAGGCAGCCAGCTGGCGTTCATCTCGCACCGCTCCGCCAGCGTCGCCGTGTTCGGATAAATCATCCCGCCGTACGGCGGATAAGCCCACGGCGCGACTGTTTCAACCGCTGCGGCCTGCAGCGCCTTGCCGCTGTAAAACATAAGCCTGCGTGAATCCGCGGGAACCTGCATTTTGCCGTCGACGACGACCATGTTTTTGGTCAAGGAGTTTTGCACGTAAAATTTGTACATGAAATGATGGTAGCCCCACCATACATGCTCCGGGTTGAAAAAGCTGCGCCCATAGCGCATGAGAGAAAGCAGCTCCGTCCGGTCGTAATGCCCGTGGGCATAGCCATGCGAGCCGTAGCGCAGCACGGCCTGAATTTGCTCGCTTTGCGGGCGATCTGCCGTCTGGCTACGCAGCATCGCAATGCCGACGTTATCCGAGTACGCGTTACTCCGCGTATAATGGGATTCATACTCCGGCAGCTCCGCATGCCCAAAAATCGGATCGGCTTGCGGGAAGCGCCGGATGACCGGAATATATTCCGGATCTCTGTAATACTGATACGCCAGATCGAACGTGGATCCAAAATGAACCCCATCCAGCTTCTTCTCATCGGAGTCGCTGATCCCGAACAGCACGCCACGTTCATCGAGAAACGGGATCACCGCATCGAACAAATCTTTGATGCAGACGTAGTTTTTACGGTTGCCGCCCCATTTTTTGTTCACCATGCCGAATCGCACTTCCGCATCCTGTCCGCCATATGTGCTGTTCACTTCATCATTGAACGGGATCCGGAAATGCGTGTGCAGCAGATTGTAGCCGAAAGGCAGCAGGGCATGCGCCGTATGGATATACATGGACGACACCCACGTGTTATAGCCGACCGAGCATTCGTGCCACCAGCCGTCATTGAACAAGCCGTAACGAAGCTGCTCAATCGACCCGCCAGGACCGAATACGAAGCGCAGCGCCCGCTCGATGTCTTGAATCGCCAGCGCGCAATAGAGCGCTCCCGTGATTTCCGAGAGCAGCCAGTTGGAGATGTGTCCCCGCTGCAAGTGGTGATCCAGAATGTCCATATAGATGCGGAACGTTCGCTCTACACCCTGATGCTCTTCCGGCGTCAACACCCCGGCATCATGAATGATGTCGTACGGAATCGCCAAATGCTGGAAAAAATGCCCCTCCTGCACATAGCTCGCGCTGCAGCCTTTCTTTTTCCGGGGATAACCCGTCTCTTCGTCGATAAAATAACGCAAAAACGCTGCGACTTTCTCCGCGTATTTCTTCTCCTTGGTCAGCGCATAGGCGTAGGCGGCAGACATGATGCCATGCTCCTCGCTCGTATTGTAGCAGTAGTCGCGCTCGTCGACCGGCACGGGTGGAGTAACCTCCCAAGCGTCCGCGTCGGCAATGATTTGCGCATACCCCGGCTGAAAGCTGGCATGTCGGTCAATGCGTTCCCTTACCTCCTGCCACTTGGCTTCCGAATGATAGATGTACGGATGGGGCAGCTTCCGCAATGTTTTGAACGCCACCTCCACGCAACTGCTGCTGTCCCCGTTGCCCGTAAAACGAAGCGTCGTTGTCTCATGTCCGCCCGGCACCATACGGTCATGAACCCGCACGACCGCCGTCACCTCCTGCTGGTCATATGGCTCCAATACGAACTGCTTCGGCGTCACATCCGCCAGAAGCGATTCCCAGCCCTCGAACAGCTGTTTCACGGCCACATGCTGCTGCCGATCCGTGCAGTTATGCACCGTCATCGTGTATGCGACCTCTTCGCCAGCCTCCCCGGCTCGGCCAAGCACGCCGGTCTCCACATAGAGCCGCTCCCCCCGCAGAAGTCGAACGCCAACAAGGCGTCCTGCGCCGTGCAACTCGAAGCTTTGCACGAACCGCCATAGGTTCCGCTTGCTCCGCTCTATGTCGAAATCGTCCAACCGGACGATGCAGTCATGGCGCCCTGTTCCAGCCAGTGTAACCGTCGCCCTTACGCTCCGCTCCTCCACAAAATTCGCCTGAATGCGAAAGCTCGTTTCTTCCGTCTCGGCAACCAGGCTGATGTGCAGCCCAAACCAGCCCATCGCTTCCTGCGAGCCGTCATGGCCGCGCTCAAAGCCGATCGGATACCAACCCTGGGCCCCCTCAGGGATTGGATAATGAAACACAACGGCGCCGTCCTCTCGGCTTTCCATGCGCCAATCCTGCATTAGATCAATTGTTGTAGGCATCTCCGTTCTCTCTCCTTTTAAGCGGCCGCAAGGGAAAAGAGACCCTCCCCAGGCCACTTCGCCCTTTGGCTAGTCTCTTTTCCGTTTGTACCGTCATGACAACGCTTATTTGCCGCCTTTATCCAGATACGCTTGAATCTGTGTTTGCAGCTCCGCGCGAATTTTATCCAACCCCAGCGCTTTCAATTCGCCTGCCAGCTTCGCTGTCTGCGCTTCCCAGTCCTTGATCTGGCCTGCTTTGAGCATCTGAATGAATGGATCTGTCTTCGAGCTCATATTCGCGAACTCTGCTTTCACATTCGTACTGTCGAACGTAAACATCGCGAGAGGGGCCGAATAATACGTATCCGCTTTGGCCGAGTATTCAAAGTATTTGCGGGTTTGATCCGTCAAGTCCTGGCTCAAGCGGATCATCGACGGGTTCCAGGTAAACTCATACCCCGGGAACGTGTAGTTTTTGGACTCGTCGAGCAGCTTGATCTGGTTCGTGCCAACAGCTTCCCAATGCTTGCCTGGAATGCCGTATTCAAAGAGATCGTGATTCGCTTGAGAGGTGAACAGCCAATCAAAGAACTTCATCGTTCTGTCGATATTTTTCGATGTAGCCGGAATCGCGATCGAGTTGTTCGCTTTATAGTTGGTTGAGATCGCATGCGGCTTCATGTCGCGAATGTCCTTCTTGAGCACGAAAAATTCCAGATCTGCCCCAGCAATCGTATCTTTCAGCTTCTTCTGATCCGCAGCAAAAGACGAAATTGTGCCATAGTACGAAGCGGCTTTGCCGGACATAAAGTAAGCCTTCTGATCCTTCTGGGAGATCACGTCTTTCTCCAAATATTTGCTCCACTCCGCCCACTTATCGTATTGCGGGAAAGCCGTTTTCGCAGTATTAAACGGTGCTGGAAGCTTAGCCCACTCGGAAGCGGCGTCACCCAGCATTACCATGTTCTGTACTTTCTTCCCGTCATCGGACAATTGCACGATAAAAGGAATGCCTGCCACGCCAACTTGACCGATCGTCGGCATGTTAACATTGTTTTCTCCTGTCCAGATTTCCTGGAACCCGCCATTGCCTTTGACCGCAATCGGCGTCATCTCTTTATTGCTTTCCTGCACTTTCTGGTAAAACTTTTCCAGATCATCATAGTTCGCGATCGGCTGGAAGCCGTATTTCTCCCGAAGGTCCTTGCGGATATAAACGACCGGCAGATCGTAAAAATATTGCGTGAACGGAATCGTATACAGATGCCCGTCAAATCGTTTGTTCGCCGCAACGAATTCCGGCGAGAACGCCTTTTTTAGCCCAGGATAGGCGTCGTTATTGAAATATTTATCCAACTGGGCATAGGCACCTTGAGGAACCAGCTCTTTCAAATTGGCAAAGTCAGCATCGAAAACGAAATCCACATCTTCGCCGGCCGCCATCATGAGCTTCACCTTTTGCTTATGGTCGCTTAATGGATTCCACTGAATGTTCAGTTTCGTATTCAGACTGTCCTTCGTCTGCTTCTCAAACTCGTCGAGAACGGCCGGCATATCTTTCGGCTGATCCCCGAATAGCATGCCTTTGAGCGTTAGCGGAGCCAATGCGGCTTGCTTGCCGCCTTCGTTCGCGCCCGCAGGGCTGGACGCTGTGTCCTTTGACGTGCTGTCGCTGCATGCCGCCGCCATCCCGAGTACGGTTACCGCCAATAAAGCAGTCCCAATACGTTTTGTCTTCATCTCTGTGTTCCTCCCTTAACTATCGATCATGATTTATACTAAACCGCTCAAGCGGACTTAGCCTTTGACAGCGCCAACCATCAGACCTTTGACAAAATACTTCTGCAAAAACGGATACAGGAAAATGATCGGGCCGATCGTCACAATCGTCGTGGCGAGCCGCACCGTAATCGCAGGCGGGATAAAGTTCGGGATATTGACGTCCGCTGCAATCTGATTGATATAGTCCAAATTGTTCATAATGCGCTGAATCAAATATTGCAGCGGAAACTTATGCGGATCGTTGATATACAGCAAGGCATTGAACCAGTTGTTCCAATAACCGAGCGCGTAGAACAGGCCGATTGTCGCCAGTGCGGGCAGCGAGACAGGCAGGATGATGCGGAATAAAATGTAAGCGTCGTTTGCGCCGTCCATTTTCGCCGACTCCGCCAGGGATTCATCGATCGTGGCAAAAAAGTTGCGCAGCAGAAACATGTTCCATGCGCTGATCATGCTCGGAATGATAAGCACCCAAATCGAGTCTTTCATGTCCAAATATTTGGAGATGAGCAAGTAAGAAGCGACGAGTCCGCCGTGAAACAGCATCGTGAAGTACACGTAGAACGCAATCGCATTCCGATATTTCACCGATTTGACGGAAATGGCGTACGCCAAGGCACTCGTAAAAATCATGCTCAGCACGGTGCCGGCCATCGTCACAAAGATCGTCACGCCATAGGCTCGGTAAATCGTGTTGTCTTCAAAAATCAGCTTGTACGCCTGCAAACTGAACGTCTTCGGAAAAAGCGTGTACCCGCTCCTCAAAATTTCACTTTCCGTTGCGAAGGAACTCGCCAGCACCGAGATGAACGGCAGCAAGCAGTAGAGGGAGAACAACGTCAGGAAGAGGTAAAACAGCGTTTTAAGCAGCTTGTCACTGAAGCTTTCTTTGATCACGGAGAAGCCTCCTTTCTAGAAAATTGCCGAATCCGGCGCCGTTTTCTTGGCGATGAAATTGACCGTCACGACGAGGATAAAACCGATCGCCGATTGCAGGAATCCGACGGCTGCCGACATCCCCATATCGCCGAGATCCATCAGCGACCGGAAAACGAAGGTGTCGATGACATCGGTCGTTGGATACAGCAGCGGATTTCTGCCGATAATCGCATAGATGAGGCCGAAATCGCCATTGAAGATGCCGCCGACGGCA
>NZ_RXHU01000061.1 GCF_003955665.1 Paenibacillus whitsoniae
CCATAAAAGTTGAACGATTACTCGCTCATTTTTTGAAAGCTGACTTGCTCAATTGACTTGCTAGCGAGATTGTTAATCTCATTATGGCTGATTGCTCAACCGATTTGCTTACTCACTCGTTGTTCAGTTTTCAAAGATCAATGTCTTTCATACACTGCCGCGTTTCCGAAGCAGCGAGTAATAATATATCATGTCGTTCGATCAAAGGCAAGTACTTTTTTCAAGTTTCGACTTCTTTCGACCGAGCCGCCGAAGCGACAAGGAGTAATATAACAAATCCAGAAACAGAATGCAACTTTTTATCCCTTGAAAAATATGGATGGTATCGAGTTATGAAGACTTCTTCCTAATATATTTAAATAGCCATTAATTCCATGGCCTAAATTGATCCAATCTTGCTCATCTTCTTAAATAAGCTATGTGACCACTGCCTAATTGAAGAAATCAGCTCGAAGACATCGTAATTTGGCAAAATAGCCAATGACTCCATTGCCTATCCAGGGTAAATCCGCCGAATGCCCAGAAATAGCCAATGCTTTCATTGCCTACTCCCTCGTCTCCCTCGTCTGCTGGCCTGGCCATCCCTATAGCAAATCGCTAAAAGCCGCGCGCCTGCCTGAAGACAGCGCAAATATATAAGCCCCAGCGCTGAACGCGCCGGGGCACCAACTTCTTTTTAACCTTGACTTCCAATAAAGACGTACCGTAGGACAATCAGAACCGCAAGCACCCACATTAACCAGTGAATGGAGTACTTTTTCTCCCTTTTGCCGCTCAGGTTCGCCGCTGCCGCTAAAATCACGTAAGTGAAAATACCGAAGGAGATACCGTTAGCAATGTTGTACGTAAACGGCATCAGGACGATCGTCAAGAACGCAGGAATCGCGTATACGAAATCGCTGAAGTCAATTTCACGGATGGATTGCACCATGAGCACGCCTACTACAATCAATGCCGCCGCAGTCGCGGAGCCTGGAATCAGCATCGCAATCGGAGCCAGGAACAGAGCCAACAAGAAGCACACGCCAGTTGTGACCGCTGTCAGACCTGTACGTCCGCCCTCGGCAACCCCCGCTGCACTCTCAACAAACGCAGTCACTGTGCTTGTCCCTACCAAAGCGCCGCCGCTTACGCCAACCGCATCTACGAACATCGCTTTACCAACGCGTTTGTTGCCCTCTTCTTTGTTTTTCATAATGCCGGCACGGCTCGCTGTACCAACCATTGTACCAAATGTATCGAAAAGCTCGACAAACGTAAACGTCGCGATCACGGAAATAATCCCTGTTGTCATGATGCCTGGGAAGTCAAAATCAGCAAAACGCAGCTTCGTCATATCCGGTACCCAGGTGGTTTTGTCACTTGTCAGCGTACCCAGATCAACCATCCCCATGAAGTAACCGACAATTGTTGTGAGCAAAATACCGAAAAGAATCGCGCCGCGCACGCGTAAAACCATGAGGATCGAGATCAGCAGAATGCCGACGATCGTCAGGATCACGCCTTTGTCTTCCAACGAGCCCATGTGGAAAACCGTTTCAAACGAAAGTACATCCGTGAACTGATGTGCTTTAATATCATTGCCAGCTTCGACCGCTACGGTCAGAATGCCGCTGTTTTTGAAGCCGATCATCGCGATAAATAAACCGATACCGACCGTAATCGCATGCTTCAACCCGTCAGGAACGGCAACGAGAAGCATCTGGCGGATTTTGGTCACCGTCAGAATGATGAAAATGATCCCCGAAATAAAGACGGCGGTTAATGCCATTGAAAATGTAAACTTGCCTTGTGAAGTCAAAATGATCGTTGCGAAGTAAGCGTTAAGCCCCATCCCCGGCGCAAGCGCCACTGGGAAATTCACGAACAGTCCCATTGCAATTGTCATGACGCCCGCTGCAATCGCAGTCGCCAAGAAAATCGCTGTCCAGTCACCGCCGGTTGCCCCCGATTTGAATGCGCTGAGTACGTCCGGATTGACAGCCAAAATGTAAGCCATCGTCATGAACGTGGTGATACCCGCCATAATTTCCGTTCTGACGGTCGTACCGTTTTGTTTCAGCTTAAAAAAACGATCCATTTTTCCTACTCCTCCTAATGGTATGTTGGGGAACAGCAAAAACCCGGAATCAAGGTGCTGATCCCGGGTACGAAAAAGGAGCTCCCGATGAGGAAGCTCCTTCCACTTGAAAAATGGACAAGCTCTCTCATTCGGATTCCGTTCCTTTTTTTCGTAGCCAGATCATTTGCGGTGATCTCGTAGAAACTCTCGGGCCAATTCCCAAGATTATACGAAAAACTGTTATCCAGTTTCATATTTTATGTCGAATTTCGACGCCTGTCAATAAAAAAGACGAACAATACAGGGGTAATTTCTCCCATATTGTTCGCCTTTATGCATGAATTTATGCCTATTCCCATTCAATGGTAGCCGGCGGCTTCGAAGTCACGTCGTACACGATCCGATTTACGTTCTCTACCTCGTTAACGATACGAACGGAGATCTTCTCAAGCACGTCCCAAGGGATGCGCGCCCAGTCCGCGGTCATGCCGTCGATGGAAGTAACCGCACGGATGCCGACGGTGTAGGAGTACGTGCGGGCATCGCCCATAACGCCTACACTCTTCATGCCCGGAAGCGCCGTAAAGTACTGCCAGATCTCGCGATCGAGGCCCGCTTTTGCGATTTCGTCGCGCAGGATAGCGTCGGATTCACGCACGATGTGCAGCTTCTCTTCCGTCACTTCGCCAAGCACGCGGATCGCCAGACCCGGACCTGGGAACGGTTGTCGCCAGACGATGGCTGCAGGCAGGCCGCACTCCTCGCCCACTTTGCGAACTTCGTCTTTGAACAGAGTTTTCAAAGGCTCAACGAGCTTGAATTTCATATCTTTCGGCAGGCCGCCTACGTTATGGTGCGATTTGATCGTATGCGCCGTCGCCGTGCCGCTTTCTACGATGTCCGTATACAGCGTGCCTTGCGCCAGGAACGTAAAGTCGTCGAACTTGCTGGACTCTTCCTCAAATACACGGATGAATTCCGTGCCGATGATTTTGCGTTTTTGCTCCGGATCGTCAACGCCGGCCAGTTTGCCGAGGAAGCGGTCTTTCGCATCGATTTTGACAACTTTCATATCGAATTTGCCGACAAAGGTTTCCATCACGCTTTCGCCTTCGCCTTTGCGCAGCAAACCGTGGTCGATGAACATGCACGTGAGCTGAGGACCGATCGCTTTATGCAGCAGGATCGCCACAACGGAGGAATCCACGCCGCCGCTCAGGGCGCACAGCACTTTTTTATCGCCGACTTCTTCACGCAGTTCTTTGATCTTCTCTTCCACAAAAGAGGACATCGTCCAGTCGCCGTGACAGCCGCACACTTCATAGATAAAGTTGGAAATCATTTCGTTCCCTTGCACGGAGTGACGAACTTCCGGGTGGAACTGTACGGCATGAATGTTGCGGTCGCGGTTGCTCATCGCCGCAATCGGCAAGGAATCGGTGCTTGCTTCCAGCACGAAGCCTTCAGGCAGTTCGGAGACATGGTCGCCATGGCTCATCCATACCGTTTGCTTCGTTTCCAGACCTTTCACCAGCGGGCTTCCGTTCGTAAACTCGAGATCTGCTTTCCCGTACTCGCGCGTGTGCGCACGTTCTACTTTGCCGTTCAATTGATGGGCGATGAGCTGCATGCCGTAGCAAATCCCCAGGATCGGCAGGCCCAGATCGTAAATGCGGGCATCGACCGAAGGCGCGCCTTCGCCATATACGCTGGCAGGACCACCGGAGAACACGATCCCTTTCGGGTTCAGTTCGCGAATTTTTTCCACAGTTGTATTGAAAGGCAGCAGTTCACTGTATACGCCCAAATCGCGGATACGTCTGGCGATCAACTGATTGTACTGGCCTCCAAAATCTAAAACGACGATCATTTCACTCGGTTTACTCATGTTCCGACCTCCTAGATTGATAGCGGTCATGCTCGGACAAGCACACCGCTATTTCTAGGTACTAATTTTAAACATTAGGCACCTAGGATGTAAAGGGGTTATTGTGTCTTTTGAATGGCGTTCCAGATGGCCGTAATGTCTCTTCGGGCATACGGGGTGGCGCAAGCCGGGTCGTAACGGACGCTTTCATAGATTTGAGCGAAGGTTAAAAGCGCCTGCTTCTGCCCCTGCTGTTTGAGCTCCAGACTCAGCACATATTCACGGACCGTTTGTCCCGCGGGCTTCGCGCCGTATTTGCGGAACAGCTGCCGCCACAAACGATCCATATAAGGGATGAGAGGATGCGGCGGTCCCTGAGGGAGAACAGCATCGGCGAAGACAGGAAGCTTATGGCCCATAGCCAGCAGATAGCCCCTGCGTTTTAACAGCGCTAACACGCTGAGAAGCACCAGAAGCAAGCCAAGAACAAGCATCAGCATACTTCTATAAGCCTTTGCAAAATCAACCAGATTATTCTTCACGGTATGAAACCAGTCGGAAGCTTGATCCAGATAGGGATGGCCAAGCGAGGCCCCCGTTAAGGACGCAGTCATGGACGCTGCTTTCATATCGGCGGTCGTCAGCGTTTCTCGAGGCTGATCCGGCGAAATGCCGGTGAAGCTCGGAGTTGGCTCGAACGGCACCCAGCCTATCGAAGGGAAGTACACCTCGACCCAGGCATGCGCATTCTGATTGCTGACGACAACTTCCTGCAGACCGTTCTCTCCAGTCGCTTGCACCGTCCCCGGCGCAAAGCCTTTGACCCAGCGGGTCGGCACGCCGACCGAGCGAAGCATGACAGCCATAGCCGTCGAGAACTGGTCGCAATAGCCCGCCTGATCGACGAACAGAAAATGGCTGACGAAATCTTCATTGCGGCTCGGGCGCGTCACATGATCCAGACTGTATGTGTACGTCTGGCGCAGGTACTGCTCGACCGCTATGGTTTTTGCGTACGGCGTCGCGCGCCCTGCCGTCACCTGCTCGGCCAGGCTGCGCACGGTGCGGGGCAATCCATCCGGCAGCTGCAAATACTGCTGCTTGATGGCTTCCGGGTAAGCGCCGGTGTCGCTGTTCAGCAGCGTCGGGTCCTCACGGACCGGCTGAACGGTGATTTTATAGTAGACCAGCGCATCGGAAATGTCTGGCAGCACGACTTTGCCGCTTTCTCTCGCGGTGAGCAGCAGATCGGCGGACATCGGCTTGCCTTCGCTGTTCAAGAGCATATCGACCCCCGCCAGCTTGCCGCCGCTAAACAACTGCTTGCTGGGCGCGTTCTTCTGAAACAGCACCTCCTGCGTGACAGTTGGTTGCGTGGCGGTTGGGCTAAATCCCGTAAACGGCTCAAGGATCGGGTTCGGCTGGGACCAGCCTTTGCCGTCGTAGACGCTTTTGGACTCGCCGCGCCAATAGGTGAGTTCGGTCGTCCGCGCCGTGAACACCGGCGTCGCATCGACTTGCAGCGGCCCGCCGAGCACGGCGTCGTTGTCGCTGTAACCGGTTTTGGCGGCTGATGCGACGCCGATGGCCGGATGGTCCTCGCCGCCGTAAAGTTCAAATAGGCGGTCGGATACACGGTCCCAGCTTACGGGCTTCATCAGCGGCTCGGCGCCCGCTCCCTTGACAGTGTACCAGCCGAGACCGGATACGAGGCAGACGACGATCAGGCTGACCAGCAGCCAGGCTCCGAAGCCGCCGCTGCGAACCGCAGACACGCGGTACTTCGTCTCAATGCGCGACAAGTTCAGCAGCGCGAGCAGAACCAGACCGCAGCCGAGTGTGCGCACGATACCCATAAGGGTATCCGCACCGACCAGCAGCTGAATGCCGATCAAATAGAACAGCGTGGCTCCTATGAACCAAATGCTGTGCTGCCTTTGCAGCATGAGTGCCTGGGAAACGGAGATGAGCAGCGTCCAGCCGATGAGAAACAGCAGCGTCCGCATTTCGCCGGAAATCTGCTCGAAGTGCGCTTGCGCCAAATCGACGATGTCTTGGGCGACGGTCTGAATGAGATCGCCGATCCACACCCCGGTGGCGAACGTTTCGCGGTGAAACATCCACCCGATAAATAACACGATCGTCAGCCCTTTGATCGCCCAGCCCCAGCTGTAAGAGATCCGGAAGCAGTCGATGAGCAGGCAGATGCCGAACACGGCCAGAATCGGGCCGACTTGAAACGAATCGTCGGCTAGCCAGGCGAGCGGCCGGAGCCACTCGGCCAGCAAAAGAAAGAGCAGCAGCGACACGAGACCGTCGCGCAGCAAGGAGCCTGGCGCTGCTGCGCCCGCGCCGCCGTCGCCGGCGCGGAAGATGAGGCCGGACGGCTGCTGCGCGTCGGCCGTTTGGCCCCGCGCCGGGAGCCCCGGCGGCGCGTCGGTGCGAGAGCGAGCCGTGCGCGGCGGCTCGGGTGCGGTGCCGGCTGCGCGGCCCGGCACCATTTGCCCGCCGGCGGCCTGCGGCTCGCCGGCTTGCACAGCGGCGGACTGCGCCTGCGGCGGCAGTCCCGCGTTCACGGCGCGGCGCTTCGCTGCGCCGCTAGAGATGGCCGGCCAGCCCCGAGGCTGGCTGCGGCGGGGTTCAAGCGGTGGCATCCGCGACACCCCCTTGTACAGGCCACTCCCTCGGCGGATGCGGCACCTCGGTAAAGCTGCTGCCCGCGGCCTGCAGCGCGGCCGCCACCTCTCGCTCTGCGACCGAGAGGGAGGGCCTGGCGTGCACGTAGATCACGTGCACGTCCCGGCGCCGGGTGCGCGCTTCGCGGATCGCGCGCACCAGCGCCACATCGAGCGTCGATGTGATGCACAGCATCGACGTGTCCGGCGGCAAGGCCGCCGCCTCTTTCCTGACCAGGTCAGGAAAGGGCAGGGCGGGCTTGCCGCCCACGCTCGCGAGTACGTCGTACGCGAGCGTCAGGTCCGGGCGAATCGTCGGTGCGATTCGCCTCGCATCCGAGGAGCTGCAGGCGAAGCCGCAGCTCCCGCCCGCGCCCGCCGCAGCTTCGAAGAAGCCTGCCGCGAGGGCGATGCCCTTCTCCAGCAGCGGCTGTGCCGCCCCGGCTGGAGCTGCCGCAGGCGCGGTGTCGAGCAGCAGCATCCGTTTCACGGAGGCGGCCTGCTCGGGATCTTTCGTCATCAGCCGGCCGAGCCGGGCTGTGGATTTCCAGTGAATGCGGTGATAGGGGTCACCGCTCACATAATCCCGAACGCCAGTGATGCTCGGCGTGTCGCGGCGCACCCGCTTCGCCGAGCGGGCGCCGGCGTCGTCCGCTTGCAGGCTCATCGCCGTCATCCCGACCTCCAGCGGCTTCGGATACACGATCAGCCGGTGCAGATCGTCACGCGTCACCCTGCGAACGGCAAAGCCGAACAAATCGCCGGCCGCCGCTTCGAAATGCGAAAAACGGTACGCGCCGCGCATCAATCCCGTTATTTTATAAGGCAAACACAAGTTCGTCTTCCACCATGGAAACAGCAGCTTGCTGTAAATCAATGGAGTCCCGCTGCCTTCATGGATCCAGGTCTCCCTCACCAGCAGCCACGGCATCGGAACCGGCGTATGATGACGAATGTCCAGCTGCGCCGTCACCGTATCCCCGGCAAGGAAGACGTCGCCGGACAGCCTCCGCTGCACACGAAGCCCGCGCAGCGCAAACACATAAAACAATCCCGCCTGCACCCAGATCAATGCAAAGCATACACTCAAATACCAGGCGTCGGCTCCGCCTTGCATGTAAGCTAAAACCGCCATGCCGACACATGCAGCAAAGAGCAGCAGCGCTTTTCCCCAACTCTTCATACCGATCCCCTCCTACTTCGCCGAAACATAACGGAGATCTGGCGTCTGGACTGTCGATAAAAGAGTGAAAAGCACTTGTTCCGTCGTTTTACCGGTCATCAGCGCCTCCGATGTGAGCATCAGGCGATGCGACCACACCGGGACGATCAAATCCTGAATATCGTCGGGTACGACGAACGTTCTGCCCTTCACGTAGGCTGACGTCTGTGCAGCGCGCATCAGCGCGTAGGAAGCCCGCGGGCTCGCGCCCACCACGACATCCGCATGATCCCGCGTCGCCAGCGCCAAGCGGACAATATAATCCTTGAGCGTGTTGTCCACATGGATCATCGACGCTTCTTTTTGCAATTGCACCAGCTCATCCTGCACAATCACAGGCTTTAGCTGCTCGACCGGATGACGGTCCTGCAGCCGATCCAGCATCAGCACTTCCTGATCCGGGGTCGGGTAGCCGAGCGAGAGCTTCATCATAAAACGATCCATCTGCGCCTCCGGCAAAGCGTACGTGCCTTCGAACTCCATCGGATTTTGCGTGGCGATCACCATGAACGGCTTCGGCAGCTCATAGCTGATGCCATCCACCGTCATCCGTTTCTCTTCCATCGCTTCCAAAAAGGCCGACTGCGTCTTCGGCGATGTCCGATTGCACTCGTCCGCGAGAACGATCGACGTCATGAGCGGTCCCGGGCGAAACTCAAATTCATTCGTTTTGACATTCCAGACCGAAACCCCCGTCACATCCGACGGCAATAAATCCGGCGTACATTGAATCCGTTTAAACTCGCAGCCGATCGTTCGGGCC
The DNA here is from genome assembly GCF_003955665.1 of Paenibacillus whitsoniae. Classification (GTDB taxonomy): domain Bacteria; phylum Bacillota; class Bacilli; order Paenibacillales; family NBRC-103111; genus Paenibacillus_E; species Paenibacillus_E whitsoniae. The sequence continues at coordinate 8,590 of NZ_RXHU01000061.1, forward strand.
AGGGCGCGCACCAGCATCGTTTTGCCGACACCCGGCACATCCTCCAGCAGTAAATGACCGCCGCTCAACAGCGCAATAAAAGCTTTCTCAATCGTATCCCGCTTGCCCACCATCACCTTCTCGACGTTCATGATCATCCGTTCCACGAGAGGCTGGGGCTGATCGAAGATCCGCGTTTTCGACGACATAGACTAGAAGCCTCCTCTTAAATAAAGGGTATGCCTCTAGTTTCTCCAGCTTTCTATTCTTTTAGACGTTTAGTTTACTAGAGCAAATAGAGAGTTTTGAAGAATGGAATCCGCCGGCTCATTGTAAAAATAGTACGGGCGCAGCGACAGCGCCACCTCGCGCCTATCGCTCTCGATCCGGGCCGACATGATGCGGCCGCCGAGACTGTCGATCGTTTTGCGCAGCGGCACAATGATCTGATTGTTCCGCATATCCATATCCGCCATTGCGTATGTCGCCAGAGGCTGACCTAACTTGAACAACTCCATGCTGCGCGTCTGCAAATGATACGCAATGTCGTAGATGCCATAGTGCGCTGTCGCCGTCTTCGTATCGGGCTGCCAGGCAACTTGGCCCCCGATCTTCTCGACCAGCGTTCGCAGCGGCAGCTCAATCCGATTCGCGTGCATGCGATAGAGAGTCGGATCGAAAGCAAAGCCCTCTTGGCCTGGCAGCTGAATGTTCAGCGGAACCGTCGATTCTTCCTCCGACTGCATCGCAATGACTTTAATCGGTTCTTCTTTCGGCGGCGCAGGGGTTTCTTCCACGAGCCCGGGCTGGCTATGCTCCGCTGCGTACGCCTTCGTCTCCCCATACAGCTTCGTAAAATGCGTCAAGCTCATGCCCCGGTTCCATTTGATTTTGCTTAGCCCGAACTGCTTGGGCTTCACCTTGGTCGTTAACGTTGCAAACGAATAACCGAGATTTCGATAATAATCAATGACCTGCGGCAGCACCTTCACCGTATTGTCGTGCCCCGTGCCGTCGTGGAACAAAATATTAATCTCATGCGAGAGCGGAGACGCTTTCACCGTTTGCCAGATTTCACTCGCCGGTACGCCCGCCCGTTTGGAGTCGCCGCTATCCACGTTCCAATCCTCCATCATGTAGCCCGCTTGGTCCATCAAGTAATAATAGTACGCATCAAAATTCGTCGCTGTCCCGCCCGGCGCCCTCACCAGCTGCGGCCGGACGCCGACAAGCTCGTCGAATATATTTTCCGTCTTCTGCACCTGATCCCAGAACGTCTGAAAATCGCTGTACAGCTCGTTATAAACATGATTATAGGTATGATTGCCTAAGGCATGGCCGCTATCCACGATTCGTTTGAGTTGCTTCGGGTATTCCTTCGCCTGCACGCCAATGGCAAAGAAGGTTGCCTTCACGCCCTTCTCATCTAAAATATCCAGCACCTGGTCCGTCAGCTTGCTGGGACCATCATCAAAGGTCAAATACACGGTCGGCTGCTCCGGCGTCTCGTAGCTTCGCTCTTCACCTGCGATCCGTTTCCCCGTTTGAAGCTGGAGGAAAGCCTCCTTGCTTTGCTCTGCAAGCGCCGCCTCATCGTCCCCTGCCGCATACGCCGGCACCGATCCTAGTAAAAGTGAAACTACAAAAAGCAAGGCCATGCTAAGAGAAGCGAGGTAGAGTCTGTTTTTTGCCGTTTGTACGTGCTGGCGCATCCGGTGATCCCTCCGAATATTCTATCAATTTGGCTATCTGGTAGAGTATATGGGAGAGCGGGCGGGAGTATGCCTGCCCCTCATTTTCCGGCAAAAAAAAATCCCGCCCAGTTGCCGTCGACCGAGGGGATTTCTGACTGTTATGGTGTTAACTCTTCAATCGCGTCCAGCACGGACTGCACATGGTTCTTAATCCGCACCTTCGTCCATTCTTTCACGATAAACCCTTTTTCATCAATCACAAAGGTCGAGCGGACGATGCCCATATATTCGCGGCCGTACAGCTTTTTGAGCGCCCAAACACCGTAGTCTTCCGCGACTTTGTGATTCGTGTCGGACAGCAGCAGAAACGGCAGCTCATACTTCTCGATGAATTTGTCGTGCGCTTTGAGTTCATCCGGGCTAATGCCGATCACCGCAACATCCAGCTTCGCGAACTTGCCGTTATAGTCCCGAAAATCGCACGCCTGCTGCGTACACGTCGGGGTATTATCCTGCGGGTAGAAGTAGATAACAAGCTTCTTGCCCCGATAATCCTTCAAGGAAACTTGCGTACCGTCCGACGCCGGCAAAGTAAAATCAGGCGCTTTTCGCTTCGCTGCAGGCTCCCCCTTGGTCGATTTTGCAGTCTTCCCTGCCATGCTCAATCCCTCCATCTATCATCCGCACCTATCAAGGCCCCCATTGTACATGAAAAAGAGGACGCTGTCACGTCCTCCCCGCCATCCGGCTGAGCGCCACCGTTCTATGTCTGCCCGCGGCCTGCAAGATGCCGCAGCTTATTGGGATTGGCCACCAGATAGACCGCCTCAATCTGCTCCCCTTTCAAATGAAACGTGGTGACATGGTAAGGCTCCTCATGAATATAGCCCGTAATGCCAAGCTGCCCGTTCACCATCTCCAGCGAGAACCGATAGCCCTCCGGCACCTTCGCAAGTACGCCTGTGATAAAAGCAATAATGCGCTCCGCCCCCAGAATCGGCCGAACCGCCGCCTGAACCTTGCCCCCGCCGTCCGAGTAGAGCACAGCATCCTGCTTCATCATGCTGAGCAGCCGCTGTACGTTGCCGGAGACAAGCGCCTGCACAAATTGTTCCACGACCTGGGCGGTCGTCGAGGAAGGCGGGGAAGCTTGCCGCCCCGTCCCCTCACCGGCTTCCCCACCTGCGTCCTGGCCGCTGATCGCCTTCTTCGCCCGGTGAAAAATTTGCCGGGTGTTCGCCGGGCTTTTGCCCACGATGTCGGCGATCTCGTCGTACTCGTACTGCAGCACTTCCCGGAGGACAAAAACCGCCCGTTCCACCCAGGAAAGCTGCTGCAAAAGCAAAAGATAAGCGGTGCCGAGCGACTCCTTGTGACTGAGCGCCCCGTCAGGCGTCGACGCTTCCGTCAGGAGCGGTTCCGGCAGCCAAGGGCCGACGTACGTCTCCCGCTTGGCGCTGGACGCGCGCAGCTTGTCGATGCATTTGTTCGTCGCGATTTTGCACAGGTACGCCTTGGGAGTGCGAATGTCCGTCCCGGCCTGCAGCTGCTGATTGATGTACAAAAAAGTCTCCTGCACGACATCCTCCGCATCCATCACACTCCCCAGCATCCGGTATGCTAAGGAAAATACAAGCGGCTTGTATGCGTCATACAGCTCTTGCAGCGCCCCTGCCGCGCCTGACTGCGCCAATCCTTCCTCGTTCGGTGCCACCTTCATCTCTCCCTTTCGTTAGGATACGTGCACGACGCGCGGCCGCTGTGAAACTCCTGCTTGTAGTATAGCATCCACAGCGCGCACTGCGCTCGCTGCAGAAGCATCTGCTAGCATTTCGCCATGCGTAACCCAGTCCCCAGCCACGTAAAGGCCGCGAATTTCCGGGACGCCCGGTCCGGTCTGCAGCTCGAAGCGTCCGGTATGCAGCGTATCGTGCACAACTGTGATGCGAGGCAAATACTGCTTCGCAATGACTTCCTTCTCCCAGCCCGGCTGGAGGATGGACATTACTTGAGCAAGGGAGCTTTCCCCGATGCCTTGAGCCCGCTCCGATTCACCCAGGTACCTCACCAGATGCACCAGATAAGTACCGTCATCCGTCAGCTTGGCATTCAGCGTATGGTGCGAAAAAAAGTACGGCTGATCGATTCCCATCACGACATTCGTTCCCGGCGCAGGCAATTTGCGCAGGTTCAGATCAAGGCAGGAGGCGATAGATGGTCGAGCCTCTTCGTTCCATCTATGCAGCGCGGTATGCTCCGCCCCCTGCACCAGCTTAACTAGCTCGGACGGTGGCGCCGTGCTGACTACGTGGGAGACGACGATTTCCGATCCGTCGGCCAAAAGCAGCTTCTGCACCGCGCCTTCGTGGTGCAAAACGGCTTTAACATCGATGCCGCAGCGGATTACCGCCCCTGCGGCGCGGGCTTGCTGCTCAAGCTGGTCGATGATCGTCTGCCAGCCGCCGTGCAGGTAGCGCACCCCTTTGATGGCGCGCTTCAGCTGCTTTAGAACCGGCCCCGCCAGCTGCCGGTCCGGGTCGTGCGCATAGGTGGCTGTGCGGCTCAAGGCGTACAGCGCGTGGCGCACCATCGGGTCTTCGACCTCGGCTTCCGCCCATGCGCGCAGCGACATACGATCGAGCGCATCCGAATTCACGCTGTTCAGCTTGGCGAATAAGCGGACGAATCCGATTTTGCCTGACCACGAAAGCAGCTTCGTCATCATCATCGCGACCGGCGTTGTTGGCATAAGCTCCAATTCGCCGTTCCATAGGGCGTGCACCTTGGCCGACGGGGCCGCGCCTTCCAGCGCAATCCCCATCTGCTGAAGGACCGTGTAGGCCTCTCCGGCTAAATAGAGGGCATGACCGCCCAAGTTAAAAAAAGCGCCATTCTTTTTATTCGTCATCGCCCGGCCGCCTAATCGTCCGGCTTTTTCCAGCAGTACGACTTTTTGCCCCGCCTGCGCAAGCTTTGTGGCTGCAATGAGCCCTGCCAAACCGCCGCCGATCACAGCTGTATCGAAATGATTGTTCATAGCTATCATCCTCCCTTTGATCTTTCATTTCATAAGGCGGGGCGGGGGATGTTTTTGTGACATGGAATTTAAAATTTGTAAAAGAAATTTGAATCCACACTGTGGATAAAACACATCTGTGGATATGTTAGTAAATAATGTTTAGTTATACACATCAAGGGTTTCAGGGCTGTGGGAATTGTGGGTAAGTTTGTGGATAGTGTGGGAAACCAAGGGGAATAGGTCGCCTTTACGACGATGCCTCCCCCCTATTTAAGCAGATTGAGATAATTGGGCGGGAATGCTTGGGGATCAGGGCTTTTCAGATGTTGATAATTTACAAGCTTGATGCTGGGGCCTGGGGAGATCTTGTAGGTAAATCGATCCTTGCCGACCGAAATATGCGGGCCAACCGTCGGTATTACGTCCAAGGTTATAAGGAACTCAAAGCTGCGAAACCCGTTGGGGCGTTGAATATCCGTCACTTGAACGAAATAGGGGAAAATGTCTGGCGTTGCTTTCAGGTACCGGGCGTATACCTGGCTTAGTTTCTCCCGCATAGCAGGCAGCAGGAATAATACCAACATATCCTGCAGTTGAAGCGCTCTGGCGTCTTCGTGCGGATTGTCAAATGGGGCTGCCGATGAGACGAAAGGCGCGTTCGCGTTTGCTCCAGTGAACAGCAGCATGCTGCACATCGCGGTTAGGATCGATTTTTTCATGTGCATAACAGCTCCCTTTGGAATCATGATTGACTCTACTTTCTCCCAAAGGGACACTGTTTATCAAAGGTTATTCACAATTCGCGCAATTGTTCAGGCAGCCTGTCCCAGTTATCCCCAATCCAGTTCATCTCCTCGATAAATCGGGTGAGCAGTCCGCGCAGCTCGCTTTGTTTACGAATTTCCGTACGCTGCCACCAGATCGATTCGATCAAAAAGAGCATGCTAAACGCGCGCAGCAGCATATTGTCTGTCACGGTGTTATATTCTCTGTAACCGTCCATGAAGGATCGTACTTTCGCTGTGTCCAACTCCCCGTTGCGAAGAGCTCCCGAAAGCAGTGCACGCGCAACATCAATGTCCTGATACGCCATCGTCATGCGGTCAAAATCCACAATCGCCGACACATCCCGTCCGTGCACCAGAATGTTATCCACCCACAAATCCCAGTGCAGCCAGCCCGGCACAGCTCCCTCGAAAATACCAAAATCCATCGACTCGACCACCCGCTGCGACTTGCTCTGCCATCCCAACACAACCGTGTCGTTCGCTTCCTTCGCCTTCTCCCGGTTCAGCTCCCATGCGGTGAAATAAGCCGCTCGGTCCGGCTGCCACGCCGGCTTGGCCAGCGGCGGCACCTGACGCAGCCACGCATGCATCCGTCCGGTAGCTGCACCCAGACTATGCATCTGCGCCTCGCTGAAATGCCCGGCGGGTACATTGTCCCCTTCCGACCAGTCAAGGACAGCATAATGGAGGCCGGACGGGAGTTGATGCAGATAACCGACTTGGCCAGCGTATACGGCTGGGCACGGAACACCTGCAGTCTGCAGACCGTGCTGCAGACGAAGCGTCTGCTCCATAGCTGTCAGACGGTCGGCATGAAGATGCAGCTTGTACCGGTCAGGATGGTACAGCTTGACGAAAAGCGGCCCTTCCTGCGTCTCCATCTTCCACTTGGCGTTCAGCCAGCCTTTGTCGATCGGAACCATATCGTCTATCTTTCGTCCCAACTGCTTGCTGGCTTGTGCCGCAATCTGTTCGGCCCACCCGGTTTGGGCTGCGGTGTCGCTCAAAGTAAGCTCCCCTTTCAAATGTCCCCTGCGCATCTCGCATATGCTTCGCTGCCCAGTGAACCATCTCCTGCCGGGGGCAAGGAGTAGAACTGGTCCAGTGCTTTACTTGCTAACCTCGCTTCAGCCACTATCCCCTCCGGTCAGGGGGGGTTGGGGAATCACTTCTCCTTACACTTGCTTCGCTTCGATCGCTATCCCCTTCGGTCAGGGGGTTGGGGATCGCCTCTCCTTCCACTTGCTTCGCTTCGATCGCTATCCCCTTCGGTCAGGGGGTTGGGGATCGCCTCTCCTTCCACTTGCTTCGCTTCGATCGCTATCCCCTCCGGTCAGGGGGGTTGAGTCTGCGTTTTTGCCTCGCACACCATTCAACTGGAATTTCTCCATCTCATTTCACCCAAAACGGGCATTTCCCCCAACTGAACTGGAAAACCTCCTGCTCATTTCGATCAATCCGATAAATTTGAAGTCGCATGGCATGGTTATACTGGAGAAATTCCAGTTGAGCCCTCTCATTTCGATAAAAACCTCTAATCGAACTGGAAGAATTCCAGTTCAACTTCGCAGGCGGTCCTAGCCGACGTCCGCCAAGGGAAACAGCATTGCAACGTTGTCATATTAAATCCACTGGCACTCAGATGGTACGGTAGACAAATAAGATAACGAAGATATCTTATTTTTGAAGCTTAAACCGATTGATAAAGCGATAAGTTAGGTGAGCGAACTTATTGGCTGCAAGTATCTCTAAAACACGAAGAAAACCAGTAAATAAGACAAGCGCGTTATCTTATTATGGGAAATAGAGAGCAATCCACCGAAATAAGTTATTGGAAGAAGCTTATTTTTAGGTGCCGCCTGCTTCCATGATGCAGAAACAAGACATCTGCGCATAGCTTGCCACCTGACCAGATAGCATTGGAAGCGCGTGTCTCATTACGCTGCCAGTTCCCCAGCGCAGCGCAATAAGACCGCCGGAATCCCTCCCGGCGGCCCAACACCCACGCTACCGCTCGCTGCGCGGTAGCGGTATCCCCACCTTCAGGCGCTCCGCCTCCCTGAAGTAGAACCCCGCGATGGCGATGTCGAAGACACCCAGCCCCATCGGGTTGAAAAACACCGGGCCGGCCAGCTCCCGCAACCGGCCCCGCAAAGCCACGTCCGCGAGCGTGGACACGTCCTGCTCCTGCAGCCCGCTTTCGCGGTGCAGGAGCTCGATGTCCGTGTTCTCGCGGCACACCTCCCGCCAGTCGTCGACGACGACGGCGGTCACACCAGCGACGCTGGCGGGCAAATAGTCCCGCAGCGACACGTTCAAGAGCAGCGCGCCTTCGGCCGGCGGCTCATTAATATACCGCTCCGGCGACACGGTGCACGTGGCGACCACGTTCGCGCTGCGGTACGCGAAGCGCCAGTCGGCGGCGATGTCCGTGATGCCCCGCACCTCGGCGGGAATCGTCGCCGGGTCGACACCGCGCACGTCGTAGAGGCAGACGCGTTCGAGCCGCTCGCCGAGCAGCGCGATGCACATCGCGAGGTGCAGCTGGGCGATCGGCCCCCAGCCAATCAACCCCAATCGGACCGTCTCCAGCTCACGTACGTTCATGTACTCGGCCAGCATAACGCCGCTGACCGCCGCCGTGCGTAGCCCGTTCAACAGGCCGCTGTGGATAAAGGCGAGCGGCTCGCCGCTCCCCGGATCATTTAAAATGATCGTATTGTTCGCTCTCGGCAGCCCTCGCTCGGGGTTCGCCGGGAAGCTTGCAATCCATTTGATGCCGGCCATCTCAACATTCCCGCCCACATACGCCGGCATGGCGATGATGCGGTTGCGCAAGTCGCAAAACCGCAAATACGGCTTAAGCGGATGCACACAATCCCCTTGATCTTTTATCGCCAACACGTCCCGTACAATGCTGCACAGCCTCGCCCAGTCGATACCGATTTGCCGAATATGGTCATCGTGCAAATACCTCATGCTGCCAGTCTCCCATACGATGTTCTTGTCTTCTCGTCTTTTACTCCGCTGCCAGTCTCCCATGCCATGTTCTTATCCTCTGCTCCGCTGCCAATCTTCCATGCCAATTTCTTGCTGACCTCAGCTTGCCGCTAGATCCCGATTTCCTTCTTGACCCACGCGTCGTTATAGACAGTGGTCAAATACCGCTCGCCCCGATCCGGCAAAATCGCTGCACACACAGACCCCGCCGGAATCTCGCCGCTCATCCGCCGGATGGCCGAGATAACGCCGCCGGAAGAAGCCCCGGCGAGAATCCCCTCGCGCTTCACCAACGCCCGGCAGCCCTCCACGCAATCCGCGTCAGAGACGTACAGGACGAGATCGGCCACATCGTGCCGATACAGGCCCGGCGTAATCCCCGCGCCGAGGCCGGGGAATTTGCGCGAACCTTTTTGCCCGCCGAAAATAACGCTTCCTTCCGCATCCACCGCCACAATGGTCGTTGACCAGCCTTGACTGCGGATGTAGTCCGCACAGCCTCGGATCGTGCCGCACGAGCTCACCCCGCAGAACAAATAATCGACCCGGCCCAAGGCCTCACCGATCTCCCGCATCGTCGTCGCTTGGTGAGCCAGCGCGTTGTCCGGACTTCCGTACTGATTCGTCCAATACGCATGCGGAATCTGCCGCACCAGCTCGCCAACCCGGCGGATACGCGCAGGCAGGAACTCGCCTGTCTCGGCGTCCGGCTCCGTCACCAGATCAATCTCGCCTTGAAAGCTGCGGATAATGGCTTTATGCTGCTCGGTCGTCCGGGGATCGACCACACAAATGAAGCGAAGTCCCAGATAACAGCACAGCTGGGCCAGGCTAATCGCCAAATTGCCCGAGCTCGACTCGACGATGACGCTGTCCTTGGTCACGTCCCCCCGCAGAATCGCCTCACGCAGCATGTAAAGCGCAGGCCGATCCTTGCTGCTCCCCCCTGGATTCATCCACTCCAGCTTCCCATGCACGGAAAAAGGGAGTCCTTCAAACAACCGGTCCAAACGAATGAGTGGGGTTTTTCCGATCGCATCCACGATGCCGCCGCCAAGCTCCATCTGGGATCCCTCCATTTAGGTGTTGAATTAGGTGTAGAAGATTTTTTTGTTTTTGACGGAAGCGCGGGTTTGCGCATCGTCCAGCGTACCTCCGCGCACTTCGATACCGTCCAAAATGCGAGAGCGAATCATCAGGCCGATGGCCGGAATGTGATTCTCGATGTCATGGCGGATCGCACCCAACACGTCCGGCGTCGCCAGCGGGCTATAGACGTGGACCTTCAACCCATTTCCGGCGACCTGTACGCGAACGCTAGCATCGCCGAGGTGACGGCAGACGACGTCCTCGATGTCGTAGATGCTGATTTTTTCCCCATGCTTGAGGTCCGGACCAATGCGTTTGACGATGCCGGCAAAGCTTTGTCGGCGCACGCCGTCCACCTCAATCGGCCGGAGATCGCGCACCACATCGTAGGTCACATACCGCAGAGCCGGAAAAGCCTCCCGCACCGTCGAGGTCAACACCAGCACCTGCTCGCCATCCGGCAGCGTTTCCAAATCCCCCTCCAGCTCCTCGGCGGGAATTCCTTCTGCCACAATGCCATCGGCAAACAGATAACGCGTATGCTCATGCGAAAAATAAGCAATCGTCCCGATCTCAATGGACCCGTACGTATCCGTTATCTCCCGCTCGCTCAGGCCGAGCCGCTCAGCTGTTCGCTGCCGCCAGCCCCGGGAGGCGATCTCGCCGACGAGCAGCACGTGCCGGATGCCAAACGCTTTGGGATCGTCCGCTGCCGCCAGAATGCGGTCCAAAATCGACGGCATCGTGTACAACACCTCCGGCTTCATGCTGGAGAGCCGCTCCAGATGAGCTTCAATCGGCAGCTGAAAAGATACCGATTCCACATCCATCCCCAGCTCGCGGAACACCTCCACCGCTGTCGCCTCCGCATGGCCGGTCCCCATATCTGCCAGCGCCGTGCGATAGTTGCCTGGGCCCAGCACTCTTTGAAAAACATCCAACTTAATGCGCAAATACGCCTCTTCATCCGCCTGCGAGTACAAAATCGTCTTCCGCCGATTCGAGCTCGTGCCCGACGTGCGGTAGCGATTCAGATCGGTTCGCGCCAGGAGAGGATTGGCATCCGTGTAATAATGATTCTCCAATAGCTTGGCGGACATCAACGGAAGATGCGTCAGCCCGCTCCCCTCCATTTGCAAAAGCGCCTCCATCTCCGACGCATCCAGCGGATACCATGGGAAATGCTTTTTGATGCTTCGAACCGTATCCATCCAGGATGACGGCATGCCCTCTCCCCGCTTTCAACAGCATGACTTGGTACAAATTTCCATACCTGCCGACTCCCTATTGTATGCACGGCATTCGCCTATTGTTCGTCCTCCTTATCGAAAAGACGCCTCTGGCCTGTCCCTATTTCCGCCCGGACACCGACGAATCACCCGCCGCCTGGATTGCTCATACGCTGTATCAAACCGACAATCGCTGAGAGAGGAGGCCATCCTTTGAAAAATAAAGTCAAGGCCGTTTCCAGCAAGTTGATTAAAACGAGAGTCACCCTGCAGGAGCGCAAGCTGCTCCTCCATGTCCCCGCGACGCACCCTTTCAGCCGTACGCGGCTGTCCGCGATGCTGACGAAATACGGCATGGTGTATGTGAAACCGGATACGGGGTCGCTCGGCATCGGCGTCATGCGGGTCGAGCGGATTGACGGCGGCTATCGCTATCAGGCAGGTATGAAAAAACATACGTTTCCGACGTTCGATCGGATGTACGAAGCGCTGCGGAAGAGCTGCGGCGGCCGCCGCCACCTCATCCAAAAAGGCATCCACGTGCTGCGCCATGAGGGGCGGCCGTTTGATTTTCGGGTGATGATGCAAAAGCGCCCGTCCGGCAGGTGGGTGTGCTCCGGCATCGCCGCGCGAGTGGCGCACCCGCAGAAAGCGGTGACCAACGGCTCGCAGGGCGGCACGATTTACGCGCCTGAGGATCTGATCGCGCCGAGATTCGGCCCGAAGGCCGCAGAGGCGCTGCTCGCAAGCATGGCGCGCATCGGGCGGCTGACAGCAGCGCAATTCGGCCGCAGCTACCCGGCGATGAACGAGCTCGGCCTGGACCTCGCCGTCGACCGCCGGCTGAAGCCGTGGATCCTCGAGGTCAACACGCGGCCGGACCCGTGCCCGTTCACCAAGCTCGCCGATCCGACGAGCATCCGCAACATCGTCGCGTACGCCAAGGACTACGGGCGCAAGTACGATTTGACGTGCGCGAAGGCGCGGCGGGCGCCGCGAGCGGGGCAGCAGGCAGCCAGCACACCATCTGCCATTGAAAGTTAGCTAGTCTAAACCATCGGGTGTGCTACTAAGGGGGTCGAATCGAGAATTTGGGTGCTGCAGAAGGGAGTTAGGCTCGTTCGAACAAGTGTTAAGAGGAGCTGCCCCCTCTTAACTCAGCTAAATCGCGCTTTTTTGCGCAATTAACTAGGGCTAGACCCTTCTAATTCCTGGCGAGGGGGGCTTTTGCGCGAAATTCAAGCCTGCTAAGCAGGGCTAGGCCCCCTTAGTTGCCCTATTCTCGGCAATTTTAGCCCCCTTAACTAGGGCTAGACCCTTCTAGCTCTCCGTGCGGGAGTCTTTGGAGTGCGAGCCAAGCCCGTTAATTAGAACCGCTCCCTGCCGCATAAGCCTCCGCCGCGAGGCATAGATAATACGCCAGCCCAACCTGCTGCGCCTCCAGCATGGAGCGGTGAAAATCGTCGCCGAGGAAGAAGCGCGACTGCGCGGCGTAATCGTCCGGCTGGATCGCGTGCCCGTGCGCCTGAAGGAACGCGAGGTGCTCCGCGATGAGCTGCGCCACTTCCGGCCCATCGTGCCGGCGTCCTTCCCGCAAGCAGGCCGCCGCCCCCTTCATGAACCGCACCGCTTCCGCGGCCTGCTCGTTCATTTTCGGGACGTCGATCGGCTGTTCCGCCAAGTCGTAGCCGTAGTTCTCTTTTAAATGCTGATTCTGCGCCTCCAGCGCCTCTCTCCACTCCGCTTCGCTGCCAAATCCTTTGAACATGTCCGCCTGATTCATGGTTCCTCCATTCTTCGCTGCTGCCAGCGACGCTTCCAGTGTAATGATTAACTGTGTTAATCGTTTCTGCCGACTTTGCATCAGACGATGCTGCTCCGCCAAAATCGCGGTGCGATCCACATTTTCCGCCAACAGCTCTCCGATCTGTTCCAGAGAGAAGTCCAGCTCTTTGTAAAATAAAATCTCCTGCAGGCGCTCCAGCTCCCACTGCCCATACATCCGATACCCGGCCTCGCTCACCTCGCGGGGAAGCAGCAGTCCGATTTTGTGGTAGTGATGCAGCGTTTTGATGGTGACATGCGCCAGTTCCGACACTTCTTTCACGGTATAAAGCACCTTGCTCCTCCTTTCTGATCCCAGTGTAAAGCCTCCCCTAAGAGGAGGGTCAAGAAGAAAAAAAGACCGCCTCAGAAGCCATTTTCATAACTTCCAAGACGGCCTGCGGTTGCGGCGGGTGAGATGCCGGGCGTTCCTTGGCCTCCCTACGATCCCGCGCCGCGGTACCGCTTCACCCCGGTATTCCAAATGGTAATACCGATAATGCTGAACAGCACGCCCATCGCCGGGGTGAGCAGCGCGAACGTTTTCCAATTGTCCGGATCGATAAAATACGCCGCCGGATAAAAGCCGACGAAGGCAAAAGGCAGGATCCACGTCAGCACGCTTTTGAGCAGCTTGTTGTAGATCGTCGCCGGGTAGCGGCCATAGTTCTGAATGTTCCAGATTAGCGGCAGAATGCCGGTCGGCGCATCCGAGAAGAACGACAGCGCGGTCAGGGACACGTACACGCCTGCATAGATCAGGATGGAGCCTACAACCATCAGCAGGAAGATAAACGGGTCTGACCAATGGAACGGCAGGTCGAGCTGCACCCACGAATAGATCATGACGACGAGTCCGGCCAGAGCACTGAACAGCGAAGCCGGATCAAGATTTTCGAGCATCAGCTGCCACAGGTTGTAAGCCGGCCGGGTGAGGATGCGGTCCATCTCGCCTTTGATAATGTAGCGTTCGCTAAAGTTCCACAGATTAAAAAATGAGATAAATATCCCATACGGAATCATAAAATAACCGTAGATGAACAAAATTTGTTCCTGATTCCAGCCGCCCATCGATTGCGTTTGCAAAAAGACGACGAGAATAAAGAACAGATTCAGCCCGTTGAACAGGAGATCGGAGAGAACCTCAATCCAGAAATCGGATCGGTAGGTGAGCCGGGTTTTCATGTAATTTTTAAAATAGTCATAAATGAGGGTGATATAGAACACGTGCGTTTACCCTCCTTGTACGAAAAGACGCGTTTTGGATTTTACCCAGAGGGCGTAAATCGGAATGATCAGCAGCACGAACCACAGCAGCTGTACGCCGAAGCTTTGGATAATCGCAGACCCTGTCACTTTGCCCGTGAATACGGCGCTTGGCAAGTACGTAATGGCCTGAAACGGCAGCCACTCCAGCACGGATTTCGACCAACCCGGAAAGAACGAGATCGGGATGATCAGCCCGGAGAACAGGTCGACGGCGACGCGCTTCATGCGCATAAGGCCTTCGTTATTTTCCAGGAAAAAGGCGAAAAGGCCCGTAATGATGTTAAGCTGGGTATTAATTAGAAAGCTGAAGAACAGCATGATAAAATAACATACCCACAGCCCCGGATCGGTCGGCAGCTTGATCGGCAGCAAAAGCCAGATGAACACCATACCCGGCGTTGTAAATAGCAGCAAGCGGAAGACGCCTTCGCCGAGACCTTGCATCATTTTAACAAAAACATAGTTGTACGGACGAATGAACTGGATCGCCACCGAGCCATCGCGGATCTCGTTCGCAATCTCCCGATCCAGGTTGTTGAAGTAAAAGGCGCGGCCCATCCAGGAGACGGCCACGTAGGTGGTCATTTGACCGAGGGTAAGCCCTCCGATCATCGCGGTGTCGCCGTAAATCGCTTTATAGACAAAATAATAAGAGCCGATATTGAGCGCATAGATCAGGATGCCGCTGTAATAGTTGACGCGGTACGCCAGCATCATGAGGAAGCGCATGCGGATGACCTCAAGATAAGCGCTAAGCATGCGTGGTGACTCCCTCCGCCTTGTCGGCTGCTGCCGCAGCGGCTTGAGGTCTTTTTACATCCGATGATCCGGCTTTATAAATTTCACGGACGATGTCGTCGGTGTTCGTTTCGTTGATTTTGATGTCCTGGATTTGCAGGACGCCGACCACGCGGCCGAGCACTTCGGAAACGTTGGCGCGTTCATACGGAATGAACACTTTGCCCATGAGCTCGTTTTCCAGCTCCCAGGCGACGTCCAGACCCGCTGTGAGCTCTTGCAGGCGCGCCAAGGTCACCGGCTGTTCGAATTGAAGCACGACTTCTTTGCCTTTGCCCCACTTTGCTTTCAGCTCTTCAAGACCACCGTCATAAATAATTCGGCCGTCATCCAGCATAATAACACGAGAGCACAGCGCTTCGATGTCCTGCAAATCGTGCGTCGTCAGCAGGATCGTCGTTTCGTAGCGTTGATTGAGCGACTTCAAGAACTCGCGGATTTCGGTTTTGACGACAATGTCGAGCCCGATCGTCGGCTCATCGAGGAATAGAATTGAAGGATTGTGGATCAGCGAAGCCGCAAGCTCGCAGCGCATCCGCTGCCCCAAGCTCAGCTTCCGGACAGGCCGCGAGAGCAGATCCGATAGTTGGAGCCGATCGACGAGCTCGTCGAGCCTTTGCTTGTAGTCGGCGTCGGAGACACGATACACCTTTTTCAATAATTGGAACGACTCGACAACGCCGATGTCCCACCACAATTGGCTGCGCTGACCGAATACGACGCCGATGCCGGCTACGAATTTTTCGCGCTCCTTAAAAGGAATATAGCCGTTTACCCGAATGTCCCCCGAGGTCGGGACGAGGATGCCGGTGAGCATTTTGATGGTGGTAGACTTGCCGGCGCCGTTTTCGCCGATGTACCCACAGATCTCACCTTTCGGAATTTGAAAAGAAATATCCTTTACCGCCGTGACCTGCTTGTATTCCCGCTTGAACAAATCCTGGACCGCGCCCTTGAGCCCGCCCCGGCTTTGCTGCACCTGGAATTCTTTGCGAAGCATGTTGACATCTATCGCTAACATGAGTTCCCCCTAAATTCGAAGTTTGCTTACAATTTGCCACAAGATTCGCCATAACTTGCTATCGAAGTTTCACAGCATCTATAATATGGTTCAGAACGACGAATCCTACAACGCCTTATCTCACTCATGATACTCTACTTCTGTACAAAAAAAAAGTACAGATCACGCAAACACCCTGGAAAGGAGCGTTATCACGTGAAAATCATCAAACGGACCTTGCTCCTGATCGGTCTGCTTCTCTTTGTTGTTGCAGGATATTATACGTATTCCTTCTATAGCTTTGCGAAAAACATTTCAGATAAACAAGACAGCGTAGAAGGTACAACCACCGGCAGCGCCGGCATGATTCCAAGCTCGGTCAAGCAAAATGGCGACAAGTACCAACCACCTAAATGGGAAGGCAAACAGCGAGTGAACATCTTGCTGCTCGGCGGCGACTCTCGCGGCATTGCCAAAAATGAGCTGCCCCGCTCTGACAGCATTATGCTCGCCTCCATCGATCCCACGACGAAGAAGGCGTACCTGTTCTCCATCCTCCGCGATACGTACGTCAAAATTCCAGGCGAAGGCGAGGACCGCATCAACACGGCCATTACAGCCGGCGGCCCGAATCTTGCAATGAAGACGGTGAGCGATTACCTCGGCATTCCGGTACAGTATTATTTGTACACCGATTTCAAGGGCTTTATCGCGTTGGTCGACGCTATTGGCGGCATCGACATCGATGTCGAGAAGGATATGAAATATTCCGACGCGGAAGACGATCATCTCTACGACATTAATTTGAAAAAAGGCATGCAGCATCTCGACGGCAAAACTGCTCTGCAATATGTGCGGTTCCGTCACGATGCGCTTTCCGATTTCACGCGTACCGAACGGCAGCGCAAGTTCCTGACGGCGGTCGCTCATAAAATGCAGTCGACGATGTCGCTGATCAAGCTCCCTCGCATTCTGAGCTCAATCGATCCTTATATTGAAACAAATCTCAGCGTTACCGATATGCTGAAGTTGGGCAGTCTCGCGTATGATGCAAAAGCGGACGGCATCATCACATCGCAGCTCCCGCCGTCGGATCTTCTTGTCGAGAAGAACATTCACGGGGCATCTGTCATCACCGCGGACAAAACGCAGATGCAGAAGTATGTGAGGGACCTGTTCGCCGGCACCGCCGAGGCGGATACGGGGCCGACGAAGCCTTCGCCATCGCCGACACCGAAGACGTCGGTGAAGACGGCGAAGTAGGGTACGGGAAGCTCGGGTTGAACCGCCACTTTCCCCGTCGCACCGCGGCAATTAAACCTCAGCAATAAGAGTGGGCAACCACTCTTATTTTCATGGGAAGCGTCCGGTGCAGGTAGAGAGCCTAAGGAGGCACCCCGGAAGG
>NZ_RXHU01000062.1 GCF_003955665.1 Paenibacillus whitsoniae
AGAAACAAACAAACGGCGGAGGCTACTCTGACTACTCTTCTTCGGTAAGCCGTACGTTTGAGGCTGTTAAATCTGATACAACATTGACGTACAGCATTAACACCATCGGTGACCTCTACTCGGCGCAAGATAAGCTGACTACAGGCGTAGCAGCCGGCGAAGGTTTGGTCGCGGGCAACAGCCAATTTGATAAAAAATTGTCCGTAATCGCAAAAGACTCTGCAGGTAACAAAGTGATTCTGCCTTCCAACTACGTACAAGGCATCTCTAGCTCGGATCCATCCATCCTAAATGTTGTGGCCGATGGGAACCAAGATGGTTATGTATTGGGTAACAAAGCAGGAACAGCAACAGTCTCCGCGGTCGTGTACACAAACAAAGGTGAGACAATTAACTTGACGCAACAAGTGACAGTGAAAGCTGATGCGATTACAGTGGATAAACTGGAAGCTGGTAAAACAACGGCAACGCTTGATACTAGAACATTTGCTTATGAGTACTTTACAGATGGCGATAACACATTGAAAGTAACAGACCAATACGGCATTAAGTACGAAAACGCAGCAATTGCACAATATGATGCAGTACTTGGACTTCGTTACACTGTAGCGACAGTAGGCGGAACTGGTAACGTAACGGTAGATGCTAAAACAGGTGAGATTACACATGTAGATAGCACAGTAACAGAATTTGTTGTAACAGCAATTGCCCCTAACGGTAAATCCGTACAAGTATCGATCGCTGTTCCTCAAAACTAAGAACGAATAATTAAACAAAAAAAGACCCCATGGGGTCTTTTTTTGTTTTTTCGAAAGTTTTTTCAAATATTTTTATTTGCATCGCAACTTTTTAGAAAACTATGCGTTTAATACTTTGAAACTAAGCAAAAGAAATGCATTAAGAAAATAATTCTTTACGATGCTATTCGACCAATGTATAATGTGAATTGGTGTATGTGCCTATTTTTCTATCTAAAAGTTTACTAGTTTTCCTTTGTAGCATTATAAGCTGCAAGTGAACTTAGTTATATACCGCTCTAACTCTGGAAAGGGGGTGAACCAAAAAATGAGTACATCGAGCTACAATAAAGTTAGATCTAACCTAACAAATAATGATAAAGATATTCAAGGAGGAGAAAAAAAGGTTATGAAGAAAAGTTTATCCGTAATACTTACTTCCGCAATGGCATTATCCATGTTTTCTTCCGTAGCATTCGGTAAAACATCCGCAGACTTCACAGATCTTAAAGATCTTGACGCAGCTACAAAAGCGAAATTCGATGCAATGATTTCCGCTGGTATTTTTGATGGTGTGAGCGAAGATACTTTTGGCCTGAAAGAAGAAATGAACCGTGCACAATTCGCAAAAGTAGCAGCACTTCTTTTGGGGCTGAAAGCTGATGCAACAACTTCCAGCTTCTCTGATGTTAAGGCTGACGACAAAGCTAACGGCTATGCTCTTCCTTACATCGAAGCTCTGAAAACTGCTGGCGTAACAGATGGTTACGGCGAAGGCACTTACAACCCAGCTGGTAAAGTAACAAAAGAACAGCTGGCTACTTTCTTGGTTCGCGTTCTTGGTAAAGATGCTGATGCTAAAGCAAAAACTGGTACAGATGCAACTGTTTCTGACTGGGCTCAAGGTTATGTAGCACTGGCTCTTGAATTGAAGCTTCTTGCTAATGGCGAAGACGGCAAATTCGGTGGTCAAGCAAACGCTACTCGTGACCTTCTTTTGACTGGTGCGTATGAAGCGAAACAACAATACGTAGTTCCAGGTAAAATTTCTTTGACTGAAGCAAAAGCGGTTGGTGTTTATAAAGTTCAAGTGACTTTCAACAAACCGGTTGATACAGCAGCTGCGAAATTTGCTTTGACTAAAGGTACAGCGCCTGTAGTTACTACTACTACAGCACCTGTATGGTCCGAGGATAAGAAATCCGTTACTCTTACAACTGATTCAAGAATCAGCGAAGGTGACTACACTGTAACATTGTCTGGTCTTGATGCTGCAAATGTTGACAAAACAACTGCAACATTCAAAGGAACTGATGAGCAAGTTTCCAAAATCGACTTCGTAAATGCTGGCGATACAGTTGCGTACAGTACAGATGCTTCTGTTAAAGTTAAAGCTGTTAACCAATATGGTGAAGCTGTATCTATCTCCACTTCTGGCTTTACAGCACTTGTAAGCGGTCAAGCGCCTACTTCCTTTAAAAAAGACACTGACGGGAATTTCGTGCTTACATTCGCGACTAAAGCATTGAATAATGGCATTACTCAAGGCAATGGTATTGTTCCAATTACTGTTTACTTTAACAATAGCAACGTTACAGTATCTAAAAACTTTAAAGTGGGGACAGTTCCACTTCTAAGCAAAATTGAGGCTGGTAAGGTTACTTATTCCAATACCACAACAAACAAATTGACTTCTGCTGATGATAGTGCTTCAATTCCGTTGACATTACTTGACCAGTACGGAAATGAAATTGTTAGATCCCAGTTCAATGGTGGTACTCCAGAAGTTAATGCGAGCAATATTAACCCAGTGGTCACTCCATATGAGGAAAAACTGGTAGTTGATAAAGCAGGTTCGACGCTTGCTGTTGGCGACTTGTTTGATGACAATGGTAATGCACGAATCAAAGTAAAATTGACTGGAAAAGTAGACAAAAATGCTGATTTCACAATCAATATTTATGGTGGCTCTTCATCTGCATCTGCTACAGTTAGTGTAGGCGCTGGTAATCTGGCTACTAAAGTTGAGTTTGATACATCTGCTGTTTCCGTCAGTGCTACAGATAGAGAAGTATTCGTTCCACTGATCGTATCTGACGCTAACGGTAATAAACTGAGCGCTCAAGATATCGTTGATAACAAAGCACGATTCACTTTCTCGGTATCTAATGGTACAGCGGCAATTCAAGAAACAGGTGCAGATAAAGGTAAGCTTCGTCTTGCCTTCACTACAGACAATTCTGTAGGTAACAAGCTATACATTTCTGGTCAAATCAATCAATCCCAAAGCAATACATTTGTTCAAACGAGTGTAAATGTTGGTGAAGGACGTTACCCAGATTCCTTCGTTGTGAAAACAGAGTCTGCTGCAAAAGCAATTTTGGGTGCAGACGATAAAGTTGTTTTCCAATTGGTTGACCAATTCGGTAAAAACCTAAATGACAATATCGGTGCAACTATCCCTGGTCAAAATGGACGCACTGCTGAATACCAAATCAAAGCTGAAGTTACAAGAGATCAAGCTGGAAATGATACAGATATTACACCTAGAGGCACATATACATCGACCAGCACTGTTGGTAATGTAACGACTTATGTTTTTGACAACACAAAGATCGACCAATTCAACAAAGGTTTTGATACAAAGACTAACTTTACTGAAGGTAAAGCAACTATTAAAGTAGTAATTGAGAAAAAACCAGCTGGCGGTTCATGGGGCGAAAATTCCAGTACAGTTAGCCGTTCGATCCAAGCGGTAAAAGCTGACACTAAGCTGACATATTCCTTGAACGCTATCGGTTCCCTGTTTGCTGCTAAGGATAAATTGGGATCGGTATATCCACAAAGTCCTATGAATCCAGCTAATGAAACATTAGCTCCAGGCACAAGCGTTAGCCAATTCGATAAAAGCGTTGGTGTAACTGCGAAAGACGAAGCAGGTAATAAAGTTAAACTGCCTACGAATTACATCACTAGCCTGACTAGTTCTGACCCTAACGTAATCCTTACTGCTTCTAATACTGGCGCATACGATTGGGATCCGAATAATGCAACTGCACCTGTTCAAAAGGCTTATGTCCTTGGGTACAAGGCAGGGACAGCTACAGTATCAGCAGTTGTGTACACAAACAGAGGCGAAACTATTAACCTGTCGCAAGAAGTAACGGTTAAGGCTGATCCAATTACAGTTGATTCGATTACTGCAGGTCGTACAAGTGTAAACACAACTGAGAAACTAAGTGCTACAACTGGTTTCAACGTATGGCAGCTGTTCAACAAAGATAGCGACAATAAATTCAAAGTTGTTGACAACTATGGTATTGAGTACACTGATGCAGCAATCCTTACCTACAAAGCGGTGCTAGGCGTTAACTTCACGGTTAACACAACAGCTAGAACATCTGGCTCGGGTAGCGTTTCTATCGATCCTGCTACAGGTGTAGTAACAGTTCCTGCTGGTGTAGCCGAGTATGTTGTTACAGCTACTGCTCCAAACGGTAAATCCGTTCAAATCGTAGTAACTCCATAATCTTCGTTATAGTGAAAAGGACCCTTCGGGGTCTTTTTCTTTTCTAAATAAACTCATTAATAGAGTAAGGAGTAAAAACAGTGAAATTTTATACATCCTTGGCAATTATGGGGCTAATAAGTTTTGTCTTGCTCTCCACCTCCCAAGCCGAAGCCCCAACCGCGGGCTCTTCCAGTGATCCGGTGATCACGAAGAGCTACTTCGATCAGAACACCTTAAGCGAAGCAAAGGTGAAAGAGATTGTCGCCTCCGCGATCGCGGCCAATTCTGGTGGTAGCCAGAATGGCAGCGGGAGCAACGGAGGCACGGGCGTAACGCCAGCGGCGAATATGAAGGTTGTCCAGTTGAAAAATGGACAAACCCTGTACGCCGGCGCTGGCGCGGAATTTATCGTGCGAACGGGCAAGGTCCTCGCCGTGAGCAAAGATGGCAATGGCATCCCGGATGTCACGGGAGGCAAGGATTTGCCAGCGGGAACGGAAGTTGCGCTGAATCATCTTTTGATTTTCCCGACGGAAGGCCGTGGGATCCAGGTTTCACCGAAAAATGACGCCGAAGTTTATGTCATGGTACGCGGCGGATATCTTGTGCTCAATGCAGACGGCAGCACAGCCGAATAGCAATTTCATGAGGGTAAGCCAAGAGCTTGCCCTCTTTTGTTTTTGCGACGGGCATTGCCATCAGCAAACTCCTTGCCACGAAAGTCCGTGCAGATAACGCTCATTATTGCCTTCGAACATGGAAGTCGTTCCTTACATGCTCTCCAATATTTTACCCTTACAGCCAACTTCTTATTCGGTTTGAGCCGCGGAATCCAGCCATACTAAAGACATACCCCCACTAAAGCTCAGTCGTTAGAGGGGACCAATCTCTAAGAAACCTAAGGAGGCGTTTCGTTATGGCGAGAAACAGTAAAGTGGTTCCGGAATCCAAAAAGGCTTTGGATGTACTGAAATATGAAATCGCTGCTGAGCTAGGCTTGCCTGTTGGCAAGCAGATGTCATTAAATGCCGATACGGAGTTTGCAACAGAGCTAGGTGCGATCCCTTCCTCTTCTGTAAAAGAGGATTACTGGGGGCACATCTCCTCTAGAGACACGGGAGCGGTGGGCGGACGCATCACGGCGCGGCTCATTCAGAGAGCGGAAGAAACGCTTTTTAGTCTGTAGTGAACTTATTGTTTTTTTATTTTATAAAAGCCCCATGAATAAAAAATGATCGAAAGCTTAAAGTTTCCTTAAAGTATGGAACGGTGGATTTAAATTGACTTTCCTATATAAATGTAGTAAGATAACGAATTGAAGGTCTAACTTTCGTGTAACCTTTCTCGAGCGGGAAAGGTTCATTTTTTTTACGGAATTCGTTGTTCTTTCCAGCGCTTGCGCGCAAAAAGAGGGATTCCGTTTGGCGTGAAAAGCTGCCGCTAAAGCCGGGCCCATTTTGATATAGGCATCGATTAAAAGCTTTTCAATCATACTAAGAAATATAGAATGTAGGAGGATGAAGAGAATGGCGCATGTAAGCGGTCGTCGTTTATTTACATCCGAATCCGTAACAGAAGGTCATCCGGATAAGATTTGTGACCAGATTTCTGACTCGGTATTGGATGCGTTTTTGGCTAACGATCCAAATGCTCGTGTAGCATGTGAGGTTTCGGTAGCAACAGGTTTGGTATTGGTAATTGGTGAGATCACGTCGAAGTCTGAGTATGTGGATATCCAAGCTATCGCAAGACAAACGATTAAAGATATCGGGTACACGCGTGCAAAATTTGGTTTTGACTCCCAAACTTGTGCAGTGCTCGTTTCCCTAAATGAACAATCCCCTGACATTGCGCAAGGCGTTGACAGAGCGCTTGAAGCAAGAGAAGGTTCCATGTCGGATGCTGAAATTGAAGCGATCGGCGCAGGTGACCAAGGGTTGATGTTTGGTTTTGCTGTTAATGAAACACCTGAACTTATGCCGCTTCCTATTTCGATTTCCCACCAACTGGCTCGTCGTTTGACTGAGGTCCGCAAGAACGGTACGCTTCCATACTTGCGTCCAGATGGTAAAACACAAGTAACGGTTGAATACGTGGATGACAAACCGGTTCGCGTTGATGCGATCGTTGTATCCACACAGCATGATGAGAATGTGACTTTGGAGCAAATCCAAAAAGACATTAAAGAACATGTTATCGCGCCTATCGTTCCAGCTAACCTGTTGGACGAGAAAACAAACTACTTCATTAACCCAACTGGCCGTTTCGTTATCGGCGGACCACAAGGGGATGCTGGTTTGACTGGCCGTAAAATCATCGTTGATACTTACGGTGGTTACGCACGTCACGGCGGCGGCGCATTCTCCGGTAAGGATCCGACAAAGGTTGACCGTTCCGGCGCATACGCGGCGCGTTATGTTGCGAAAAATATCGTAGCTGCTGGCCTTGCTGACAAATGTGAAGTTCAATTGGCTTACGCGATCGGCGTAGCACGTCCAGTGTCTATCGCAGTTGATACATTTGGTACAGGCAAAATCAGCGAAGAAAAGCTGGTTGAGCTGGTTCAAAGCAACTTTGATCTTCGCCCAGCGGGCATCATCAAGGAGCTTGACTTGCGTCGTCCAATTTATCGTCAAACCGCTGCTTACGGTCACTTCGGCCGTAACGATCTGAACGTTCCTTGGGAGCGTACAGACAAAGCAGAAACGCTTAAAGCACAAGCACAAGCTTTGGTATAAAGCTGGCAGGTAGGAAACCGCCCGATTTGGGCGGTTTTTTGTCGTTTTTTATGACAAATTTCGACGAGAACGTTGCATTAAATTTGCATAAAAAATGGGAAAAAGCAATATTTTTGTCGTATAATATATTTGTGCAGTTAGGTGTGGTAAGATAGGAATAATCACTTATGAGACGGGAGTGAGTTGTTATGGATCATGAGTTGAAGGAAGTATTTAGAGCGGTTTTGAAAGAGGAATTGGTTCCAATTATTCAACGGCTCGACAATATTGAAACTCGACTGGAGAATGTTGAAGCGAGACTGGAAAAAGTCGAAGCTCGGTTAGAGAATGTTGAAGTAAGACTGGACAAGGTCGAAGCTCGATTGGACAATCTCGAAGTGCGTTTTGACAGCGTTGAACTTGAACAAAGCCAAATGAAGCAAGCGATCATGGAAACGAACGAAGCGGTGAAGCGCATCGAGAAGAATCAAGAGCAGCAACAGCAATTAATTGAGCTCTTATCGTATCGTTCGATCGAGCAAGAAGCGAAGTTGAAGAGAGTTAGCAGTTTATAAGCCTTGATTATAAATATAATCCAGTGTATCTCAAGCAGAGAGCAAACCCGCGGGCGGAAGCGAGGCATGCTCTTTTTATTTTTGGCTCGAAAACTGGGCGTTCTTTGAAATATAAATACAACGCGACAAATTTCGTAACTTTTTCCATAGTTTTAGAGTCTATATAAATATCATAAGACGATAACAATAGAGAGAGTATGGAAGAGGAGTGGAGATCCAGCATGAGGTTACAGAAGCAAGTCGGCGTCGCAGCATTAGCGTGCCTTCTATCATGGCAGTTAATTGCGGGGACGCAGGTAGCGGCCGTGGGTACGAAATTGACGCTGAGTTCACAAGAAATCATTACTTCCGGCGCAATAATGAAAAATTATATTTGGACAACCACCCGCAGCAACAAAGAGGTTTCCGTGAATGCGAATGTGATTGAGGTGGATTTGACGAACCCGAATGTGAAAATCGATGCGATGGCGGGAACGAACAATCAATTCACGAAAAATCAGAGTGTGTTGGGCATGGTGAAGGATACAGGGGCTGTTGCCGGGGTAAACGGTGACTTCTTCAACACACAAGCGGAGGGCGTGCCGGAAGGGGCGCAAATTACGAATGGACAGGTGATGGCGACGCCTGCGAAAATCTCCGGTCTGTACTCTTTCGCGATCACCAAAGATAATCAGCCGATTATTGATATTCTCGATTTTCAAGGGAAGGTAACTGCGAAGGATGGCACTTCATTTGAGCTCGGCGGTGTAAACAAAACGTTCTACTGGGATGATAATGGCACTCCGCTTATTGCAGATGGCTTATTCCTCTATACAAGCGCCTGGGCGATGACACAAAGGGCGGTTGATGGGACACATGTGCCGACGGAAGCACTCA
Organism: Paenibacillus whitsoniae; assembly: GCF_003955665.1. Classification (GTDB taxonomy): domain Bacteria; phylum Bacillota; class Bacilli; order Paenibacillales; family NBRC-103111; genus Paenibacillus_E; species Paenibacillus_E whitsoniae. The sequence continues at coordinate 8,417 of NZ_RXHU01000062.1, forward strand.
TTGAGAACGATATTGTCAAGGAAATTGCCGTGGACACGAATGTGAAAAAGGTTGCTCCCGTGAACGGTTATATTTTACGCGGGTCAGGGCTTGCGCGGGATTTTATCGTGAATCATCTCAAAGTCGGAGATAAAATTACGACAAAGTACGATATGATTCCTCATGATATTTCCAAAACGTATGATTGGAAAAATTTTAAAATGCTGATCGGCGGCTCGACGCTGCTGGTAGATGACGGGAAGCCAAGTTATTTTACCCGAGACATTAATGATTTCAGCGGCTACAGTCCTCGTTCTCGGACGGCGGTTGGGTATTCGAAGGACCTGAAGAAGGCATATATTATTACATCTGATCGCAGCAGCGGCAGTGCGGGAATGACGCTTCCGGAGCTCCAACAGTTCATGGTCGACGCCGGCGTATGGCGGGGGATGGTCCTCGATGGCGGCGGCTCAACGCAAATGGTTTCAAGATCGTTGGGAGATATGGATCCCAAGCTTGTGAATCAGACGGAGAACGGCAACCAACGCGCCGTTGCAAATGGTTTGGGCGTATACTCGACAGCGCCGAAAGGGAATTTGAAAGGACTTATCCTCAAAGGCCAGTCTTTACTTTTTATGAATGAATCCAGCACTTATCAATTTAAGGCCTATGATGATTATTACAATCCGATTTCCGTTTCAAGCGTAACGCCGCAATGGGGAAGTACAGGAAATATCGGCGTGTTTAAGGATAATGTTTTTACGCCAACAATGGTAGGAAAAACGCAGATCACAGCGAAATCCGGCAATGGCTCGGCATCGATGGATGTTGAAGTTGTAGGGCGGGATCAGATTACGTCTATGGCGTTTAGCTCGGGGGCTTTTTCCGTGACAGAGGGCGGAGACTTTAGACTGCCGATTACGGTGAAAACGCGAAGCGGTGCCACAAGAGAACTGCCTGCGTCGTCTGCGACATGGGAGTTAAGCGGAGTGAAGGGTACGATTACAAACGGTGTGCTGCATATCGACAGTGCCGCGGGGGCGAAGGCTGCCCAGGTTATTGCGAAATACGACGGGTACAGCACAATGGTCACGCTCCCGGTTGGTCAGGAGAAGATCTGGTACGACTTGGATAACTACGCAGTCATGACAACATCCGACAAGTATCCTGCTGAAGTAGGTGCCTCCGTAAATATTGTGACTTCCTCCGGAAGCAAAAACCTCGAACTCAGCTACGACTTCACTAAGGGAACCGGAACGAAAGCGGCTTACGCAAAGTTCAATGATAAGTATGGCGCTCCTATTGAGGGCGAACCGCAATTCTTGACGGCGAAAGTGTACGGTGACGGCAGTTTTAACTGGGTGAGAGCCGAGATTATTGACGGCAATGGAAAAAGTAATCTCGTCAGCTTGACGGAAAATATGAACTGGACAGGCTGGCGGAAGGTGACTGCAGACCTCTCCAACTTGAAATATCCGCTTACGATCAAGAGCGTCTATGTCGCTAATCCATTGAACGGTCAGGATGAAAGGGCGCCTAAGGGGAAAATTAATATCGATGATATTTCCTTTATTTATAAAGGTCAGCTTCCCGCACTCCCGAATAATAAAGTTCAATTAACGGTAAACAAGAAGCAAGCGACACTCAATACCCAGCCGATGACCTTGGAGCAAGCGCCGACGATCGTGAAGGATAATACGCTGGTCCCGATTCGTTTTGTGACAGAAGCTTTGAACGGTACGGTAAAATGGGACGAAAAAGAGCGCAAAGTAACCGTGATTCGTGGGGATAAGCTGATCGATTTGTGGATTGATAATGCGGATCTGATTGTGAACGGCCAGCGTGTTACCGCGGAGGTGGCTCCAGCCATTATGAATAACGTGACAATGGTCCCACTTCGTCTGATTTCTGAGAGATTAGGATTTAAAGTAGGCTGGGATCCCCAAAATTACGGGATAACGATTGAATAAATAGTACTAGAAGTTCACGGCAAAATCGAAGAAATGTGCTACAATATGGGGTAGACTAATTCCTATTAACTGGATTCACTAAAGGAGCTTGTGTCATTTGCAACCGGACGCTATCGATCGTGTCATAAAAAACGCCATTAACGTCATGGAGAGCAGCAAGTATCAGTTGTTTGAGATCGCTGAGGCCGCACGTTTGGAGAAAGAATCACTTGCGCGTGAGTTGGACGAGATTAAACAAGAAACGAGCCTCACCATTGAACTCGTCGACAAACTGGAGAAGGAGTATAAGCGATCTCGCATCCGCCTTACGGAAGTAAGCCGCGATTTTAATAAGTACCGCGAGGAAGATATTAAAGTTGCCTATGAAGCGGCGATTGCTTACCAACTCCAGCTTACCGTTGCTCGGGAGAAGGAGAACAACCTTAAGACGCGTCGTCATGACTTGCAGGTTCGTATGAAAAATGTGGACATGCAGGTTGAGCGCGCCGAAACGATTGTTTCGCAGATGAATGTGGCGTTGGAGTATTTATCCGGTGATTTAAATCAAGTGACTCGCATTATTGAATCCGCCAAAAATAGACAACTGATGGGTCTGAAGATTATTTTGGCCCAGGAAGAAGAGCGCAAGCGGATTGCTCGTGAAATCCATGATGGTATGGCGCAAACACTCGCCAACGTCGTGCTTCGCACAGAAATTGTACAGCGTATGTTGGTGAAGGAAGATTTTTCAGCCGTTAAGGACGAATTAGCGGATCTGAAAGGTCAGGTCAGAGGGGGGCTTGAGGAGGTCCGGAAGATCATCTTCAATCTCCGCCCGATGGCGCTTGATGATTTGGGGATTGTGCCTACGCTGCGGAAGTATGTGCAGGATTTTGAGGATAAGTATCGGATTGCGACGCAATTCAATCTGGTTGGAAAAGAGACGCGCATTCCGTCCGGTCTTGAAATTGCGATTTTCCGGTTAGTGCAAGAAGCTTTATCTAATGTCTACAAGCATGCAAAAGCGACTTTCCTTTCTGTTGAACTTACGCTCGAGTCGGACCAAGTGCAGATCTATGTAGCAGACAATGGTATCGGGTTCGATGTGCCGCAGACAGAGCAAAGAATAGCAAAGGGGAACAACTTTGGTTTACTGGGCATGCGTGAACGTGTTGAATTACTAGAAGGAACGATGGTTCTGGAGTCGGAAAAAGGTTCAGGCACAAAAATCACGATGCTCATCCCTATCGGCGGCGTTGAAGAGAACAAGGAGGAAAATGAGAATGGACAACACGGCTAGTCATAAACGCAATGTACAAATCGTGATAGCAGACGATCACCAGCTTTTTCGTGAAGGTGTTAAACGCATCATCAATATGGAAGACGACATGGAAGTCATCGGTGAATGCGGAGACGGTATCCAGGTGATTGAACTGTGCAATCAAATTGCACCCGACATTGTGCTGATGGACATTAATATGCCGCTCGAGAACGGTGTGGTGGCTACGGAGCGTCTTAAGCTGATTTTCCCGGAGATTAAGGTGATCATCTTGTCCATCCATGACGATGAGAGCTATGTGTTCGAGACGCTGCGCAAAGGCGCTTCCGGCTACTTGCTGAAAGACATGGAAGCGGAGTCGTTGATTAACGCGATCCGTTCGGTTGTCTCCGGCCATGCGTACATTCACCCTAAAGTAACGGGCAAGCTTATTAATCAACTACGCCGAATGACGTATTTGGACGATGCCGGGGTTGTGGGCAATGGACAAGGCGTCAAGGACAATGGTCTAAAATACATACATAATACAAACAGTCCACTAACCAAACGTGAGGCGGAAGTGCTCCGATTGATGGCTGAAGGGAAAAGCAATAAGCTGATCGGCGAATTCCTCTACATTAGTGAGAAAACGGTAAAAAATCACGTGTCCTCCATTCTGCAGAAGATGGAAGTGGACGACCGTACGCAAGCGGTTATTATTGCGATCAAAAATGGATGGGTGACGCTATAGCTTCGCCTGCCTGGCTTGTACCTAGCTAACAGAAGGAACCCCCCTTTGCGCTGCCGCATACACTGCAGGTAAGGGAGGGACCTGCGATGTGGATAGGATTGCTCGGCATTATCGGGTGTTATGGCATTAGTATAGCCTTGATTCATCTGCTGTTTGGTATTCGGAACAAACGGGGTAAGAAACCGATGAACGTTGTACTCGTGACGAAAAATAATCAGAGTCAGATTGAATGGGTGATCCGTTCAATGTTTTTCTTCTCGCGTATAAAGGGGAAGCCGGTTAAGGCGACAATCATCGATGAAGGGTCTTCCGATGAAACACGGGAGATTATTGAACGGCTGTCGCAGACGCATGCTTTGGATTTTCGGATTCAAACGGATTTTGATGCGATCGATCGTTTTCTGCGGGAACACGATGATGATCCTGTCGTGCTCATTCATCTCAGCAACCGGGAGGACCTTGTAAGAGTGCCTGTCTAAGCGGTGTTGGGGCAGTAAACGCTTTCGCCAATCTCAAAGGAAAGTGCGGTGGGGCATGAAGGTAGGAGTGTATGCTGTTCGTACGGGAACGCATTGGAGTTGGCATTACACAGTACATGAACAAACCGCTTGTCAATATTGGTTCGAACACTACGCAGCCGACGCCGGCCTCGTCGTGTTCGAACCTTTTGTTTCTTTAGGGCAAGGTGTGCGGGTGCTGGCGGCCTTGCGGCGTGGTGTGGAGGTGGCGCCGCCGGGCGAAGCGGCGGCGGGCTGGTTGCTCGAGCAGCTGCAGGCGGCTGCAGCTGCTTGCGGGTTGCCGGCGGGCCCGTTCGCGGCCCGCTGGGTGAGTTATGCGAGCTGGCGGCGCGCCAGCTCGGCGGGGTTGGACGCCGGCACGTACCGGTGTCTCGTGGAGGCCTACAGCGGCCGCTCGCTGCTGCAGGAGGAGCTGCACCAGTGCCTGGCGGCGCAGGGCCTGGTGCTTGAGGCGGGACGCGAGGAGCCGACGTGGCTCGCGTACCTAGAACTGGCCCAGCTCCACGGGGACGTGGAACTGACGCCCGGCCTCGGCGCCCGCAGTGAGCGGGACTGGCGCCGGGGGTTCCGGCGATCGCTCCGCTACCGCTGCAAGCGGTGCGGGAGCGGCAGCGATCGGCTGTTTTGGTCTTGGTGCGCGAGCTGCGGGGAGGACTGCCCTTATTGTGAGGCTTGCCTCACGATGGGGCGTGTCCGTTCCTGCTCGCTGCTCGTCAGGGGCGTGGCGGCAGGCGGAGCAGCCTCCTTGGAGGCCGCAGATGGCGATTTCAGCGCCTATCTGGGGCCCTGGGGGCTCAGCGAGGCGCAGACGGCGGCCTCGCTGGAAGGGCTGCGCTACCTGGCGTCGAGCCGGGTGTGCGTGGATCGCGGGCGTGAGGTGGCAGCGCGTCGGTTTTTGATCTGGGCGGTCACCGGGGCCGGAAAGACCGAGATGATTTTTCCTTTTATCCAATACATCGCTGCGCAGGGTGGTCGTGTGCTGATCGCGACACCGCGCAAGGACGTGGTACTGGAGCTACAGCCAAGGATCTCCCGGGCGTTCGAGGAATACCAGGTGGTGACCCTGTACGGCGGGAGCGAGGAACGCTGGGAGCAAGGTGTGATCACGATCGCGACGACGCATCAGCTGATGCGGTTTTATCAGGCTTTTGACCTGGTCATTATTGATGAAATTGATGCTTTTCCTTACCATAACAATCCCATGCTTGGTTTTGCGGCCGATCAAGTCTGCAAACCTGACGGGATGACGATTTTACTCTCCGCAACACCTCCGCCGGCCGTTCGGAAAGCTGTGGCTCGTGGGCGCTTGGCCCATGTCCGGGTTCCGGTTCGTTTTCATAGACATCCTCTGCCTCTTCCCCGGTTCATCCAAACGCCATCCCTTAGAAAAATGGTTGGAGCTCAGCGCATTTCCCGCTCATTGCTAGTTCTGGTGCAGCAATCCGTAGAACGGGGAGCGCAAGTGTTTATTTTTGTCCCTAACATTCAATTGGTCGAGCCTGTTGTTGGTCTGCTGAGGCGCGAAGTGTCGGTTCGCGTGGAAGGTACCTCGTCGCAAGACGATCTGCGAACCGATAAGGTACAGGCATTTCGCAAAAGAGACATTCGTGTGCTTGTCACGACAACGATTTTGGAGCGCGGAGTGACGGTGCCGAAGTCGGACGTGTTTATTTTAGATGCAGACTCAGGGTTGTTCGATGACGCTGCACTAGTGCAGATGGCTGGCCGTGCGGGGAGATCGAAGGAGGATCCGGCGGGCAGGGTTGTTTTTGCAGCGGCGGAAGTCACTCGGTCACAGAAGGAAGCACTGCATCAGATTCGAACGATGAACCGAATTGCGCGAAAGCGTGGGTTTTTGAAGGAGGACGCGAAGTGAAGCTGTGGTGGAACGGAGTGCGGGAGGCGCTTGTATCTTTTCTTGGCGCGAGCAGAGGAAACTGTTTGTTGTGTCAGCAGAGCAGTCCGCTCAAGGGAGAGGAGCTTGGGCTATGTTCATCTTGCTATAATCAAATTCCATGGATACATCGTGTGCTGTGCGCGTTTTGCGGGAGGGGGGAGTCTTGTCCGGATTGCCGACGTGAGCGCCATACGACTTTTGTGCTGAGCCGGAGCAGTGTGAGGTACGATGAGACGATGAAAGAGCTGTTGGCCAGGTACAAGTATCGCGGAGATGAACGGTTGCAAGCGGTGCTGGGGGCCATGTTGGTGCATGCTTTTCGTTTGGCACAGGAGAAGCTGGGAGCTATGGCAGCGGAGTCCCATGAGGTCATCACGTTTGTACCGGTGAGCGAGCTGAGGATGCAGGAACGGGGGTTCAATCAAGCGGAGCAAATGGCTCTGGAATTAGGACGGCGAGTTGGCCTCCCGGTAGTTCCGCTGCTCAGTCGGTCGAAGCATACGGACAAGCAAAGTTTTAAGGGGCGGCATGCGCGAATCGGGGATTTGGCGAATGTCTTTGAAGTCAGCTTGCCGGGGTCGGGAGCTCTTGCAGGAGTGGCTGTAACGCGGATTTATATCGTTGATGACGTATACACGACGGGGAGTACGATGAGCCAATGCGCTCGGGCGTTGGGAAAAGAATTCTCAGCTGAAATTTGCGGGTTGACCTGGGCGCGTTGACGTAAAATTTTCACATCATTTCTCCGATAATAGACATAGGCAAACGTTGTCGAATTAGGTAAACTGGAATTAATTCATCGGAAATGGGAATCATAAAAGGGGGCCATCTTATGGGCATGAATGTCGCGAATTGTCCGCGCTGCGGAAAAATATTCGTGAAAGGTTTTGCAGAGGTTTGTCCGAACTGCTTGAAGGATTTGGAGCAGCAATATGAGAAATGCCTGAAATACTTGCGCGATCATCGCGGTACGAATATTACGGATTTGAGCGAAGCGACGGGCGTATCGGTCAAGCAGATTACGAAGTTTATTCGTGAAGGCCGTATTTCGATTATGAACGCGCCGAACATGGGGTATCCTTGCGAGGTGTGCGGAACGCTGATTCGGGAGAATACGCTGTGCGAGCCTTGCCGGATGAAGCTGGTGAAGGATGTTCGTAACAACACCGAAGATGAACGCCGGAAAACGGAACAGGAAGTGAAGGACGCGCACGTTGCGTTCAAAATTCAGGAGCGTCTCCGCGATCGGCACTAGGCGCGGTGAAATAGGTCTGCGGAGATATAAAGTTTCATAAGAGAGATGCCGATAATAGTTCTAAAGATTATCGGCTTTTTATTTTGTCAGGTCAGAACTAGGAGTGAATCGGTATGAAAATTAACGATAATGGGCGAATCGGGGCTGTGAATCCTTATAAGAAAGCTGGGGATTCCGCTTTTGTTCCATCCGCAGGCAAGAAGGGGAAAGCGAAGGATCAAGTCGAAATTTCTGCAGAGGCGAAGGAATTGCTGGGCGCTCAAGGAGCGGTGCGTACGGAAGCGCACTCGCAGCGTTTGGAACAGCTCAAGTCGTCTGTCGCGTCGGGCACGTATTACGTGGATAGCGGGAAGATCGCAGAGAAGCTTCTACCTTACTTGAAATAGTGTTTGACCGTTAACCAACCAGATAAAGCAGGTGAAAGATCATGTCCATTCAGCCGTTGCTGGATACGATGGAGAAACTTCAAGAGGCGCACGAGGCTCTGCTGGAGCTCACGGTGCTCAAGACACCGGTTCTCGTGAGCAATGACATTGATCAGCTCAATGCAATTGTGAACCGTGAGAACAAGTGGATTCGGGCTATTGCCGAAGCCAATCAGGATCGGATCCAAGTGATTGGTTCCTACTTGATCTCGCGCGGATACAATCCGAATCCGAAGATTACGGTCGGCGATTTGATTAAGGTGATTTTTAAAGCGGAAGAGAAGCAAGCGCTGATGCAAGCACAGCAGAAGCTGCTGGCTACGATTGAGCAGTTGAAGGAAAAGAATGCGATCAACCAGCAATTAATCGAGCAGTCGCTTTCTTTTATCGATTATTCGTTGGATTTAATTATAGGCCCGCCTGAAGACGATGTGGTGTATCGGAATCCGAATCAGATGGGCGGCGGCAAGCGTATGGGGATGTTCGACCGGAGAGGTTAACGGAAACTAGCAAGTATGGGAGAGGGTAAGGATGAGATCAAGCTTTGGTGGAATTGAAATATCCAAACGGGGAATTCTGACACAGCAGGCGGCATTAACGACAGCGGGTCATAACGTAGCGAACGCCAATACGCCGGGCTATTCGCGCCAAGTGGTAAAAATGGTTGCTGCCGAGCCGATCGAGGCGCTGAGCTTGCAGCGTTCCACCATTCCTGGACAAATGGGGCAAGGCGTTCAGTTTACTGAGGTGAAACGGATTCGCGAAGCGTTCTTGGACAAGCAGTTTGCCAATGAGAATAAGAGTTTGGGCGAGTGGACGGTGAAGCAAGACACGCTTGAGAAGCTGGAAGCGATTATTAATGAGCCTTCAGATACGGGGCTTCGTCAGGTTCTGGATAACTTCTGGAACTCGTGGCAGGAGCTTAGCAAGCAGCCGGACAATCTTGAGACGAGAGCGGTAGTCAAAGAAAGCGCTTTGGCGGTGACGGATGCGTTCAATCATGCAGCGAAGCAGCTTAACGATCTTTCTTCCGACTTGAATGATAACATTTCGGTTAAAGTGACGCAGGTCGATACGACCTTGAGACAAATCGCGGGTCTTAATAATGAGATTTTTCGCGTAGAAGGCTTGGGGAATGACGCCAACGATTTGCGGGATCAGCGGGATCTCTTGGTAGATCAGCTGTCTAAAATTATTAATGTATCGGTTCAAGAAGAGTCTGGCGGCTATCATATTAAGATGGGCAATCAGGATTTGGTTGAGGGTAGCACGGCAACAACATTTGACGAGAGTGTAGCTACAGGTGCATATCCTAGCGATCTGAACAGCGGTGAACTGTATGGGCTGATGTATTCGAATGGCAGATATGTCGATGAATATCGGAATCAATTGAACTCTATGGTCACTACGATCGTGACCGCTGTGAATGACGCGCATAAAAATGGCTACACACTGGCGGATACGAATCCACCGACGAAGGGTGGAAACTTCTTCGATCCGGTCACGGATTTTGCTACGGCTGCTGCAACGGTTAAAGTAAGTTCCAATATCACGGACAATGTGGAAAATATCGCAGCTTCCTCCAGAACGTATACGGATGAGAATGGTGTAGTACGTGTGGTGAAAGGGAACAACGAGAACGCGTTGGCTTTGGCGAACATCAAGAATACGAAGTATAACTTTGACGGCTCCGGCGTGACGAAAATTATTTTGAACGGCGGTACGTTCGATGAGTTCCTTCGTGCGGTCGTCTCGGAAATTGGCGTTCAAACACAGGAAGCACAGCGGCAAGTGTCCAATCAGAAAATTCTGGTCGATCAAGTGGATGCCAGAAGACAATCCGTTAGCGGCGTTTCTTTGGACGAAGAAATGGCGGATATGATCAAGTATCAGCATGCTTACAACGCAGCAGCTCGTTCGTTGACAACTTTTGATGAGATGCTGGATAAGGTCATTAATTCGATGGGTACCGTTGGTAGATAGATTCGTAATTTGAACTCGATGAGGTGAAGAATCATGGCGTTACGGGTTACACAGGGCATGCTCAATACACAATTGCTTCGCAACTTGAACGGGAATATGACGCGCATGGAGGGGCTCCAGGATCAGCTGTCGACTGGACGCAGAATTAATAAGCCTTCGGATGATCCGGTCGGGATCAGTTTTTCGATGCGGTATCGCAGCGAATTGGATACGAATGATCAGTATAAAAGAAACGTCGATGCGACCGTATCGTTCCTTGATTATACGGATACGATGCTGGATCAGACTGGTAGTGTGATGCAGCGTGCACGGGAGCTAGCGGTAGCGGCTGCGAATGGTACAAATTCCGAGGATTCACTGAATGCGATGAAAACGGAGATTGACCAGTTGTACGGTCAGATGGTCAACATCGGAAACAGCCAGTTTAACGGCAAATATGTTTTTAACGGGCAGATTACGGATAAAGCACCTTTCCCAGATGCGGATAATGCGGCCAATGCAGTCACGGATAATGGTGAGATCAAGTTCGAGATTGGCGCTGGCGTTCAGATTGCGATGAATAAGACAGCGGAACAAATTTTTGGTACGTCTGGTACAACGAATAATGTATTTCAAATTCTCAAGGATTTGTCGGCTGCTTTGGGGTCTGGAGATTCTGCTGGTATTCAAAAGTCGATTGGCTTAATGGACGAGCGGATGAGCGTTGTATTAGGTGCTAGATCAGACGTCGGTGCAAAAACCAACCGTGTCCAACTGGCGGAAGATCGTTTGAGCGATATCGGTATTAACTTGCAGAACTTACAGTCCAAAACGGAAGACGCCGACATGTCGCTTGTCATAACGAACCTGAAAATGGAAGAGAACGTCTACCAGGCATCTCTATCCGCAGGCTCCAAAGTAATCGTTCCAACGTTAGTCGATTTTCTACGCTAATCGAAATGAGTAGGAGGCGGCTGTGATGCCGAGTATCCCCCAAATACAAATAAGCCAGCAGCCGGCCCTGATTGGCATTGACGCTGATTTAGGCACCCAGGATATCAAGCAGCCTCGTCCAACTTATGAGATGCAGGTAGAGCGGCCCAAGCAGGATATTCGTCAGCCGCGGGGCGATCTTGATATTGACCAAAGCAAAGCATGGGATGCGCTGGGGCAGGGGCCAATTTTACAGGCGATGAGCCGCATTTACTCGCAGTGTCATGAGATTGCCATGCAGGGCATTGCGCGTCGTGTCGAAGACGGAAATCGCATGTGGGCGATCCATCTTGGCGGCAATCCGATTGCCGAGATTGCGAAGGAGCTGAGCATCAGTCGTCCACAGTTTGATTACTACGGCGAAGCCAGTTACGACAACGTAGATATCACGTACACCGCGAATAAAGCGGAAATTAACGTTGTAGACGGCAAAGTTAATGTGAATGCGAGGGTCAATCCTCCGGAAATTGAGTATAATCGCGGTAAGCTCGATATCTACATGCGGCAATACCCTAAAGTTGAAATTACACCGCCGCAAATTGATTTCAAATCATAATGGGGTATAATCAGGCTATAGATGCGTTCTATGGCTTTTTTTATTGATCACATCACGGGTCGAAAGGACGGTAAGGGATGAAGGTTGCTACTTTATTTTTTGGTGAAGTCGATGTTCGAGAGGAAGATGTGATTACGTTCGGACAAGGATTGCCTGGTTTTGAGACTTTAACGAAGTTTACATGGATCCAATCGGAAGAAAGCGCGCCCTTTTCTTATTTGCAATCCACAGAAGAAGCGGGTGTTTCTCTGCTGGTGACAGATCCTTTCCTCTTTGTAAAAGAATACGATCTCACGCTGCCTGATACGCTGCAAAATGAATTGCAAATTGAGCAGGCTGAGGATGTTGCTGTCCTGGCGGTTGTCACCGTAAATAAAGACTACACCAAGTTTAGTCTGAACCTGCTCGCGCCGATGGTGTGGAATGTTAGGAGAAACTTGGCGAAGCAAATTATTTTACACGATTCGGATTATTCCACCAAATATGAAATTGCGATAGGCGAGATGATCGAGACCACACAGGCGGAGGGGTGAGAGGATGCTGGTATTGGCAAGAAAAAAAGGCGAATCCATTATGATCGGCGATCAAATTGAAGTTGTGATTTTGGGGGGCGACGGCGACAACGTTCGAGTCGGGATCCGTGCGCCTAAGCATGTCGAAGTGTACCGCAAAGAGCTGTATCAGCAAATTCAGGAATCCAATAAAGAAGCGCTCACGAATTCGATCAGTCCGCTAAACCTAAGCAAATTAATACATAAGCCGAAATAAGGAAAAGTGTCGACAGCCGGTCGACATTTTTTTTGTTTTCGCTATAAACTTTCGTTCTTCGCATGACGATATAGTTATCAATGGGACTTTGCGCAGGGCGGCCGACCTGCCTAAGTCTACAAAACAATCCACATGGACGTGGATTAAACGAACCTTCAGGAGGAAGAAAAATGAGAATTAATCACAACATCGCAGCAGCGAACACTCACCGTCAATTGACTGGTAACACTGCAGCAGCAAGCAAATCCCTTGAGAAATTGTCTTCCGGTCTTCGCATCAACCGTGCTGGCGACGACGCAGCAGGTTTGGCAATCTCCGAAAAAATGAGAGCACAAATCCGCGGCTTGGACATGGCTGCTAAGAATGCTCAAGACGGTATCTCCTTGATCCAAACAGCTGAGGGTGCGTTGAACGAAACTCACTCCATCCTCCAACGTATGCGCGAATTGGCTGACCAATCCGCAAACGGAACAAACACAGCTGACGACCGTGCAGCTCTGCAAGAAGAAGTTAAACAGCTGAAAGACGAAATCGACCGTATCGGTAACACAACTGAGTTCAATACTCAAAAGTTGCTGAATGGTAACTTGAAGTCTGCTGGTGGCGCGAACGTAGCTGCTGACGCAACAACAAGTGCAGTTATTGCGAAATTGTCTGGCGCACTATCTACAGGTGCTGCTGTAATTAACCAAAATGCTTCCAGCACTGTGTTCCAACAAGAAACCATCTCCATTGACGGTACTGATATCAAGATCGACTGGCAAAACCTCTCTACTGCAGAGAAAGGGATTCTGAGTGGTATGACAACAAGCTCCGCTTCTCGCAACGCGGCAGCTGATCTGATCGTAAGCAAAATTAATGAAGCAATTGACAAATCTGGTTCCAATGTGGCTCACATCACAGGCTATGTTGATTCCACTGGCCATTTGAACCTGAAAAGCGGTTCTGAAGGCATTGATTCCAAAATTACAACTACAACATCGGTGACAAACGGTGTTCTGACAAACGCAATTGGTGCTACTGCTACTACAGGCTCCACAAAATACAATGGCACCACAACTGCAGGCGTCGCTGTTGATATGCAAATTGGAGGCCAACAACTTCAAGTGACAATGCCAGTAGCTACAGCTGGTGATGATATGGCCACTGTTGCTGCCAACCTTCAAGCTGCTATCAAGACTGCAGTTGACGCTCGTAACACTGCTAACGGCGTTACAGCAGGTCAAAAAGGCTACATTGACGAAGTTGTTGTTAATGCGACAAAAGATGGTCGTCTAGAAGTTCTTAGTAACTCAGGTCCAATTACTTTCAGCGATCGTACAGGTACTACAGATGTACAAAACCTAGGATTGAGCCAAGCTCAAACTGAGAGCTCCAGTGGCGGTGGCGTTACATTCCAAATCGGTGCAAACCGTGGTCAAACAATCAGCTTTGGTATTGGCGATATGAGATCCGCAGCTCTGGGCATCTCGGGCGTAGATATTGGCAGCGCTACATCTGCTTCTCAAGCTCTTGATACACTTGATTCTGCGATCAAAAACGTATCTTCCCAACGTTCCAAAATGGGTGCTGTTCAAAACCGTTTGGAGCACACAATCAACAACTTGCAAACAGCTTCCGAGAACTTGACAGCTGCTGAGTCCCGTATTCGTGACGTAGATATGGCAAAAGAAATGATGGATTTCACAAAATCCAACATCCTTTCCCAAGCTGCTCAAGCAATGTTGGCTCAAGCGAACCAACAGCCACAAGGCGTTCTGCAACTGCTGCGTTAATATCTATAATTTTTTCGAGACTGGGCTTTTCAGCCCAGTCTTTTCTTGTTATTCCCTCTTTATATTTCTTCGACAAAAACCGATAATATTGTATAAGACTACATCATACAGGACATATATTGAAGAGGTGCTCTATGCCAAATAACCATAATAACTCCCAATTAAATGAAGTCGTAATGAGTTGGGAGCAGTATCTGAATCGTTCGGTGCCGTTCATGAAAGAGTTAGCGGATCGCTTTTATAGATCGATTGAACAACAGCCGTGGGGGGAACTGCCACAGCTAACTGAGGCTATTTTGTGGATTTTTCAAGTGTATGAGACATTAGCTCAAGCAGGGGCTTCCTCGTATGCGGTCTGGAAAGATGTTGAGCAGGTGATGAGCGGAATATCACGTGAATTGCAGGCGCTTAATGATGCTTTAAGTGACAAAGACCCTGTGGCAGTTGGAGATATAATGAATTACGAAGTATTACCTAAATTAGAAGAATTGCATAACCTGGTTTCAACAATCATTAAACATGAGGTTGTTCAATGAAACTTACTGATAATATAGTGTTACTAAAAGCCAAGTATCCCTATCTTATAAGTAGAATCGTTCTAAATGGGAGTAACGATACTGTTCAGGTTATAGAAACAAAGTCGGGGCATCCTACATTAGCAATTAATCATTCTGCTCATATTGATTATTTACATAGTAAGTATAATCCGGTGCATGAGGCTGAAAAGTTTATCGACCAATATGTTAATAGTGAGCACAATCATGTGCTTTTTTATGGTGTTGGACTCGGGTATCATATCGAATGCTTTGTAAAGCATTTTCCTTCAGTACCCTTTTCAATTTATGAGCCGGATGTTGAGGTGTTTCAGGCCTTTATTACGCATCAAAATCTGAAAAGCTGGAAGATGCTCAGATATATTTATGTGGAAAGCAATGCGCAACAATGCAGAGGCGATGTACAAGATTTTGTAACCCAAACTAACGGACAAGTTACGATCATTAGTTTGCCGAGTTACGAGCGTGCTTATGGAAAAGCCTATAAATTTTTCTCTGAGAGCATGCAGCATTGTCTCCAAGAAGCACGAAAGTTGTTTCAGATTAGACATGCCTTCGAAAAAAAATGGATCATTAATAGCTTAGATAACTTTAAGTATACGATTCAAGCAGGCAATATTTTCGATAAAAAAATGGTTTTTGAAGGAAAGCCTGTTATTATCGTAGCTGCTGGACCTTCCTTAAATGAAGAAATCGAAAATTTGCGTTATATTAAAGAAAGCAAATCGGCCTACATCTTTGCAGTAGGGTCAGCCATTTCATCCCTTCTGCACAATGGGATTATTCCAGACGGAGCTTGCACCTACGATCCGCATTTTCACAATGTAAATGTTATTAAGAAAGTAATCGAAGAGAAGATAGAGAGCATTCCACTTATCTACGGGTCCACGGTAGGGGCTGGAACGCTCAAGGACTACCCAGGGCCGATGCTATCGTTCTTTACTGATAAAGATCCCGTTGCGGATATTCTTCTCAGAAGGCCGGACGGTACTGCTTTTGAGAAACTTGAGGATGCTCCATCTATTGCTGTTGTAGCGCTACAGTTATTTTATCGATTAGGCTGTAATCCGATTATTATGGTGGGTCAGAACCTGGGATTCCGGAATAACAGCTACTATGCGAGTGGCATCCAATATGGAGAGCGCGGTTCTCAGCTTTTACAAGGAGATATCGATGCTGCTTTTCAGGTTGAAGATGTCTTTGGAAATCTTATTCAAACGGACTGGTCTTTTAACACTATACGCTTGGACATGGAGTTCCACTTGAAGAATTACACAGATAGAATGATTATTAATACCACGCAGGGTGGTGCTAAGATACAAGGAACACAATTTATGAATCTTAAAGATGTGATAGGGCAGCATTTGCAGCAACAAGATATTACTGATGGAAATTGGTATGTAAGTAAGGAGCCTACTTATGACCGTGATTACATGAGAAAACAATTTGAGTTTTTAGATGAGAAGTATATAGATTTTTTGCAACAAGTGGATGAGGTTGTTAGACTATTGAGCGAAATGAACCGTAGTGTTAAGCAAAAAAACAGCAAAAAGGCATTCAAGCTTTCCCATAAGTTCGATACCGCATTCGAGATTTTTCAAAGAAATGAGTATTACAAAACGGTTTTAAAGCCTATGAATATGCTTCAGCTTGAGTGGCTTATCAAACAGTTCGATGCTATTGTTCATGAACCGGATATGTTGGTTAAAACAACGAAAATTATTGAGAAAATTGGCAAGGTTGTCTATGATATCCGGCAGGATTTATCAATGATAGAACCCTTGTATTTAAATGCACGACAAGCTGTACAGAATGCCTGAGTCCTGAAAGTGCCGTTATTAATTAGAAGTGGGGCCGTATTTTATATGTATACACAAAAGAAAATACTAATTACCGGTGGAACAGGCACCATTGGGCGACATTTACTGAAAACGATTCTTACTTACAGCCCTACAGTTGTGCGTATTTATAGCCGCGACGAGCATAAGCAGTATGAAATGCAGCAGGAGTTCAAAGAATTTACAAACATCCGCTATTTAATCGGCGATATTCGTGATGAGGTTAGATTGCTGCGCGCAATGGAAGATATTGATTACGTATTTCACCTGGCTGCGATGAAGCACGTGCCAGCATGTGAGTATAACCCGTTTGAAGCTGTGAAAACGAATGTACTGGGCACACAAAATGTCATTCAAGCAGCAATTGCTGCAAAGGTGAAAAAAGTGCTTTTCACAAGCACTGATAAAGCGATTTCTCCGACAAACACTTACGGAGCAACTAAGCTAACTTCCGAAAGATTGATTTCTGCCGCGGAGTATCAGAAGGGGCCAAAACAAACGGTGTTTTCATCGGTTCGGTTTGGTAATGTGATGAGTTCCCGCGGCTCGGTCATTCCTCTTTTTAAAAAGCAAATATTAGAAGACCGTTGTATTACGGTAACAGACCTGAAGATGAAAAGATACATGATGACTCCTACTCAAGCGATCTCACTTATGCTTAAAGCGAATGAGTTAGCTAAGGGAGGAGAGGTATTCGTGCTGAAGATGCCTGTCATCAACCTGAAGGATTTAGCGGAGGTCATGATCGAGAAAGTATCAGAGAAATACGGTATCACTGAACAGGTTGAAATTAAGGAAATTGGCTTACGACCTGGTGAGAAGATGTATGAGGAACTCATGTCTGATGACGAAGTAAGGGGCTCGTTGGAGACATCTGAGATGTACATTATTCCTTCGCATTTTACTGATCATGAGTACAGCGAAGCGGTTAGAACGTTGGCGATGCCTTCAATAGAAACGGATGCTTACATTGGTAAAGATGTTCTGGGTGAATGGTTACTGTCTGAAAAGCTAATATAGGGAGATAATGGATATGAAAGCTGTAATTCTTGCTGGAGGCCTTGGTACTAGAATTAGTGAAGAAACCCATCTTAAACCAAAACCCATGATTGAAATTGGTGGAAGGCCGATCCTATGGCATATCATGAAGATATATTCTCATTACGGTATTAATGAATTTATTATCTGCTTAGGTTATAAAGGGTATTTGATTAAGGAGTATTTCGCTAACTATTTTTTGCACATGTCTGACGTGACGTTTGATTTATTGAAGAATACAATGGAAGTTCATCAAAATAATGCAGAACAGTGGAAAGTGACCCTTGTGGACACTGGAGAACATACGATGACTGGAGGAAGACTTAAGCGAATTCAATCCTATATTGGAAATGAGCCGTTTTGTTTTACTTATGGTGATGGTGTAAGTGATATTAACATTGCGGAGTTGATTAAATTTCATCAAAGTCGACAAACTCTTGCGACTGTAACGGCGGTACAACCTGCGGGGCGTTTTGGAGCATTGGATCTCAATCAACACTTAGTGACATCCTTTGATGAAAAACCGCAAGGTGATGGGGCCTGGGTCAATGGAGGCTTTTTTATTCTAGAGCCACAGGCGCTAAATTATATCAAAGGCGACGAAACCGTGTGGGAGCAGGAGCCCATAGAAAGATTAGCCCAAAATTCGCAGCTTTCGGCCTATCGCCATAATAGCTTCTGGCAGCCAATGGACACGCTGAGAGACAGGGTGAAGTTGGAAGAAATGTGGGAAACAGGAGCGGCGCCGTGGAAGGTATGGGTATAAGTATGAGACAGCAATTCTGGCAAGGAAAGAGAGTGCTTATTACAGGTAATACAGGCTTCAAAGGAAGTTGGCTATCCCTATGGCTAACTCATTTAGGAGCAGAAGTGTTTGGGTTTGCTCTAGAACCAAAGAACCCTAGTCTATTTAAACTACTTCGCTTGGATCAGAGTATGGCATATACGTTTGGGGATGTTCGTGATACAGATCGCGTAGTAAAGGCTGTAAGCGAATTAAAACCTGAAATTATCTTCCACTTGGCAGCGCAATCCCTAGTCAGGCCTTCTTATACAGATCCTGTAACTACATTTTCTACGAATATTATGGGCACGGTTTCCATAATGGAAGCTGCTAGGCTTCAAGATCATGTTCGAGTTTTAATTAATGTAACAAGTGATAAATGTTATGAAAACAAAGAATGGATTTGGCCGTATAGAGAGACGGATCCTATGGGTGGGCATGATCCTTATAGTTCGAGCAAGGGCTGTTCAGAACTAGTGACATCGGCGTACCATAAGTCATTTTTTGATAAAGGAAACAGAGATATAGCAATCGCATCTGCGAGAGCAGGGAATGTTATTGGTGGAGGAGACTGGGCGGCAGACCGGCTCATTCCTGATATATTAAATGCCTTATCTGAGAATAGGAATATCGTCTTACGGAATCCAAATGCAATTCGTCCATGGCAGCATGTGCTCGAAGCCTTAGGAGGATACTTACTGTTGGCCGAGAAGGTGTGGGAGAATAAAGATCTATCCGGTGCTTGGAATTTTGGGCCATCACCATCTGCGGAGACTGCTGTAGTTAATGTAGCGAGTAAGCTGGTTCAGTTCTGGGGACAAAGTCGCAGCAAGGTAATTTATGATACGCTTGAAAACCCTCATGAAGCAATGACACTTAAATTAGATAGTACCAAAGCGCATTTCCTTTTGAATTGGAAACCACGTCTTACACTAGATGAATCCTTGAAGTGGATTGTTGATTGGCATCGTCAATACTTGCAACAAGAAAATATGCATCACGTTACGCTGGAGCAAATAGTAAAGTATGAAAAGTGTAGTAGTTCTGAGCTAAGGAGCAGATCCTGATGGAAGATAGAAAATGTCGCTTCTGCGACGCGGCGCTTACAGTAACTTGTGTTGATCTTGGTATGACACCTTTATCGAATTCCTATTTGCATCAGGGTTCTTTAGATAAAAAAGAAAGTTTCTATCCTTTGCATGCCTATGTGTGCGGAGAATGCTTTTTGGTTCAATTGGAGAAATTTGAATCAGCTGAGCATATTTTTAGTGACTATGCATATTTTAGCTCATACTCCGATAGCTGGCTTGAGCACATGAAGCAATATGTGAGCGAGATTACTTCTGATTATGAATTAACTAGCGAATCTCTGGTAATTGAAGTAGCTAGCAACGATGGATATTTACTGCAATATTTCAAAGAGTTGAATATACCTGTTCTAGGAGTTGAACCGGCAGCTAACGTAGCTAAAGTTGCTAAGGAGAAGGGGATTGAAACGTACGTTAATTTTTTTGGGAGGAAGGCGGCGTCTGAGCTAGCATCAATGGGTAAGCAAGCGGATTTGTTGATTGGCAATAACGTTTTGGCTCATGTACCGGATCTTCATGATTTTGTGGAAGGTATGTCTTTAGCGCTTAAACCAAATGGTATTATTACCATGGAGTTTCCTCATCTTCTTCGGCTTATGTCGGAAAATCAATTTGATACCATATATCACGAGCACTTTTCTTATTTTTCACTAATTACTGTTATGAAGATCTTCGCCTCAAAAAAATTAACCGTATTCGATGTCCAGGAGTTGCCGACTCACGGGGGCTCTATACGTATTTACGCTCAACATAAGGAGTCCGGAGAACATCCGGTAAGTAGCAGGGTAGAGAATATGTTGAAAAAGGAAGAGTCTTTCGGAATGTATGATCTATCAAGATATACAGCTTTTTCAGAGAATGTGAAAGCAACGAAGCGTGCGATTCTGGAGTTTTTCATCACAGCTAAAAATGAGGGCAAAACCATAGTCGGGTATGGAGCTCCCGCAAAAGGAAACACGCTTTTGAACTATTGTGGAGTTGGTATGGATTTTATCGACTATACAGTAGATCGCAGTCCTCACAAGCAAGGATTATTTCTACCAGGCACACGTATTCCAATCTATGATCCGATCAAAATCGCAGAGACAAAACCAGATTATATTCTAATTTTGCCATGGAATCTCAAGGATGAGATTAGTAAACAGATGAAACACATTTATGAGTGGGGAGGACGATTTGTCGTACCGGTCCCTGAAGTGGAGGTGTTTTAACTGCTATTCACAGAAACTAGATTAAAGGATGCTTACATCATTGAATTGGACAAGATAGAGGATGATCGCGGTTTCTTCGCCAGATCCTGGTGCCGAGAAGAGTTTAAGCAACGGGGAATGAATCCGAATCTTGTTCAGTGCAATATCTCCTACAATAAGAAAAAAGGAACATTAAGAGGAATGCACTATCAGGTAGCCCCTCATGAGGAAGCTAAGTTGGTGAGATGCACCAGAGGTGCTATTTACGATGTCATTATCGATTTGCGCCCCGAGTCTAAGACATATAAGAAGTGGGTTTCAGTTGAATTAACCGCGGACAATAGAACGATGCTGTATGTTCCAGAGGGATTTGCTCATGGGTTTCAGACGCTTCAGGATGAAACAGAGGTGTTTTATCAGATGAGTGAGTTTTATGATCCTGAATGTGCGAGAGGTGCACGGTGGGATGATCCGGCCTTTGGGATTGAGTGGCCTGGGGAACATGGACATGTCATATCAGCCAAAGATAGAAGTTATTCGGAGTATCTGTTATGAAAAGAATATTGGTGACTGGGGCAAACGGTTTTATTGGCAAGAATGTTTTACTTCAGTTAGCTAATTCAGAGTATGAGGTTCATGGGACTACTAGAGATTTAGTTCAACATAGTGATCAGTCGAATATGCAACACCATCGAATTGATCTAATGGATCGCATGCAAGTAGTTTCATTGATGAATGAAGTTAGGCCGACACATTTACTACATTTAGCATGGTATACAAAGCCCAAAATGTATTGGTCCTCATTGGAGAACTTTGAGTGGTTGCAAGCCAGTATTCATTTGGTTCAAGAATTCTATAGATCAGGCGGACGGCGGGTTGTTGTTGCAGGAAGTTGCGCTGAGTATGATTGGGTACAAGGTTATTTACAAGAAGCTATAACACCTTTATGCTATACATCTCCTTATGCAGCCTGTAAGAATTATCTTCAGGGTATTCTAGAATCATATTCCAAGCAGGTAAACTTAAGCTATGCATGGGGAAGGATTTTTTTCTTATACGGCCCTTACGAGCATCCCGATAAGCTAGTTTCCTCCGTAATAACTTCGCTATTAAAGAGTCAGGAAGCACAATGCACACACGGGGAACAACTTAGGGATTTTTTACATGTTAGCGATGTGGCGAATGCTTTCATCTCTATACTTAACAGTGAGCTCCAGGGGACGGTAAATATCTCCTCAGGTCAGCCTATAAAAATAAGTGATATTATTATGGGGATTGCTGCAAAGTTAAACAGGGAAGATCTGGTCAAGTTTGGAGCTATTAAATCACCTCTAAATGAACCTTATTTTATAGTTGGAAGCAATCAAAGGATTACTCACGAAACGGGGTGGACTCCTACGGTTTCGCTTTCTGATGGTTTGGAAAATACAATTAACTGGTGGAAAAGTCAGTTGTCTTAGGAGGAAACATGAACTCTATCCCTCAGTGCCCAATATGTAACTCACTTGAAACAAAATGTTTCCTAAGAAGATTGGAAGTTCCTGTACACCAAAACTTACTTATGAAGAGTCAAAAGAGTGCACAAAGTATAAACCGTGGCGATCTGTCTTTATATGTTTGTACATCATGTGGATTTGTATTTAATACTGATTTCGACCTTGCGAAGATGAACTATAGTTCCGAATATAATAATTCTCAAACATATTCCCCTTTTTTCGAGCAATATGTCAATGGTCTTGTTCAGCGTATATCCGAAGAAGTAGGTGATACAGACTGCACAGTGATCGAAATTGGTTGTGGCAAGGGTGATTTTCTTAAGCGTATTGTACAAACTAACCCGAATGTTAAAGGTTTTGGTTTTGACCCTAGCTATGAAGGGGATAGCACTTACAATGATGGTAGACTGACTTTCATAAAAGAATTTTATGATGCAAACTATGCTCATATTAACGCCGATATAGTGATATGTAGGCATGTTATCGAACACGTAGAAACTCCTGTTCAGTTGTTAAGTACTGTTCGACAAGCCCTAATTTCAAGTGCAAATACGAAGTTGTTCTTTGAAACTCCTTGCGTAGACTGGATATTGGAAAATCAAGTTTATTGGGATTTTTTCTATGAACATTGTTCGTATTTTACGAAGAGTTCTTTAACAACCGCTTTTGAAAGGGCTGGCTTTCAGGCTGAAAGAATTACCCATATATTCAATGGACAGTATTTATGGATGGAAGCGACTTTAGGGGATGTCAAGGATACGGTTTCAGTAGATGATTCAAAAAGAACGTATCAGTTGGCTGAAAGGTTTACTCAGAATGAATTTGTAATAACAAATAAATGGAAAACTACGCTTCAAACAATGGAACTACAAGGAAGTATTGCTGTTTGGGGTGCAGGTGCCAAAGGTGTCACCATCGCGAATTTGTTAGATCCAGAGTGTAAACTAATAAGTTGCATTGTGGATATTAATCCCGCCAAGCAAGGGAAGTATTTGCCTGGGACAGGACATCCGATTGTCGGTGTTACAGAGTTGGAATACTATAATATTTCTGATGTGGTTGTAATGAATTTGAATTACAGGGATGAGATAGCAAGTTTATTACAACAGCACAATATAAAAGTAAATTTGATTGAATTGGAGACCCACAATGAGAATAACCATTGATACTGAGAAAAGATTGCTCATTGAACAATCAGAACATCAATTAATTGAAAGGCCTCTCTATTCTAAAGAAGCATTCGAAATCATTTCCGAACTTTGGGTAAAAGTAGGATGGAATGAGAAATATAGCTACACATTTTCATGGATGGGAAGGCCTGTAATTCAACTTCCAGAAGATATGATACGTATTCAAGAGGTTATTTACGAATTAAAGCCTGATGTTATTGTTGAAACAGGAGTAGCACATGGCGGATCTCTGATTTTTTATGCGACCTTGTGTAAAGCGATGAACCAGGGAAGAATCATTGGCGTTGATATTGAAATACGCCCGAACAATCGTAAAGAGATTGAAAGTCATGAACTAGCCTCCTACATTTCGTTGGTAGAAGGCGATTCTGTACAAGAAGCAACACTAAGTCAAGTTAAGTCACTAATTAAAAATGGTGAAAAAATTCTAGTTGTACTTGATTCTAATCATTCTAAGGATCATGTTGCAAAAGAGCTAGAAGCTTATCATGAGCTGGTTTCAGAGGGATCGTATATTGTGGTTACAGATGGGATTATGAAAGATTTATATGATACTCCTCGTGGAGAAGGCGATTGGAAACAGGATAACCCGGTTAGTGCAGTTGAAGAGTTTCTAGAAAAATATCCTCAGTATCAATTATCGCAACCAAGTTGGCCTTTTAATGAGAGTGAATTGACGGAGAATATTACACATTGGCCATCATCCTGGTTAAAAAAGGGGAAAATGGAATGAATCTATATATTAATCCAACAGTAAGCAGCGAAGAAATTCATAATAAACTCTATGCTGGTGATTTATTAGTGTTTACTAATAAGAGAAGCGCCTTGCTATTAGTAGAATACGCAAGAGAGTTGATAGCAGAAGTTTTTGGCGAGCTGAATCCATTGAAAGCTCAGGAAGCAATGACGGTGGAGGAATTTGTGAAAATCGTTGGACCCCTGAAATCAAAATTCACCAATAGTCCTCGTACTAAAGAATTAGTAAAAGGCATAATGGAAGAACTTGATTACGATCTAACAGAAACTTATTTTGATGTACCGCGGCTACGAATTGTCACACATGATAATTACTTGAGTTCAGGAGTCGGTTATGCCTATAAGCCACACCGTGACACTTGGTATGGTAGTCCAGTGCAACAAGTGAATTATTGGCTTCCAGTATTTGATATTACCTCGAAGAATGGGCTTGCATTTTATCCTAAATATTGGAATGAAAAAATCGCGAATACTTCATCAGAGTTTAGTTATAAAGAGTGGGTTGAGGTCGGTCGAAACTTGGCTATTTCTCAAATTAAAACAGATACTCGCAAGCATCCATTGCCAAGTGAGGAAATTGCTATTAGTGATGAAATGAGATTTAGCTGTAGTGCCGCAGAAATGGTGGCATTTTCTGCTTCGCATCTTCATGGGACAGTTCCAAACCAAGCTGGTTTTACACGTTTCAGTATAGATTTTCGTGTTGTAAAACATAAAGATTTAAAAGATGATTTTGGGGCACCCCATATAGATAATGATTCAAAAGGTACGACACTAGGTGATTTCCTGCGAGGCAGTGATCTTGGGCCTATACCACGTGATATTGTTTCTAAATTTGAATGAGGAGTTTCCAAATGACTAAAAATATGGATGATCCATCACCAACAATGCACGATCCCAATACACAGTCGCAGCAAGACTACACATATAGAGAGGCGTTAGAAGCATACTTTCAAGAGAGCCTTGGATCTGGTGTCGAGAAGATGGAGAATTTCACTAAGTATACTCCGAGGCAAACCTTAGCACGTTTTTTAGCTAGGTATGAAATATTCAAACTGATTGAGAATGTTCATGGCTCAATCGTAGAATGCGGGGTCTTGTTTGGTGGTGGCTTAATGGGTTTCGCTAATATTAGTACAATTCTAGAGCCTTATAATTTTCAAAGAAAAATTATTGGGTTTGATACGTTTAGCGGTTTTCCTGAAGTAGCGGCTGAGGATTTAGAGGGATTGTTAGAAAGAAAGTCAACTCATTTAAAAAAGGGTGGATTTGCTGCTCCCAATGCTTATGAGGATCTTAAGCAATCAATTGAGGTATTCAATAAAAATCGGTTTCTTTCTCATTTCTCTAAGGTTGAGGTCATTAAAGGGGATTTTGAGGAAACTTGTGAGAAGTATATCTCGGATCACCCTCATCTAGTAATAAGTTGTCTCTATCTTGATTTTGATATCTATAAGCCGACCAAAGTTGCGATAGAGAAATTAGTGAACCGTATTCCAAAGGGTGGAGTTATAGTGTTCGATGAGTTAAATGAAGAAGCATTTCCTGGGGAGACTATTGCTGTTATGGAAATGATAGGGATTCCTAATCTTCGAATTAGAAGGTTCACATTTGAACCTAGAATTTCATATGCCGTTATTGGGGAATAATCAAAAGGATTTCTACAGGGGGGATAGTATGTCAATCTTGCAAGAAGAAAGATCAATACTCATTTGGGGAACAGGAGAGGGGGGGAGGAAGAGCTATTAATTTTATACAAGTGACTCTAATAATACGGTAATTGGGTTTGTGGACTCAGATACTAAGAAAGCCGGTAGTACATTATTTGACTTACCTATTTACTCTCTTGAGCAATGGATTGTTAATTATAAAGATAGCGCGCTACCGTACATTGTTATTGGGTCATCTTTTTTTGATGAAATTATTCAAGTGCTAAATAGATATAATTTACTTGAAGGGGCGAATTATGAAAAAAGCAAGGTGATTAACCCCAGTAGAAGAAATATATATCTGGGGTAATGATTAGAAAGCAGTGGAGACTTATAATCACTACTACTATAAAAAGAATATGAACATACTTGGGTTTGTTACTGATAGCAAAGAGAATTCATTGACTAATAATGTGCCATTATTTGATGAGAAAGTATTAATTGATGATTATAATCCATATGTTATTATTGGATCTCTATTAGTCGACTCGGATAAGGAATAAGCTATTTTTAAAGGGTATGCATGAGGGTATTGATTTCGAAGTAAGTGAATTAATAAATCGGCCTCAAAAAGTGAATTTTTCTGGATGGGGAATGCAAACTGCTCATGAGAATCCGTGGAATGATAAATATCAATGGGGAAATTTCCGGGAAACAAATACGTTATTGAAAAGTAACTTCGATCATGGATTACTTTATGGAGTTAGCTCAAATAATATTGATTATTTACAGTATAGACATTGGAATGTTTCTTTTGCAATAAGATATGCACTTGAATTCAAAGAGGATAATTTAAACTCTTTTAATTTAGTTGAATGTGGAGTAGGAGACGGATTGAGTGCCTTGTTTGCACTAGCGGAAGTTGATGACTATTATAAAAAATTAGCAGGGTCTGTATCGTACAAATTCCATCTATATGATGCATGGGAAGACATAAAAAACGATGCTACTCTTTCTTCTGAGATGAAATCAGTTGGAGTAAAATATCAAACACAATCAATCGAAAGAGCCAAAAGTAATCTTATGAAATATTATCAGCTTTACAATTTTTTTATCCCCGCTTAGCTAGAAGAGGTGTTGTTGTTTTTGATGACTACGGGTGGGCAAATTACAAGGATACTAAAGAGATTATAGATGAATTTTTCTCTGATAAGCCTGGTATTATTATGAAGCTTCCAACAGGACAAGCGATCTTTTTTGGAAATAGTCAATATTAATTGATCGGTTTAAAGGTTTTCACCGAGATTCCATTTCATCACAGATTCCTGTGGGAGAAACTCCTTACATCGGTGAATACCGGGGGGTTATCTTTTAAGGGGGGAACTAACCTTTGAATAAAGAGAATGAAATATGTATCACGTCCGCAAATATTCAAGAACAGAGGAGAATTACGGATCACAAACATCTCTATTGGCACCAAACGAAAATAACGAGGGAACAAAGGAGCAGTTTAAATGGTCATAAAAGCTTCGTTATTTGGTTTTCAGGATTATCTGGATCAGGAAAGTCCAGTTTGGCAAATGAAGTAGAAAGAATGTTATACGATAAAGGATTTAAGACTTACATATTAGACGGAGATAATGTGCGCCATGGACTAAACAGAGACCTTGGCTTTGGTATATCGGAAAGAAGGGAAAATCTAAGAAGAATAGGAGAAACTGCAAAGCTATTCATTGATGCAGGTGTAATTGTATTAGCAGCTTTTATATCACCCTATCATGAAGATCGTCAAATGGTATATTCTCTTTTCGATAAACAAGAAGTTATTGAAGTATATGTAAAATGTTCATTAGAAGAGTGTGAACGTCGTGATGTAAAGGGACTATACACCAAAGCAAGGAAGGGGGAAATTAGGGATTTTACCGGTATTTCCTCCCCGTATGAAGAACCTGTTAATCCTGATTGCGTTGTAGAAACAGAAGTACTATCAAAAGAGGAATCAGCAAAGCAGATTATCGATTTTTTAATTGAGTCAGGGAAAATAGAAAAATAGCGTATTGATAATTTTGATAATTATTAAATAAGGAGGGGGATGTTTTGTATGAATGAAATAAATGATAACTTGCTTATACACCTGCATGTTCCCAAAACGGGCGGCACAACAATGAGAAGTTTAGTTAGACGGCAATTTGACCGTTCTAAAATAAAAGAAATATACCCGCACTTTGGAATGGCAGACTCTATTAATCAGATTCATGACATGACGCCTGAAGAGAAAACTGCAATCAATTGTTTGCAAGGACATTTCGTATATGGTGTCCATGTTTATTTTCAAAGACCTGTACAATATATTGCTATGCTTAGAGATCCAGTCGAACATATCATTTCTACCTATTACTATATAAAAGGTGATCCCAACCATCCGTATTATCAAGAATTAACGACCAATAATATAACATTAGATAATTTTCATGAGTGGAGATCACAGTACTTTACTGAGCTTAACAATTCACAAACGAGGTACATGGCTGGGGTTGCTTCAAGAGAGCTATTACCTGAGGATTTGGAAGCTGCGAAGAAAAACGTTCGAGAGCAGTTCGCATTGGTGGGTTTGACTGAACGGTTTGACGAATCCGTCTTTTTATTAAATAAAACCCTTGCTTGGAATATCGTGACTTACAGAAGTCAAAATGTTACAGCTGTTCGTCCGAAGCAAAAAGAGTTACCGCATGATTTGATTCAAAGAATTCGAGAGAACAACAAATTAGATGTTGAATTGTATAATTTTACTGTTGAGTTATTCAATCAAAAAATTGAGGAACTAGAAGCTGAGACTAAATTAGAGTTGGCTAAATTCATTCAGAACAGAAAAAGTTTTGATTTCATTTACGATTTTGGAAAGAGTATGTTGAGTGAACAATTTATTGATTGGATTGTGAATGTTGGAAGTTGTCGGGTTTATTTATTTGGAGCTGGGGAGGCTGGCAAGCTTGCGCACAATGTAATAAATGAGATGAATAATAGACTAGGGTTAAATATTGAGATACAAGCATTTATAGATAATGATCCACAAAAGTGGGGCCAGTATTTGCTCGGAACTCAAGTTAAGGGAGTTGATTCAATTGATCATTCTATAGCGGACCATATTGTTATTGCTTCTATGTATGCAGATGATATTGAAAAGCAGTTATTAGAAGTTAAGATACCTGAAAATAAAATTATTTTCAGTCTGATTAGATGAAGGCTTTAAAACCAACTGTCTTTAATTTATATTCAGGCAAGGTGGTTGAAATATGAGTGATTATGAGAATGAGCCATTAGTAAGCATTGGCTTACCTGTGTATAACGGAGAAAAGTATTTACAATCTGCATTGGAATCATTGCTTTCTCAGGACTACAGAAATATTGAAATTATCATTTCAGATAATGGTTCAGAAGATTCAACAGAGGATATTTGCAAATCCTTTTTGTATGGCGATTCCAGAATTCATTATTACAGAAATGATACGAACATAGGAGGAATCCAAAACTTTAAGAAAGTACTAGAGCTTTCAAGTGGAGAGTATTTCATGTGGGCGGCCCACGATGATTTAAGAGAACCTCAATTTGTCAGAGATTGTGTAAAACAGTTAGAGAATAATCCTACTGCAGTTATGTGCATGTCTGATGTACTTCTAATTGATTCGGAAGGGAAGACAATTAAAGAATTTGAAGTATTTGATACTCGAGGGAAATCAATCAGCGAGAATATTATTGAATGGATAACCAGGTTTTGGTGGTATGAGATTTATGGATTAATACGAAGGAAAGATCTAAGTGCACTTGATATAAGTCGTGAAGAATTCGGAATAGATGTTATTTGGGTACTCGAATTAATGCTTCGTGGGCAGATACTAAGAGTAGATAAGAAGTTGTTTCAATATAGACAAATAACCAAGCCAGCGGAAGAGAATGTCAATGCAATCACATCTGATGAACAGAGAAGATTGGAAATATCTTCAATGCCTTGGACACAATTTGCAAGAAATTTATACTTAACTATTGAGAGCTCTGATTTAGAAGCCGAGACTAAATCTGATATTCTAGGGCGAATGACTAATGTGTTTTCAAAAGATTATCAGGAATGGAAAAACCAACTTTATCTTGAGAATCTGGAGTGGTGTAATTCTATTCTAATTGATTCGGATTATATTGAAGAATTTTTGTATCTAAGGCTCACCTCAATGCTATCTGTGGAACAAATCTTAGCAAGACTAAGCACGCAATCGCTTGATAAAAGGTTAAAAGAAATATCAAAATGCCGGCCAATTATGATATGGGGTACCGGTAGTGTTGGGGAAAACGTTTATCAGGAGTTAAGCTTATTCAATATTAAAGTATCTGGCTTCTTAGATTCTAATTTGGAGAAGAATGGAGTGGTTTTTAATCGAACACTTATTCATTCTCCCGAGATTTTGGGTGTAACTAAATCCCCATCACCATTCGTCATTATTGCATCAAGCTATGCAAAGGAAATCTCGACTAATTTGATTGGAAAAGGGTATGAAGAAAAGAAGGATTTCATTACGAAAGATATAAATAAGAAGCACGCGTATGTTTGAACTTTGAGATGTACTGGGGGCAACGTTGGTGTATAAAAATTTAACAATCGCAACATCAATTGCACCATTTAATTTATCGGTTCAGAAGCAAGCAATTAGTTCGTGGTTAAATTGTGGATTTCGTGTTGTTTCGATTAATTCAATAGAGGAAATAAAGATATTACAAACTGAATTTTCCAATGTGGAATTTGTTGAAACGAAAAGTAACGCGGCGAATAAATATGGGAAGCCTTATATATATTTTGACAATTTTTTAGATTATTTTAGTTCTGCCGACTCGAAGATATGCGGAATTGTCAATTCAGATATTCACTTTATTAACTTTAGCGATCAATTATTTCAATTCATAATAGGACAATCTAATCAGTCAATTGTATATGGTTCAAGAATCGATATTGACTCAATTGTTAACTTACACGGGGATGTCTATGAATTGGGATTAGACTTTTTCTTTTTTGATAAAGACATAATTCCCCTTTATCCGAAAAATGAATTTTGCATAGGACTCCCGTGGTGGGATTATTGGGCGGTTCTAGCTCCTATCCTAAAGGGGATAACGGCAAAAAGGTTGATAACACCGTTTGCATACCATATAAAACACTCGATCAACTGGAACAAAGATTACTGGTACAGTCTTGGAATCACCTTATCACAATTCATAAATACTCATACAATTAAAAATGATGAAGATTTAGGGGAGTTTGGTTATTCTGTTTTAGATTTCATTGAAAAAAGTTCAAGTTACATTAACTTGTCTGATAGAGTCAAAACAAAACGTATTTTATTTGTTTATGATAATAAAGGAATACAAAGTTCTGAATCTAAAACA
Organism: Paenibacillus whitsoniae; assembly: GCF_003955665.1. Classification (GTDB taxonomy): domain Bacteria; phylum Bacillota; class Bacilli; order Paenibacillales; family NBRC-103111; genus Paenibacillus_E; species Paenibacillus_E whitsoniae. The sequence continues at coordinate 39,516 of NZ_RXHU01000062.1, forward strand.
TATGAAAGTATAGTTAACCAAACTTATCCCAATAAAAGTATCGTTTTTGGTAACAATCAAGATAATTTTCATGACCAGGTTGAATATGACTACATCTCTTATATTCAAGAAGGAAGTATCTTGCATCCTAATTATGCAGAAATAATGTTATCATTTAACAATGACCCTGATATTATCTTCTGTAATTTTAAAGTTAATAAAACGAGAACGAGTATATTTTATTTGTCTTCATCTGTTTCTGAGGAGGGAGAAGTCAGTAGACACTACAATTCAAACATGGTTTACAAGCGTGGGGTTTTCTTACGAGATGGAATAATTCGAGGAGAAAAGAAGGGTAGCAAGGCATGTTTCGTTGGACATTCACTTGTCCATACGAATTACACAAGTTATATTGAGAATTTACTCCAAGGGAAGAAAAATATCTTCATATATGGTTGTGGAGGTCATACTAAACAACTCATTGAACTGGTTGATTTTAGCTCATTTGATTTGAAAGGTATCATTGATAGCAATCCTTCAGGCAATTATTTTGAAGGATACCCTGTCTATGCAGCAAATGAAATTAACAATTTGGTAGTTGGGTGTATTCTTATTTCGTCATTTTCCTTTGAAAGTGAAATATATGAGCAACTAATAAAAGTCATTAATAAAGGTAAGATTATTCGAATTTATAATAATACTTAAGATAGTATTACATATATACTAGATAAATGAGGGAGAAGATAAATGAGTAAGAAATTGAGAGTCTCCATCATAACAGCTTCATACAATAGCGAGAAATATATTGAACAAACCATACAAAGTGTTGTTCAACAAACATATACAAATATCGAGTATATCATCGTAGACGGAGGGTCTACTGATAGCACATTAGAAATTATACAAAAGTACCGAGAGCGAGTAGCAATTCTGATCTCTGAACCAGATAATGGGGTATTTGAAGCTTTTAACAAAGGGCTGAGAGTTGCAACTGGGGATATTATTTATTTTCTTAACTCAGATGATTTTCTTGCTGACGATAAAGCTATTGAGGATATTTCACGAATATTTAATGAATACCCAGATGTGAAATTCGTTCATGGTAATATTGAGACACTGAACGATTCTACCGGTTATTTTGATATAAGTGGCCAAAGTGTATCTCTATTAGATATTAAGGAGGGAAGGATCCCCCCACACTCTGCATCGTTCGTAAGGAAAGAAATTATTGCTGCATGTGGTGGGTTCGATTTGGAATATAAGATTGGCAGTGATACAGATTTAATTGTAAATATTTTCAAAAACTATTCGGAATACTGCCTTTATACAAACCGTGTCATATCGAAATTTAGGTTAGGCGGCTTATCCAGCCAAGGGAAAAACCGAAAAAAAGCGATAGAAGAGATAAATAATATCCTGCAAAAGCACTTTGGAACGCGACCAGATTATCAACAAACTATTTTGAATACGAATTTGAAGTACTATAAGAAATGGGTTGAGATTCTGCTTTTTTCAGATCATCCTATTTCTTCATGTTTAACAGAATATACGATCAATAATGTGGCAATATTTGGAACGAGGGAGATTGCTGTATTGATGTTGCAAGACTTAAAAAGATCGAGTATTCATACAGTTGCGTTTTTAGATAATAATGTTTTAAGACAAGGAAAAGAGATTATGAATACGCCTATTTGCTCTCCAGATTGGCTCAAGGATCATAATCAGGATATAGATGCCATTATTCTGGCTATAGAAGGCGAATATGAGGAAGAAATCAAAGATCAAATTAAAAGCATTACTAATAAAGATCAATTAAGAATTTTTTCGTGGAGAGAAATTATTCTGATGAACCCTAATAATACTTTTATTTAGTATACAAAGGAGTATCAAACCTTGTCTATTGAAATAATGAATACATACCCGCGGCTCTTTGAAATTAAGGAATCGGCAATTTTAATGCCTAATATTTTATTCCGCTTTGATGTACCTCGAGAGAATGATAAATGTGTTTTTATTGGTGAGGACTGCATCATTAATTGCCAATTTATATTCGAGTCCAGAGATGGCTGTATCAAGATCGGTAACCGTAGTTTTATCAATGGTGGGACAAGGCTTATATCTAGAACTCAAATAACCATTGGGAACGATGTTACAATCGCTTGGGGTTGTACAATTTACGATCATGATTCCCATTCATTAAATTGGGAAGCTCGTGTTGAGGATATGAAGCAGCAATTGGCAGACTACAGATCGGGAAATAATATGGTACTAAATAAAAATTGGGACACTGTGAATTCTAAGCCAATTACAATAGAAGACAAGGTATGGATAGGTTTTGATTCGGTAATTTTAAAAGGTGTTACGATCGGCGAAGGAGCTGTCGTAGGCGCCAAGTCTGTCGTTACAAAAGATGTCGAACCATGGACTGTTGTGGCGGGTAATCCGGCACGGGTAATCAAGCGAATTGATCAGGAGAGAAAATGAAACATACGCGTATTATAGTTACTGGTGCAGGTGGGTTTTTAGGATCGTATTTATCTCATTACTTTCATTTACAACGTGCTGAAGTTATTCCTTGTGGTCGGTCTTTGAGTCAGAATGACCTAATCAAGAAAGTTCACTGGGAAAGGAAAGTTGAAGCTCAATTGCCCTCGAAAGCATTTGAATCGTTGCTGCTACAGTCACCACCATCCTTAATAATCCATTGTGCGGGCACATCTTCAGTTCAGCATTCAGTTGCCGAGCCGTATGAAGACTTTAAGCAATCAGTAAATTTGTTTTCCTATGTTTTAGAGTGTGTAAGAAAGTATTCTCCTAGGACTAAAGTTGTCTTATTATCAAGTGCCTCGGTGTATGGGTGCCCTGAAACCTTACCTGTTTGCGAAGACATGCAAACACAACCTATCTCGCCGTATGGTTATCACAAGTTAATGAGTGAATTATTAGCAGAAGAGTATTCTAAAGTCTATGGATTATCTACGCTAGTATTAAGGATTTTCTCCGCATATGGAGAAGGGTTGAGAAAACAGGTTCTGTACGACTTATGTTCCAGATTTTTAGATCATACCAGCGATAATGTTCTAGTTTATGGAACAGGAAATGAAACAAGAGATTTTATTCATATTAGCGATTTGGCTAAAGCAATAGATGTATTAATCCATCATAATACATCAGGTATATTTAACATAGGTTCAGGTATAGGAACTACAATAGGAAAATTAGCCTATCTCATCCGTGACAGTTTCTCAATTGATAAAGAAATTGTGTTTACAGGTAATGTAAGAAAAGGGGATCCGTTATACTGGGAGGCCAATATTGATAAGCTTGCTTCTTACGGTTTTACTCCAGAGATATCCATAGAAGCAGGGGTAAGTAAATATTGTAATTGGGTGAAAAACCATAGTGGAAGAAGGTAGGGGGTTCTTTATGAAAGCCAATTATAAGATTGCTCTCAGGATAATTGGTGGCGAAAAGTGGCTAGGCGGAGTTTCTTATATTGAATTACTTGCAAGGGCTGTGTCCACCCTGCCACCAATGGAACGTCCTGAATTATTTTTAGTTGCGGCAGACAGCAGTCTGGATGATTTTTACCTTCATGAGCATTTTCTTCATTGTTTCGATGGCATTATTTATGTAGGAAAGGATACTACGAGAGCATCCGATCAAATTAAACACCCATGGATTCATTGTTCTTCTTATGATGAACTATCTGAAAAGATAGACTTCTACTATCCTGTATTAATGGATGTTTTGCCTCATCGTTGTGCCGCTTCATGGATTCCGGATTTTCAGTATCGGTACCTTCCCGAAATCACTTCACAGGAAGAACGTTTGAAACTAGATCTCAAGTATCAAGAAATAGCTGATCGAGCTAAGCTTATTGTTTTTAGTAGTAATGATGCAAGAGAGGATTTTCATGGATTCTACCCTGACTCCAAAGCTGTAACTAAAATATTATCATTTCACGTGGAGCCGGACGCCAGATGGTATGATGTGAATCCTAGGGACATACAAAATAAATTTGGTTTGCCCGATAAATATATCATATGTTGTAATCAGTTTTGGGCACATAAAAATTTTGAGGTATTGTTCAGGAGTATACGTATATTGAAAGACAACGGTCATGTTATTCATGTTGTTTGTACAGGGTCGACCGAAGACTATCGGGTACGGGATTATTTTACAATGATAAAACAATTAATTAGTGAACTGGACATATCTGATCAAGTACATATTCTTGGAATTATTTCTCGAGAAGAACAGATTCAATTAATACGCAGAAGTTGTTTAGTTGTTCAACCATCATTATTCGAAGGCTGGAGTACTATAGTAGAAGAATGCCGTGCACTAGGAAAGACAGTGGTATTGTCCGATCTTAAGGTTAATCTGGAACAAAATCCGCAGCATGCTATTTATTTCGATCGCACGGATGCAGAGGATCTAGCTCAAAAATTGAAACATGCCTATCTTGCAGCGGCTGGGCCTGATTTAGAGCGTGAGAAGGTAGCTAGAGATAATTCAGTGCATTTGATGCGGACCTTTGCTTTGCAATTTAGTGATATATGGCAAACAGCTAAGCAAATTTTTTGATTTTTGTGTTTAATTAAAGGGGGGCTATTATGAGTACAAGCCTTAAAGTATCCGTTATTACTGCAACTTATAATAGCGAAAAGTATGTTGAGAGCGCGATTAAAAGTGTAATAAACCAAAGCTATAAAAATATTGAATATATTATTATTGATGGGGCATCTAAAGATAATACATTAAAAATAGTTGAAAATTATGATTCCAAAATAGATAAGCTGATTTCCGAAGAGGATTTGGGCATTTACGATGCTTTTAATAAAGGAATTCGACATGCTACTGGAGATATTATTTATTTCTTGAATTCTGATGATACATTATCTGATGATTCAGTGATTGAGGAAGTAGTGTCACTATTCGATGAGAATCCAAATACTTGGTACGTATATGGGAACGTTCAGTTCCTTGAGAACACAGAAGATATGACTGTTTACGGTAGAGAATTTTCCGTTCAAGATTTCCAAAAAGGATATGCGCCACCTCATCAAGCTGTGTTCGTGAAAGCTGAATTTTTCCATCAATATGGTCTATTTAATTTAGAGTATGCTGTTGCGGGGGACTTTGAATTTTCATTACGATGCTTTTTGAATGCAGCAGAAAAAGAAACTATGTATGTAAATAAAGTATTAGCTAATTTCAGAATCGGTGGAGTTTCTTCTAGTTATAAGACAAGAATAAGAGGTTTAATGGAGAAGGAAAAAATTATTAATCATTATTTCCGAGTTTCTACTGATTTCACCAGTGTTGAAATACAAAATAACGCTTTGTTCAGGACATGGTTCGAGATTCTTCTTTTACAAAACAAAGGAATATCCAGGGTATTAAAAAAATATGAGATCAACAATGTTGCTATATTTGGAACATTAACTACTTGTAAGTATTTAATTAAGGATTTGGAATTAGAAAATTTATGCATTAAAGGGATTTTGGATAATAATGAAAATATGCAAGATAAAAAAATACTTGGCTATGATATAAAGCCCGTGCAGTGGGTTAAAGAGAATATAAAACTTGTAGATGCTATTATTGTATCTATTGAAAGTTCAAGAGATAAAGAGGTTATTAAATTTTTGAATGATGCTTTTGCAGATCAAATTAAAGTATTCTCTTGGAAGGATCTGATTGAATCTTATGCTTCCCATTAGAGGTCCCAAAATTTCCATCATTACAGCGTCTTATAATAGTGAATCTACAATTAAGCAGACCATTCAAAGTGTTTCGGAACAAACCTACTCTAATATAGAGTATATTGTCATTGATGGAGGCTCTATCGATAGAACTAAAGACATCTTGAGGGCGAATCGCAGTAGTATTTCACATTTGGTTTCAGAACCGGATAAAGGTATATATGATGCATTCAATAAAGGGGTTTCCAAAAGTACAGGAGATATTATTTATTTCCTAAATTCGGATGATTCGTTATATGACCAGTATGTTATAGAAGATATTGCACGTTTCTTTGTCGAGCATCCTGAAGCTGACTTTTTATGTGCTAAAGTTTTGGCCAAAGAATTCAACAGCGATTTTTCCTACAAAATGGGTAAGTATATGACGTTAGATGATTTTAAAAGTGGTCAAACGTATCCTCACCAAGGTTTTTTTGCAAAGAAAAAGTTGTTCGAACGATACAAGGGTTTTAATTTAAAATACAAGCTTGCTGCAGATTTGGACTTTATGTTGAAATGTTTTGAAGATAACAATAATTCATTCCATTTTCTGGATCGAATAGTGGCTTTATTTAGATTAGGGGGAGCTTCCAATGGTAGTTCCGGAAGGCAAGATACAATCAATGAAGCTAATTTCATTTTGCGTGAGCATTTCGGTGTTGAAGATCAGCTGACGGCGATAGCCCCTAAGGAGGAGTTGCAAGGTCTGTATAAAAGTTGGTTAGAAAAACTGCTTTTAAATAAAAGAGGCATCTCTTCAGTTTTGAAGGATTTAAACGTCAACAGAATCGCTATATTTGGTGCAATGAAAACGGGGCTTTACCTTCTTGAAGATTGTTTGCAATTTGGAGTTGAGGTATTAACATTCTTGGATAACAATCAGGCAATGCATAATGAGTTTACGAGGGGGGTTTCTATACAATCCCCGGATTGGTTAAGAAGTCATCACAGTCAAATTGATGGCGTTGTCATCTCTGTTGAAGGCCCTGTGGATCATGCTATACGTAACCAAATATTTAGTATTGCGGGCAGTGAAATAAAAGTGTTCACATGGAAAGAATTAATTTTATTACTGTAACTTACATAGACGGGAGATAATTAAAGTGAAACCCAAAGCACTAATTACAGGTGTGACTGGACAAGACGGCGCGTACTTATCCGAGTTTCTTTTGAAAAAAGGCTATGAAGTCCATGGTATCAAGAGAAGAGCATCTTCATTCAATACCGACCGAATTGATCATTTATACCAAGATCCCCACGAAAGCAATGTTAATTTTCACCTCCACTATGGGGATCTAACGGATTCCACCAATTTAATCCGCATCATTCAAGAGGTAAAGCCCGATGAGATTTATAATCTTGCTGCGCAGAGCCATGTCCAGGTATCCTTCGAAACCCCGGAGTATACAGCTAATTCGGATGCATTAGGAACTCTTCGCTTGCTGGAAGCCATTCGTATTACGGGACTTACTGAGAAAGTGAAGTTTTATCAGGCATCAACCAGCGAGTTGTATGGTAAAGTACAGGAAATTCCTCAAACAGAAAAAACACCATTTTATCCACGTAGTCCGTATGCCGCGGCTAAAATTTATGCATATTGGATCACAGTAAATTATCGTGAAGCTTATAACATGTTTGCATGTAATGGTATTTTATTTAACCATGAATCACCTCTTCGGGGTGAAACGTTTGTAACAAGGAAAATTACAAGAGCTGCATCACGTATCAAACTTGGACTTCAGAATAAGTTGTATTTGGGTAATTTGAATGCCAAAAGGGATTGGGGATTTGCCGGAGATTATGTCGAGGCCATGTGGCTGATGCTTCAACAGCAAACTCCTGAGGATTATGTAATTGCTACTGGAGAAATGTACTCGGTGAGGGACTTCGTTTCGGCTACATTTAAAGAAGTCGGCATAGAGTTAGAATGGACTGGTGTAGATACTGGGGAGAAAGGTATCAATAAAGAGAATGGACAGATTCTTGTTGAAGTCGACCCCCGCTATTTCCGACCGACAGAGGTAGAGCTTTTGTTAGGCGATCCGACAAAAGCAAGAACCAAACTTGGCTGGAAACCGAAGGTTGGATTCCCTGAGCTTGTGCGAATGATGGTTGAGGCAGATATGGAAGAGGCGGAGAAAGACCTTCTTATTTCCAAAGAGGGTTATAAAACCAAGCGCTATTTTGAATAATAAGGGGTCTTGTACAATGGATAAAACGGCAAAGATCTTCGTTGCTGGTCATCGTGGATTGGTGGGATCATCCATCTTGCGCAAGCTGCATAATTTGAAATATGAGCGTATAATTACGCGCTCCAGATCAGAGCTGGATTTGGGAAACCAGCAAGCTGTGCTTGAGTTTTTCATGGATGAGAGACCGGACTATGTCTTCTTAGCTGCAGCTAAAGTGGGCGGGATACATGCAAATCATACATACCCAGCACAATTTATATATGAAAATCTCACGATACAGGCAAATGTGATTCATTCGGCTTATCTCTCGAAAGTTACTAAATTACTCTTTCTAGGTAGCTCCTGTATTTATCCTAAGTATGCTCCGCAACCAATGAAGGAAGAGTGTCTATTAACCGGAGAGCTCGAACCGACGAATGAGTCTTATGCTATCGCTAAAATCTCAGGCATTAAAATGTGTGAGGCTTATAATCGACAATATCAAACTCAATTTATTTCCGTAATGCCTACCAATCTATATGGTATTCACGATAATTTTGATTTAGAAACATCGCATGTATTACCTGCACTCCTAAGAAAATTTCATGAAGCTAAATTAAATAACCAACCCTTCGTTAGTGTATGGGGAAGCGGTAAGCCTAAAAGAGAGTTCCTTTATGTAGATGATCTGGCAGATGCTTGTGTATTCCTCATGCAGCGGGATGTTAGCGGTGAGCAAAGCATTCTCAATATTGGGGTGGGTCAAGACCTATCTATCCTTGAACTTGCACTTTTAATAAAAAAAATTGTAGGGTATGAAGGTGAAGTACGATTTGACCCAGAGAAACCGGATGGAACGCCTAGGAAGCTCTTGGATGTATCGAGAATGGAGAAGCTTGGTTGGAAGGCTAAGGTAACTTTAGAAGAGGGTTTAAAACAAACCTATGAATGGTACGTCAATCAAGGAATTGCAGGCTACGAATTATGAAGTTGATTTTATTATCAGGAGGCTCGGGGAAAAGGCTTTGGCCTTTATCCAATGATGCTAGATCAAAGCAATTTCTGAAAGTTCTTAAAAGCGATAAAGATCAGAATGAGTCAATGGTCCAAAGGGTATGGCGACAGTTAGGCGACGCAAACCTGCAAGAAAATACGTTGATTGCAACCAGTAAGACGCAAGTCGAAATGCTGCAATCTCAGCTTGGGTCGACGGTTCCTTTAATTGTCGAACCCATGAGGCGCGATACGTTTCCAGCGATTGCTTTGGCTTCTGTATATTTATATAGCGTTGCAAAGGTAAGTCTTGAAGAAGTTGTGTGTATTCTTCCTGTGGACCCTTATGTGGAACATACCTTTTTTGAAAGTCTTCACCAACTGGATAATGTACTTAAGCATAGTTCTGCTGATATGGCGCTAATCGGAGTGCAACCTACTTATCCTTCGGCCAAATACGGATACATCTTAACCGAATCTGCAGAAGGAAGTGGAAGTGATAGCGGTTATCGTAGAGTTACCAGATTTCTAGAGAAACCGACTGAAGAGAAGGCGGCAGAGTTAATTAACAGTAATGCTTTGTGGAATTGCGGTGTTTTTGCTTTTCGTTTGAAATATATGGTGGAACTACTTCGGAATAACGGGTATTCGCTTGTTTATGAGGATTTTGTTGGAAATTATAGTGACCTACGTCGAATTAGCTTTGATTATGAAGTTGTTGAGAAAGCAGCTGAGGTTGTTGTGTTACCTTATTCCGGATCATGGAAAGATCTTGGCACATGGAATACCTTAACAGAAGAAATAAAAGATAGGTGTATGGGTATAGGGAAAATAAGTGACGATTGCCATCATACGCATCTTATTAATGAACTTGAGATACCGATTACAATTCTAGGGGTATCAAATGTGGTTGTTGCTGCAAGCCCAGATGGAATATTAGTGACGGATAAAGCGGCAAGTCCAAGGCTTAAAGACCTAGTGGCAAATTTCACAGATCCCCCCAGGTACATAGAGCGACACTGGGGATGGTCGAGAGTTCTCGATCAGTCCAAATTGAGCAACGGGTTAGAGATGCTTACTAAAAGAATTTGTTTATATAAGGATCATAATCTCAGTTATCAGAAGCATAGAAAACGTGAAGAAGTATGGACGGTCATTTCTGGTGAAGGAGAGATTGTCCAAAATGGATACCTCCAACAAGTTAAGGTGGGTTCTGTTGTTACTATTCCTCCCGAATCGTTACATGCCATTAGGGCAGTTACTGAGTTGGAAATCATTGAAGTGCAAATAGGCAAAGAGTTAATTGAAGAGGATGTTGAGAGAATTGAATTGAGCTGGGAGAGTATCCTGCAACAAGCAAAGGGCGATGGAGCCTAACCGTATTATTCTAAGTAGGAGGAACTCACATGAACGAACAAAAACTTAAAGCCATTTTCGCAGAAGCATTAGGCATCTCCGAAAGCATTGTTGTAGATGATCTACTTTACAACAGTATTGAACAATGGGATTCGATTGCTCACATGTCGCTGATCGCGGCGATCGATGAAGGCTTTGATATTATGATGGATACGGACGATGTCATTGATCTAAGTTCATTTGCAAAGGCCAAAGAGATTCTGAGCAAGTATGGAGTGGAGTTTTAAATGCTGCTTGAGGGCAAGGTAGCTTTAATTACAGGTGCTTCGAAAGGAATTGGGCGGGCGACAGCACTCGTTTTGGCGAAGCACGGGGCTGCTGTAGTTATAAATGGGCGGAACGAAAATGATTTGCAATCGTTAGCGGCCCAGATCAGCGAGATCTCCGAACATGTGCCGCTTGTTCTGTGCTACGATGTAACGGACGCAGGGGAGGTTAAACGAGCCTTTCAACGCATCCATAAACAATATGGAAAGCTGGATGTTCTTGTCAATAACGCTGGAATTCTCAATGACGGCATGCTGGGGTTAGTTCAACAGGAAAAACTCAATGAGATGTTTGACGTCAATGTGATGGCCACCATTTCGCATATGCAGTACGCGACACGCTTGATGATGCGCAAAAAAAGTGGGTCTATTATTAATGTAAGTTCCATTCTCGGTAGATATGGAGATGTTGGGCAGGTCGGCTATGCGGCAAGTAAGGCGGCTGTGATTGGGGCGACAACATCCGCAGCCAAAGAATTTGCTCCGTCCAATATACGGGTGAATGCTGTGGCGCCTGGTTTTATTGAAACGGATATGACCTCTAAGCTATCGAAGGAAAGATACAACGACCGTTTATCGAACATTCATATGGGTCGAGCTGGGAAGCCGGAAGAGGTGGCGAATACCATTCTTTTCTTAGCCTCGGATTTGTCTACGTATGTGACAGGACAAGTACTTGGAGTCGACGGCGGCATGGTCGTCTAACGTTTGGATCGTGTCTGATGAGGTTGTTTCAAAGGTGCAGGTTAAGGCACTTTTTGAAACAACCTTATTATTTTCTAATTAGATGCTTGCCAGAAGCCGATAATAGTAAAAGGAAACCTGCGATAGGAAAAAGGAAGTGTGCACGGTGTCTTTGTTTTGGAACGTTGGTAAGTATAGTGAGCGAACAGCGGTCATTTCGACTGCTGATAAAGATATCACCTATGGTGAGCTGCAGCAGCGTGTGGATGACTTTCGTGCACAACTGCCTATGTCGGGTCACAAACAACTTGTGCTGCTGCTTTGTGCAAATGACACAGCAACCCTCACTGCCTATGTGGCGTGTTTGCAGGCAGGCCATGCAGTTATGCTGCTCGATGGGCTGCTAGAAATAACGCTGCTTGAGCATATTGTTCGTACATATGAGCCTAATTGGATTGTATCCCCGTCTCACGTGCATGCATTCGAGGGTTACTATAAATCTTCGTCCACTGTGTGGATGAAGCAGGAATTCTCCCGTACAGCAGATATCTACCCTGATCTTGCGGTACTGCTGAGCACTTCGGGAACGACGGGCAGCGCCAAATTCGTACGTCTCTCGTATGCGAATTTGCAAGCCAATGCGCAGTCGATCGCGACTTATTTGCAGTTGAATGAAACGGAACGGGCCATTACGACCTTGCCATTTCAATATTCTTACGGATTATCTGTCATTAACAGTCACCTGCTGGTTGGGGGTGCATTACTAATAACGAACGATTCGATACTCTCAAGAGAGTTCTGGAGTTTTTTTAAAGATCAAAAAGCAACATCGCTATCTGGTGTACCGTATACCTACCAAATGCTCCAACGACTCCGTTTTGGGCAAATGGAGCTGCCTTCTTTGCGGTATTTTACACAAGCTGGTGGCAGGTTGGCCCCTAATCTGGTTCAATCTTTCCAGAACATGGCCGTTGAGTCAGGAAGACGGTTCTACGTGATGTACGGACAGACCGAGGCAACTGCGCGGATGAGCTATGTTCCTCCAAATAGACTCGCGGAAAAAGCCGATTCTGTCGGTATTGCGATTCCCAATGGAACGTTTCGACTTGATGAAGTATCCTCAGAACTTATCTACGAGGGCCCAAATGTGATGCTTGGTTATGCCGAAACGGGCGAGGATCTGGCCAAAGGTGACGAACTCGGCGGAACGCTGCATACCGGAGATCTGGCTGAGATCGATGATGAGGGATATGTGTATATAAAAGGTCGAATGAAGCGTTTTATTAAGCTTTTTGGTCTGCGAATGAATTTGGACGAAATCGAAAGGCAAATAGAAGTGAAGTTTTCGCTGCCGGTTGCTTGTACAGGAGGCGATGACCTACTGCTCATTTTTACGGAAGATGAATCGAAGATTGCCGTTCTTACCGAGTATGTACGTCAATTGTACAAGCTGCACGTATCGTCATTTTCTGTAAAAGCTTTGCCTAATCTGCCGCGGCTAGAAAATGGAAAAATGAACTATCTGAAGCTAAAGGACATGATGCCATGAACGAAGCCGTTTTCCAAACTCCCTATGCAATGAATCGCACCGCAAAGCAAGATTCTTTAGTCAATGAGTTAAAAGGATTAACGGACTTTCATCAGCGGCACTGCGAGCCCTATCGGCACATTTTGGATAAAGTCCCCTTTGAGCCAGAAGTCCTTCGTGTAGAGGATTTGCCGTACTTGCCTGTTCAGCTTTTTAAAATGCTTGATTTATGTTCGGTACCTAAGGAAGAAGTAATCAAAACCCTAACATCCAGCGGGACGACTTCCCAGCAAGTCTCGAAAATCTTCATTGATCGCGCCACTTCAGAGCTTCAGTCAAAAGCGCTTGTGACCATTGTGAGAGATTTCATTGGAAAGCAGCGTCTGCCGATGATCATTATCGATACCAAGAATGTGATCAAAGATCGTAAAGCTTTCAGTGCAAGGGGAGCGGGCATCGTTGGGTTTTCAAACTTTGGACGCAATCATTTTTATTTGCTGGATGACAAGATGGAGATCGATTGGCCAGGTTTGAATGCCTTTTTAGAAAAGCATGCGGGTGAACGTATCTTGTTATTCGGGTTTACGTTTATGATCTGGCAATATTTATTTAAAGTTTGTCGTAATCAACGTATCCAACTTCCGCTGAGTAATAGCATTTTGATTCACGGTGGCGGTTGGAAGAAGTTAAACGATGAAGCGGTCAGCAATGAAGTGTTCAAGCAAGCCCTATTTGGGCAATTTCAGATACCGCTTATTCACAACTACTACGGCATGGTTGAGCAAGTGGGCTCGATTTTTATGGAGTGTGAACATGGATATTTTCATACACCTGGCTTTGCCGATGTCATCATCCGGGATTTTGAAACATTGAAGCCTGTTGCGAATGAGAGCAAGGGAATTGTGCAAGTCATCAGCACGTTGCCGCAAAGCTATCCGGGTCATAGTTTGCTAACGGAGGATGTCGGAACGATACACGGAGAAGACAATTGTCCATGCGGTCGAATGGGGAAATATTTCACGGTCGAAGGTCGGATTCCTAAGGCGGAAATTAGAGGATGCAGTGACACCCATGCCTATGATCGGCAGATTGGGGTGAATGTGTAAATGGAAGCTCTTATGCCGATGGGGCTATCTACGGAGGACTGGCAGGCACATGCAGCCAACATGGCGAAGGTGAAGCCGTTGCACCCGTTCTCCCCCGTTGTCGTGCAGTTTTTGCAGGAAGTGTCTGCGGTCATTCTAAAAAACAAACAAATGCGAGCCTATCCGGAATTAATGGCTACAGGGTATTGGCTCCGGAAGGCAAATATTGCACAGATCCAACGAGATTTCGAGAAGCGCAGTGAGAGTCGTATTTTATTGGCAAGAGGGGTAGTGCTTCACTTCGCTCCATCGAATGTCGATACGATTTTCTTGTATTCCTGGGTGCTGTCGATGCTGGCGGGAAATATCAATATCGTCCGCTTATCGCAAAACAGGAATGAGCAGCTTACCTTACTGCTGGGCATTATCGATAAGGTGATGGATCAGGCCGCCTATGAGGAGATTAGGCAGCGGACGCTGTTTTTGACGTATGCGCATGATCGGCAGATCTCGCAGTTCTTATCGAGTTTATGTCACGCGAGGGTCATCTGGGGAGGCGATCAGACGATTCGAACGATTCGCGAGATTCCTTTACCGCCGTTAGCGACGGAGTTGGTCTTCGCTGATCGGTTTTCAACGGTCGTGCTCTCGGCAGATGAGCTTATTGCCCTATCAGACGAAAGTTTGGCGAAGCTCGCGCATGATTTTTATAACGATGCTTTCTGGTTTCAACAAATGGCTTGCTCTTCACCAAGGCTTGTCTGTTGGGTAGGGAATGAGCAGCATATTGAACAAGCGAAAATGAGGTTTTGGAACGCGCTGACAGCCAAGCTCCAGGCAGCTCAATATGAATTGCCAAAGGCTTTACAAGTAACGCGGTTAACGACAGCTTTTTTCTATGGTGCCCATTCGTACACGGAGGCTGTATCTTCGGCAGCCCTGCATACGCCGACACGCGTTGAGGTGACCGAAATGAATGAGCAAATCAGGGAGATGCATTGTGGCGGTGGGTTGTTTTTAGAATTATCCTGCTCGACGTTGCTAGAGGTCTCGACATTTGTATCAGACAAAGATCAAACCTTGTCCTACTTCGGATTTACCAAAGAAGAGTTAAAGCGGTTTATCTATGCTTTGAATGGAAGGGGAATCGATCGGATTATTCCCGTCGGGAAAGCGTTGGATTTTGCTGAAGTCTGGGACGGGTATTATTTACTAAGCTATTTGACAAGAGAAGTGGATTTACGATGAGGAGGAAGCGTTTGTGGAATTTTTAAAGCTGAAGGAGGAGCATTTAGAGCAGATTTTGAAATGGCGAACAAGTGAGCACGTTACCAAGTACATGTTTACAGACGTTGAATACAACTTAGACCGCCAGAAAAAGTGGTTTGAGCGCATTTCCAGTGATTCAACGAGTCGATATTGGTTAATTACTTCGAAGGAAAAGCAACTCGGGCTTGTCTCGTTAACGAACATAGACCGGCATCATTTACGTGCCTACTGGGCATATTACATCGGTGATACGCAGTACAATATGGTCGGTGCAATGATTGGGCCCTACATCTATAACTATGCCTTTCAGAAGTTGGGTTTCAACAAGCTGCTTGGCGAAGTGATGGCTCACAATGACAATGTGAGGAAGATCCACTTGAAGCATGGTTGTACGGAAGTGGGACACTACCAGCAGCATATTCTAAAAGATGGTGTATTTCATGATGTATATATTTATGAAATGCTCGCGGATGAATGGAAAAAGAGAAGCGCTTCGTACGATAGATTTGTTGGCAGTTTTGAAGAATAGGCGGTAATTGGAATGAAAACAGTGATGATAATCCAGGCGAGAATGGGGTCTTCACGGCTGCCAGGGAAAGTGCTGCTGCCCCTTGGCAAAACCGTTGTGCTCGATTATGTAGTTCAGCGTTGTCGCAACGTACAAGGTGTAGACGAGGTTATTGTCGCAACCTCCGTTCTCGCTCCAGATGATGCGATCGCAGCATGGTGTGAGCAAAACGAAGTCATCTGCTTCAGAGGTTCTGAGGATGATGTGTTGTCACGGTACTATATGTGCGCAGCGGCATATGATCCGGACTACGTGATTCGAGTAACAGCGGATTGCCCGTTTGTTGATTACGAAATGGCGAGCGGGCTAATTCAGCAAATGAAGCAAGAGCGAGTAGATATCCTTGATCTCGTAGGAGATGTTCCGCGGGGTCTAACTGTTGAAATCGTTGCATTTTCTGCACTCGAGACCATGTATAACGTAGGGAAAGAGCTCCGTCACAGAGAGCATGTCACGTACTATGCTTATGAACATCGCGAACAATTTACCCGAAAATCCTATCCTGTTTCGACTCCACTCCTTCACCCAGAGCTCAGAATTACGCTCGATACCGAAGAGGACTATGCACTGTGCAAAAGAATCGGAGACCATTTCCGGGACAATATGCTTGTTTCTTCTGAGGATGTCGTGGAGTTCCTACTGCAAAATCCCGACGTAGCGGCATTAAATGCACATATTGAACAGAAACCGGTTGTATAGTCGGTTTGGAAAGTGAGGTATTACCGTGCATGTATTTGTACGCGTGGATGGTTCGACAGCCATAGGAACGGGCCATATCATGAGATGCGTGCTTTTGGCGGAAATGCTGGTTCAAGCGGGAGCGTCTGTGTCTTTCATCATGAGAATGGGGCGAGGCCATCTAGGTGACTGGGTCGCACAAAAGGGATTTCAAGTTTTTATGCTAGGTGAGGAAGTCTTTACGCAAAGTGAGGATGCTGATAAAGTTATAGATATTATTAGCGAGATTGGCTCGGACGGATGGATGATTGTTGACCATTATGGTCTAGATGAGCAGTGGGAACAGCGGATTGGGCCATACGTTAAACACATCGCTGTCATTGATGATCTTGCTGACCGGAGGCATCAGTGTGAGCTTCTGCTCGATCAAAATTATACGACGAATCTTGAGCAGCGGTATCATTCGTTAGTTCCTGCTGACTGCCGGTTGCTTCTAGGGCCTTCTTACTTATTATTGCGCCCCGAATTCTTATCTATGCGGAAGCACATGCGTAAGCGAAAGGGGTCAATTAAGCGAATTCTTGTTTTTTTTGGCGGAAGTGATCCAACCAATGAAACGATGAAAGTGCTTAATGCGTTAGAAGCAAGCCAGATTAGCGGGCTTTATGTAGATGTAGTCGTAGGTACCGCGAATCCTGTCCGAGTTGAAATAGAGGAACAATGTGCGCGGTCCAATTACCATTATCATTGTCAGATTGATTACTTGAGCTCGTTAATGAATGAGGCGGACCTGTCATTCGGAGCAGGTGGTGTAACGATGTGGGAGCGTTGCTATCTTGGTCTTCCTTCTGCCGTCACCGTTGTGGCGGATAATCAGACAGAATCAACGGAGGCAGCGGCTCGATTCGGGGCGATTTGGAATATGGGATTTTATGATGATGTGTACGTGCAAGATTACGTAGAGGTGTTAGATAGAGCTCTACTGCATCCACAAGATGTGGTGGAAATGAGCGAACGCGCTCTTCAGTTGCTGGGTAATTCAACAGAAGCTGGCTTACATCCGGTCGTGAAGACGATCATGGAGGGATAACTGCTGATGAAAGACATTCAAATAGGTCATCGTTTGATCGGACCCATACATAAACCATTCATTATTGCCGAGATGTCGGGGAATCACAATCAATCTTTGGATACGGCGCTTGCCATCGTAGAAGCTGCCGCTCAAGCTGGTGTAGATGCCCTGAAATTGCAAACTTATACGGCAGATACCATGACGATTGATATCGACAGCGGCGATTTTTGGATTGATGACCCGAACAGTTTGTGGAAGGGAACTTCTCTCTATAAGCTCTATCAAGAGGCGTACACACCTTGGGAATGGCATGAACCTATTTTCAAAAGATGCAGAGAATTGGGCATTATTCCTTTCAGCACACCTTTTGACGAGACGGCTGTCGATTTCTTGGAACAATTGAACGTCGATTGCTACAAAATAGCTTCGTTCGAAAATACAGATATTGAGCTCATACGTTATGTAGCTAGCAAAGGCAAGCCGATGATTATATCGACGGGAATGGCCTCAATTGCAGAGTTGGACGAAACGGTTCGTGCCGCAAGGGAAGCGGGCTGCAAGGATCTTGTGCTGTTGAAATGCACCAGCACGTATCCCGCCTCCCCTGAAAACACCAACCTATCGACCCTGCCTCACCTGCGGGACTTATTCCGCTGCCAAGTCGGCGTTTCCGATCATACAATGGGCATCGGCGTCAGTGTAGGCAGTGTGGCACTTGGTGCTTCCGTGATCGAAAAGCATTTTACGTTGTCGCGTGCTGCCGGCGGGGTGGACGCAGCTTTTTCCATGGAACCGGCCGAAATGAGCGCGTTGGTTGTCGAGACGGATCGCGTTTCGAAAAGCCTAGGACAAATCCATTATGGGCCAACAGAAGCCGAGAAAGTTTCATTAAAACATAGAAGATCCTTGTATGTGATTAAGGATTTGAAGCAGGGAGATATATTGACCAAGGACAATATCAAATCTATTCGCCCTGGGGCAGGGCTGCCGACGAAAAATTTGGAGCTTGTACTTGGCAGGAAGGTCACAAAGGATGTTGCAAGAGGAACTCCGATGACATGGGACATACTGTAACTTGAATGTAGAGGGATGGATAAATCATGGACCGGGTAGACAGCTTGGAAAAACAATCGGAAAAAATGCTGGAATTTGAGGAAATGGATAAGCTATTCGACCGTCTTTTCCCGATTTGCAGGAGTATTACAGGGCCTGGCGTCAGGGAAACGATTGCGATATTCCAACAATATATACCATTGGAGCAATTCGCCGTACCGACGGGGGCGAAGGTGTTTGATTGGGAGATTCCCCGTGAATGGAGAATTCGTGAAGCTTGGTTAAAAGGGCCGAATGGAGAAACAATCGTCGATTTTAAAGATCATAATCTGCATGTTCTCAATTACAGTGTTCCAGTAAATCGAACGCTATCTCTTGATGAAGTCAAAGCGCATCTTTACAGTGTTCCTAGCCTGCCAGACGCCATTCCATACGTGACATCTTACTATAAGGAGAGATGGGGATTTTGTCTTCCACATTGCGTACTGGAGAACCTGAAGCCGGGTCAGTACCATGCTTATATCGATAGCGAGCTCATTCAAGGTGAACTCAATTATGCGCAAGTTGTTTTGCCCGGTGAGTCCGATCAAGAAGTGCTGTTCAGTTCTTACATCTGCCATCCTTCTATGGCGAATAATGAGCTTAGCGGGCCAATCGTTACAGCCTTCATGTACCTTCGTTTGGCCAAATGGCAGCATCGCCGATTCACGTATCGGTTTGTATTAGCACCTGAGACGATCGGTGCGATTGCCTATCTGCATCAATTTGGGGAAGAGTTGAGGGAAAAGGTGGTTGCGGGCATGGTGTTAACTTGCATCGGCGGCAACGACCCGTTGAGCTTTAAGAAAACGAGACGCGATCATTCACAGCTGGATATAATCATTGCTCATTTAATTCATCATAAAAAGATAGACGCAAGATTGAGAGGGTTTACGCCAACTTATGGGTCTGATGAACGCCAGTTTTGCTCCCCCGGTTTTAATTTTCCGGTAGGTCAGATGTCGCGAGGTCTGCACTCGGGCTTTCCTGGCTATCATAATTCGTTAGATACGAAGGAAGCGATGACGATTGAAGCCCTTCAGCAAAGTTTGGATGAATTAGAATTCGTATGCAAAGCTCTGGAATTAGATGGATATTATATAAACCAGTCCCCTTTTGGTGAAGTCAAATTGGACAAGCATGGTCTTTATCCAGATATGAATGCGCCGACGATGAGAGGGCACTCCAATAATGAGGTCGTGGATCACCGAACACAGCTCAACCGTATCCTTATCGTTTTGAATTATTGCGATGGGCAGCATTCAATGCAGCAGATTGCGGATCGCTGTGGATGTTCGATCCTAGATCTAGAGCCCGTTATTGAGATTTTAAAAGAAAAACAACTGATCATCGGTCCATTTTCCGAAAAAAGGGGGTTATAACGAAATGAAAGTTGTGTTATTCATTGGCTCCCATCCCAGACACTTATTTGTAGCTGAAACATTGCAGAAACACGGATTTTTAAATGCCGTCGTCATGGAGAAACGAGAAGAATTTTTACCTGCGCCGCCTCCTGGCTTGCAGGAGCTAGATCGCGAGAACTTCATCCGCCATTTTGCAGACAGAGATGCAGCGGAAACTAGGCAATTTGGGCATTCGCGCCAATTGGAGATGGATCCGGAGGCTATTCTGCAAGTTGATTACCATAATCTGAACAGCAAGCAGGTTAAAGACTGGATCGATGCCATACAGCCGGATGTTGTGCTTACTTATGGCGTTCATAAAATCTCAACGGAGCTTCTGGCGTCGTTCCCGACTTACGCATGGAATGTTCATGGGGGATTGTCGCCGTGGTACCGCGGCAACACGACGCTGTTCTGGCCGTTTTATTTTATGAAGCCGAATTGGGCGGGGATGACCATCCACCAATTAACCTCAAAGTTAGATGCAGGAGCCATCATTCATCATGCGGTTCCGGAGCTAGTACGGGGAGACGGCTTGCATGACGTTGCCTGCCGTGCGGTTAAGCAAGCAGCAGAAGATATTGTGATGATTTTGCATAAATTAGCTAAGGGCGAATCGGTTCAGCCTGTACCCCAAAAATCGTCCGGCAAGTTATTTATGACAGAGGACTGGGGCCCGCAGCACCTGCGAGTGGTTTACAATCTGTTCGATAATGACATTGTCGATCGCTATCTTGATGGCGAGTTTGGACATCACGAGCCTCCACTTATTAAGGCTTTTTAACAAAGGAGCGGAATGTAGTGAACATTTTATTAACAGGCGGTGCGGGGTTTATCGGCCGATGGGTGGCGAAACGTTTGCTGGAAGACGGCCATCAGGTTTGGATTGTGGATGACTTCTCCAATGGCCGTCGAGAGAATGTACATGAGTTTGAGCAGCATCCTGGCTTCCAAGAACTAATTGCCGGAGATATTAAGGATGAGAATCTGCTGACGCAGTTATTTGATGCGCACCACTTTGATATTTGCTATCATCTTGGCGCTTCGATCAACGTACAGGATTCCATCGATGACCCCCGAACGACGTTTAATAACGACACTGTGGGAACTTTTTATATGATGGAGCAATGCCGGAAGCACCAAGTTAAGGTGGTGTTTATGAGCACTTGCATGGTCTATGATCGTTGTACGGACGATACTGGTATTACGGAATTGCATCCGACCAAACCGGCCTCTCCGTACGCAGGCGCCAAAATCGCAGCAGAAAATATGGTGCTCTCCTACTACTATGCGTACAATCTGCCGGTTGTCGTTATTCGTCCATTCAATACGTACGGTCCTTTCCAAAAAACAGGCGGTGAAGGCGGCGTTGTCGCGATTTTCGTGAGAAATAAGCTGGCTGGGAAAGATCTGCAAATTTATGGCGAGGGAACTCAAACACGAGACCTATTATATGTAGAGGATTGCGCACGTTTTGTAGTAGAAGCCGGGTATTCCGACCGTGTTAATGGGCAAATTGTGAATGCTGGGCTAGGGCGTGATATTTCGGTTAATGAGCTTGCACGGCTAGTCGTTGGCGATGAGAATCGAATAAAACATGTTGAGCATATTCACCCGCAAAGTGAAATCCAAAAATTATTGTGCAACTATTCAAAAGCCAAAGAGCTGCTCGACTGGGAGCCTTCGGTGTCTCTTGAAGAGGGAATCAAGTTAACTGAAGAATGGATTCGTACAAGCTACCTTATGTAAATAAGGTGGCTATTTTACATAAAGGTGGACGCTAGATGGACAAGTTGGCAATTAACGGAGGACAGCCGATCAGAAACGCGATGCTGCCTTATGGTCAGCAATGGATTGATGGTGACGATATTAGTGCGGTTATAGCTACACTGGAAAGCAGTTTTATAACCCAAGGGCCAGCCATCCAAAAGTTTGAACAAGCCATTGCGGACTATGTTGGAGCCCAATATGCAGTGGCCTTTTGTAATGGAACGGCTGCTTTACATGGCGCTTGTTTTGCTGCAGGGATTTCAACCGGTGACGAAGTGATTACGACGCCGCTTACTTTTCTGGCAAGCAGCAACGCTGTGCTTTATCAAGGCGGGGTACCTATCTTTGCAGATATAGACGAGAATACCTATAATATCAGCCCAAATGAAGTTGAAAAAAAGATTACAAACAAAACGAAAGCCATCATTGCTGTTGATTTTACAGGCCAGCCTGTTGAGATCGATCGTATCACTAGCCTTGCGCGGAAACATAATCTGGTTGTGATCCAAGATGCTGCCCACTCATTAGGCGCTGAGTATAAAGGTGTAAAAGTGGGTTCAACAGCAGATATGACGATGTTCAGTTTTCATCCAGTTAAGCATATAACAACGGGTGAAGGCGGCATTATCACAACGGACTCGAAGGCTTACTATGACAGATTAGTTTTATTCAGAAGCCACGGGATGACCAAAGATGATGGCATCATGACCAAAAATGATGGTCCGTGGTATTACGAAATGCACGAGCTGGGCTACAACTATCGGATGACAGATCTTCAAGCCTCGCTAGGTGTATCTCAAATGTCTAAGCTGCATGATTTCATAGAAAAGCGCCGTACAATTGCTATGCAGTATAACGAGGCTTTTAGCGGCATGGAGGGGATCATTACTCCTTTTCAACATGCCGATACGAATTCGAGCTGGCATTTATACGTCTTAAAATTCAAATTAGATCGTTGTTCCGTAGGGCGAAGAGAACTTTTTGATGCCTTACGTGCCGAGAATATTGGTGTTCATGTCCATTATATTCCCGTGTACCTTCAGCCCTATTATCAAAACCTTGGTTATCCAAGCGGCCTGTGCCCCAACGCAGAGAATTATTACGATAATGCCATTACACTACCATTATTCCCGAAAATGACAGACCAAGACGTCCGGGATGTTATTCTTGCTGTGAAAAAGGTATATGCCGCCTATTATTTTTAGGTTAAATGCTGCTAAGAAACCCTAACAACTTCACAACCTCCGTCCGATATATAAGGTATATGTATATCTCGGATGGAGGTTGTTTATTCGATGAGTATCAATAACCAGATTGGCGGAATTGGCAGTGCAGTTGGTGAAAGCAGGCCTGCCCCAGAACCTGTGAAAGTGACCAAAGTCGATGATGTCACAGCGAGCAATGCAGCAGCTGAACTGATCGCATCGACGATTACGAACACATCGGAACTTAAAAGAGCTGAGCTTCAGGGCGAGAACGTCACAATTAGCGATGCTCAAGTCGTCAAAGCGATCGAGCATGCGATCAAGGCCATGCAGGGCAGATCCACATCGCTAGAGTTTTCGGTCCATCAGAAGACAAAACTTATTTCTGTGAAGGTCATGGACAAAGATACAGGCGAAGTGATTCGTGAAATTCCGCCTGAGAAGAGTCTGGACTTCGTAGCAAAACTTTGGCAAATGGCCGGCATTTTAGTTGACGAGAAGAGATAAATTGAAGAAGCAGTGAGGTGAGTTACATGGTTATGCGTTTGAGTGGTTTTTCCAACTCGGGCATTGATATTGATGAAACGGTCAAGAAGCTGGTAGCAGCTGCGCGCATTCCGCAGGACAAGCTGAAACAGCAAAAGCAATGGCTAGAATGGCAGCGCGACGATTATCGTACGATCAATACGAAGATTTTGGCTTTTAGAAGCGCAGCGTCGGATATGACACGTCAGGCGGCATTTTTGACTAAGAAATCCACTTCGGCGGATGATAGTATTGTCTCAGTTACTTCGTCGGCAACGGCGCCTGATGGAATTTTCTCTATAAAAGTCAACAAGTTGGCTACGTCGGCTTCGGTTACATCAGAGAAAGTAGGAGCTTCAGCAGATACAGCACTACTGAGCTCAATCGATCCTTCTTTTGCGCAGCCGACCACGTTGACAATTGGCGGTGAGAAAGGAACGGCAACCATTAATGTTAAGCCGGGAGACACGATTGCTAGTTTGGTTGCGAATGTGAACGGTAAATCTTCCACAACTGGCGTGACGATGAGTTATGATGCGAATCTTGATCGTTTCTTTTTTACCTCTTCTTCTACCGGTAGCAAGGCTGCGATTGACTTGAAGATGGACAGTGAAGCTAATGGTCATAATTTACTCACATCGGTGCTTAGATTGACTTCAAGCCAGGGCAGCAAAATTACTGGAAATCAGGCCTTTGCATCGGGTTCAACAACCGTGATCGATGGTGGTATGGGAGCCCCCCAAGCGTTTCATATTGAGGCTGGGGGAGAAACTTTTGATTATAATGTGACGGCTTCGACGACGATCGGAGATTTAATTAATCAAATAAATAACTCTGATGTGGGAAAAAAAGCCGGTATAACAGCGTACCTGGATGGAAGTAATAAGTTGGCTTTTTATAATCCTGATAAAAGTAAACCTATTACTTTGACCGATGCTACAAGCGATGGTTATAATTTACTAACTAAACTTGGTGTTGATTCAGCTACTGAAGTACCGACAACAGCTTGGCCACTATCGACGGACAGTGCAAATAAAGGTGGCAAGGTAACAGGGACTCAGGCCTTTGCTTCTGGTTCCACAACATTAATTGACGGATCTCTTGCCTCGACGCAAAAGTTTCATATTGAGGCAAACGGCAAAACATTCGACTATGATGTCACCAAAACAACAACGATCGGTCAACTCATTGATCAAATTAATAGCTCGGACATTGGTAAATCTGGCGTTTCGGCTTACTTAGACAAAGACAATAAGTTGGCTTTCTATAACCCTGACCAAACGAAGCCGATAACTGTAACCGATGGAACGAGTGATTCATACAATTTAGCCGATAAATTAGGAATGACCTCCCCTACATCCACAACGGATTTGGATTATGGGTCTTATCGGATCACCGGTCAGCAAGCCGAAATCATCTACAATGGTGTTACAGCCAATTACGACACCAACAATTTCTCCATCAGCGGGATGAATATTACCATTAAGAAAACATCGTCTAGTGCTGTCAACATCACGAATACGCGCGACGTAGACACTGTCTTCAATTCCATCAAATCGTTCGTCGACAAATACAACGAGTTAATCGACACAATCAATACCAAGACGACTGAAAAAAGAAATAGAGATTTCTCGCCATTGACCGATGAGCAGCGCGAAGCGATGAAAGATGACCAAATCACGCAATGGGAAACAAAGGCTAAGAGCGGTACATTGTATGGTGACTCGATTCTTAGGGCAGGGATAACTAATTTCCGTACGTCGTTCTCCAATACAATAGAAGGCCTGCCGACCGGGAATATGAAATCCCTATCCCAGATTGGCATCTCAACAGCCAACGTTTCCGGCGCCAGCATCTCCGGCAGCTATCTGGATAACGGCAAAATCTATATCGACGAAGACAAGCTGAAGAAAGCGATCGCAGAGAACCCTGACCAAGTTATGGCACTCTTTACGGCCAATGATGGTCTGAAAGACTCTAATAAAGGCGATGGTCTAGCTAGACGCTTGTCCGATCAAGCAGATGCGCTCTTCAAGAACATCTCTGCGAAAGCGGGCGTGACCGGCAGCGTAGATACGACGTATATCATCGGGAAATCGCTCAAAGATCTCAACACCCGCATCGACGATTTTACGACAAAGCTTGATGATTTAGAAACCCGCTATTATAATCAATTTACAGCAATGGAAAAATATATGAATCAAATGCAAGCGCAAAGTGCACAATTAACTCAACAGATGGGCGGCTAGCGATCTGTATTTTACACTAGGGGGAAAAGACAATGATTCAAGCCCAACGGAATAAATACTTGGAGAACACGGTGCAAACGGCTAGCCCTGCTCAACTGCTGATCATGCTTTGCGATGGGGCCATCCGATTCTGCCGTGCAGGTATTGAGGCTTTGAAAAATCACAATCACCAAGACGCGAACACGAACCTAGTCAAAGTACAGGACATCATTAGCGAGTTCACGATTACGCTTGACCGGAATGCGCCGATTGCGGAGGACTTGCTGCGGCTGTACGAATATTTTAACCATCGTCTGATCGAGGCGAATATCAAAAAAACGGCCGAACCTGCCGAGGAAGTGCTGGGCTATCTCATTGAGCTGAAAGAGACATGGCTGCAAGCGGCCAAGCAAATGAACGCAGGGCCTAACGCAGCTCCGGTAGGCACGTAATGGAGAAGCTGGTAACAGAGCTGGAGCAGATCACGCAGCAAGCGATGGCGGAACTCTCCATGATGGATGCGGAGCGTATGTCCGTGTATATGGAACAGCGGGGGCAGTTAATGGAAGCGATTCTAGCCAACGTGGATAAGGCCTCCGCAGCCGAAAAAAACGTCTATAAAGCGCGTCTGCAAGCCATTATCAGCCTGGATCCGATTATCCGCAAGAAGCTGGAACAGTTCCGGCAGCAGGCGAGCGACCAATTGGTCAAGCTGGACCAAGGGAAGACGCAGCGCAATGCCTACGATCAGGCGTATGATCAGGCGAGCCTCTTTTTTGATCGAAAAAAATAAAGGGAATGAGAACCTCTTGCCGCGGCAGGAGGTTTTTCTCTATGCCGCAATACATCCGCCCGTTATGCACAACCCCACCCATGAAGCACTTAACCTGTACACATCTCTCCTCAAATTGAGTCTAACTTATCCCTTGATGATCCCTCAGTAACTTGTGGATAATGTGTACAATTATGTGTATAACTTTGTTGATAAATTGTAAAAACCCGCGCCACGACAATGTTCTACAAATTTTGCAGTTATCCACGGCTTGTATATAGCCGAATTTTCAAAAAATTCAACGGAATGAGAAGTTAGAAATTGACAGAAGTTCAAAGTCGATGTTATAGTCAAAAAGTAAGGGCTTTCATTTTAAATTTCATTTTATTTTTCAAGACGAAAGGAATGTGTACGTTATGCAAGGTAAAGTAAAATGGTTCAACGCAGAGAAGGGCTATGGTTTTATCGAGCGTGAGGATGGCGGAGATGTATTCGTTCACTTCTCAGCAATTCAAGCGGAAGGCTTCAAAACGTTGGACGAAGGTCAAGCTGTTGAATTCGACATCGTGGAAGGCGCACGCGGACCTCAAGCTGCTAACGTAAGCAAACTATAATCCTCCGGCACAGCGAGTGCCTCTAGCATACACTTTGTAAGTGTGGCACCCTGGGTGAAATAATCCTGGGGTGTTTTTTTCTATTTTTTTGAAGATCGACATTTAAAGGAATTATGAAGATGGCGTGGAATGTAGTATAATGTAAGCAGGAAGGGAGATGTTTAACTATGATGATTAGCATTCGCGGAGAACACCTTGAAGTAACTGAGGCACTCAGGGACTATGTCGAAAAGAAACTCAATAGACTAGAAAGGTACTTTGAAGCTCCCCTTACATCCGACGTACAAGTCAAGCTAAGCGTTGTCAAAGGTTTGCAAGCTATTGAGGTTAGCATCCCACTGAC
Organism: Paenibacillus whitsoniae; assembly: GCF_003955665.1. Lineage (GTDB taxonomy): Bacteria > Bacillota > Bacilli > Paenibacillales > NBRC-103111 > Paenibacillus_E > Paenibacillus_E whitsoniae. Next base: position 66,927 of record NZ_RXHU01000062.1, read on the forward strand.
AGGCGTCCTGCTTCGTGCCGAAGTTCGCAATTCGGACATGTACGCTTCCATCGACCTCGTGGTGGACAAACTGGAAAGACAAATTCGTAAGCACAAAACAAGAACGAATCGAAAAATTCGCCAGGAAGGCGGCAAACGCGACTTGTTCAAGGTCGAAACTTCCCCGGTAACGTATGCGGAGGAAGAGGAAGATTTTGAATTGGTACGCAATAAGCGTTTCGCCTTGAAGCCTATGGACGTGGAGGAAGCGATCCTTCAAATGAACCTCGTAGGCCACAACTTCTTCGTGTTCTCCAATATGGAGACCGATACGGTGAATGTGGTGTATAAGCGTGATGACGGCAAGTACGGCTTGATTGAGCCGGCGATGTAAACCAGAACCGTTTCAACTAGAATGAACTCCACGCTGCATGAGCCCACCGAGATGACAACTAATGAATATTAATGTGCGACTAATATAAAATTTATATTCCTCAGCCCGACAAGGCCTAATTTCGATACTATCGAGTTAGGCTCTTTTCATTATAGACCGGTGGCAGGATGCATGGGATTGGCTCCTCCTTTTCATACTAAAATGGAGCGTTTGTTGCGGCAGGACTGTGAGAAGTGGTACAATTTAAGGATACGAATGCAAGATGAAAGGGGTTCACCGATGCTAGGACTAGTGAAGAAAATTTTTGGTGATTCCAATGAACGGGAAATTAAACGAATGCTCAAAGCCGTTGATTATATCAACGAGCTGGAAGCCACAATTTCACCGCTGACCGATGAAGAGCTGCGAGGCAAAACCATCGAGTTCAGAGAGCGTCTGGACAAAGGGGAGGAATTGGACGACCTGTTGCCGGAGGCGTTTGCCGTTGTACGTGAAGCGGCGAAGCGTGTGCTCGGGAAACGTCATTATGATGTACAGCTCATCGGGGGCATGGTGCTTCATGAAGGCCGTATCGCGGAGATGCGTACAGGGGAAGGGAAGACGCTGGTCGGTACGCTGCCGGTTTATTTGAATGCACTTTTGGGCAAAGGCGTACACGTTGTAACGGTCAATGATTACTTGGCGCAGCGCGATAGCGCGGAAATGGGCCAAATTTATAAATTCCTCGGGCTGACGGTGGGCGTGAACCTTCACGATCTGTCACATGAAGAGAAGCAAGCAGCTTATGCTTGCGATATTACGTACGGCACGAACAATGAATATGGCTTCGACTATTTGCGCGACAATATGGTGCTGTACAAAGAGCAAATGGTGCAGCGGCCGCTGTACTACGCGGTCATTGACGAAGTAGACTCCATTCTGGTCGACGAAGCGAGAACGCCGCTCATTATTTCCGGACAAGCTGCCAAATCGACGGATTTGTATTACGCGGCGGACCGTTTTGCGGCGAAACTGAAAGAGGAAGAAGATTACACGATCGATATCAAAGTGCGTTCAGTCGCGCTGACGGAAGAAGGCGTGGCGAAAGCGGAGCGTGCCTTCGGCATCGAGAACTTATTTGATCATGCGAATGTGAACATCAATCACCATGTGACGCAGGCGCTGAAAGCCCGTTTTATCATGAGACGCGATGTGGATTATGTCGTGCAAGAAGACGAAGTCATGATCGTCGACGAGTTTACAGGCCGGATTATGACAGGCCGCCGTTACAGCGATGGGCTGCACCAAGCGATTGAAGCGAAAGAGCAGCTCCAGGTGCAAAATGAAAGCATGACGCTGGCAACGATCACGTTCCAGAACTATTTCCGGATGTACCGCAAGCTTGCGGGCATGACGGGTACAGCGAAAACCGAGGAAGAAGAACTCAAAAAAATCTACGGCCTCGAGGTTATTGTGGTGCCGACGAACCGTCCGATGATTCGGAAAGATATGCCGGACGTTGTGTACAAATCCGAACAAGGCAAATTCAGAGCGGTCGTCGAACAAATCGTCGAGCGCCACAAGCTGAACCAACCGGTGCTGGTCGGTACGGTGTCGATCGAGAACTCGGAGCTTTTGTCCGAAATGTTAAAAAAGAAAGGCATCACGCATAAAGTACTTAATGCGAAGTACCATGCGGAAGAAGCGGAAATCGTCTCCCGTGCTGGTCAGCCTGGCGCCGTAACCATCGCCACGAACATGGCGGGCCGCGGTACGGACATTATGCTCGGCGAAGGTGTACATGAAGCTGGCGGGCTGCATATCATAGGAACAGAGCGCCACGAAAGCCGCCGGATCGATAACCAGCTGCGCGGTCGTGCAGGGCGTCAAGGGGACCCGGGTTCGTCCCAATTCTTCTTGTCGCTGGAAGATGAACTCATGAAGCGTTTCGGCGCTGAAAATATTATGGCGATGATGGATCGTCTTGGCATGGAGGAAGATCAGCCCATCGAGAGCAAGCTGATCACCCGTGCGGTTGAATCCGCGCAGAAGCGCGTAGAGGGCAACAACTTCGACGTTCGGAAAGTCGTCTTGCAGTATGACGATGTGATGAACCAACAGCGGGAGATCATCTACAAACAGCGCCGCGAGCTGCTGGAGTCGGAGAATATCCGCGAGATTATCGAAGGCATGATCAACTCTGTTATCGAGCGTATCGTGAAAGCACACTGTCCGGAAGAAACGATTCCGGAAGAGTGGGAGCTCCCGGAAGTTGCGAACTTTGTGAACAACAACCTGCTGCACGATGATGCGCAGATCACGGTGGAACAGCTGTGGGGCAAAGAGCAGGAAGAAATCATCGAGTATATCAAAGAACTCGTGAAGAAACGCTACGACGAGCGTGAAGAGGAAATCGGCGCAGAATTCATGCGGGAATTCGAGAAAGTCGTTGCCTTGCGTGCGGTCGACAGCAAGTGGATGGACCACATCGATGCGATGGACCAGCTCCGTCAAGGGATTCACTTGCGCGCGTACGGCGGTACCGATCCGCTGCGCGAGTACCAATTTGAAGGCTTTGAAATGTTCCAAGACATGATCGACAACATCCGCGAAGAAGTGGCGATGTATATCATGAAAGCCCATGTACAAAGCAACCTCGAGCGTCAAGCCGTCGCAGAGGGCCAAGCGGTCGATACGAAGAACGAAGCTGCAGGCAAGAAGCCGCTCGTGCGCGGCGATGAGCAGCGGATCGGTCGGAACGATCCATGCCCATGCGGCAGCGGCAAGAAGTTCAAACAATGCCACGGACAAGGGGCATAATCGCGTTGTAGACGCGAGGGCCACCGCCGTGATGCGGAATAAATGAGGTGTAAGACAATGCTGGAACCAGAAGTAAAACAGGATTTACGTGAGACAGCAAAGCGACTAACTGAACTTAGGGGGTCTCTTTGACTTAGATCATAAGCTCGAAGAGATTGCCGATTACGAGGAAAAAATGGGAGCGCCGGACTTCTGGGACGATAACGAACGTGCCCAGAAGACCATTGCGAACCTCAACGCGATCAAGAGCGTTGTGGATCAGTTCCAAGGCTTCTCGAGCGAGTTCGATGACCTCCAGGTCATGGTAGAGCTCGAGGAAGAGGAAAGCGATGCCGGCCTCGTGCAAGACATTGAGAACGGCATCAAGGCCCTTGTGAAGAAGCTCGAGACCTTCGAGCTGGGGCTCTTGCTCAATCAGCCGTATGACCGGCTGAATGCGATTTTGGAGCTGCACCCGGGAGCGGGCGGCACCGAGTCACAGGATTGGGCTGAGATGCTGCTGCGCATGTACCGCCGCTGGGCGGAGAAGCGGGGATACAAAGTCGAGGTGCTCGACTATTTGCCCGGGGACGAAGCCGGCGTGAAGAGTGTCACGCTGCAGATCACAGGCTTCAATGCCTACGGCTATTTGAAGGCGGAGAAGGGCGTGCACCGGCTCGTCCGGATCTCGCCGTTCGATGCCTCCGGCCGTCGTCACACGTCCTTCGTGTCGTGCGACGTCATGCCGGAGATCGATGACGATACGGAGATTGAGATCCGCACCGAGGATCTCAAAATCGATACGTACCGCGCCAGCGGCGCCGGCGGTCAGCACATCAATACGACGGACTCGGCGGTGCGGATTACACACGTGCCGACAGGCGTCGTGGTGAGCTGTCAGCAAGAGCGCTCGCAGATCAAAAACCGCGAGAAAGCGATGAAGATGCTGCGCTCGAAGCTCTACGAGAAGAAGATCGAAGACCAGATGAAGAAACTAGCGGAGATCCGCGGCGAAGTGTCTGACATCGCGTGGGGCAGTCAGATCCGTTCCTACGTGTTCCATCCGTACAGCATGGTGAAGGATCACCGCACATCTGCGGAGACAGGCAACATCGGCGCGGTCATGGACGGCGATCTGGACACGTTCATCGACGCGTATCTGCGGCACCAGATTCGGAAGCCGGAGCAGCAAAGCTAAATAGAGGTCGGACACGGAATAGGACGAAGCATGTGCCATATGTGCTCCGTCCTATTTGCTGTGTGCGGATGTGAATGGACGGCAAGCATTTAAGGAAGCGTATAGATAAACGCTTCTAGGCCAAGCGAGCGGCTTGCGCACCAAGAGAGGAGGGCATGCATCCCCGTGCCCAGAAGAAAAGAACCGAGAATTAAGATGGGCAGTCCGAGTCATACCGTATTGGAATACGTACTGCTCGTTGTAGGCTCGCTGATTATGGCGGCGAGTTTTAATAGTTTTTTGAACCCGAATCATATTGCATCGGGTGGCGTGGCCGGGATGTCGACCGTCGTGCAGCATTTGACGGACATTGCGCCGGCGATTACGCAGTGGTCGCTGAACATCCCGATTTTGCTGCTGGCGCTGTGGCTGCTGGGCCAGAAGTTCGGCATCAAGGCGATCGTAGGCTCGATCGTCTTCCCGTTCTGCGTCCTGATCACCAGCCATATCGGGGAGCTGACGCAGAACCCGCTGCTCGCCGCGTTGTACGGCGGAATCGGCGTAGGACTCGGACTCGGCATCGTGTTCCGGGGCCGGGGCTCGACGGGCGGCTTCGGGCTGGCCGCGCAGATGTTGCATAAGTACTCAGGGCTGAGCTTGGGGATGTGTGTGGCCATTTTTGACGGCCTCGTAATTCTGTTGTCGGCCTTCATCTTTACGCCGGAGAATGCGCTGTATGGGTTGATCGCGCTGTTCGTCACAACCAAAACGATCGACATTGTACAGCTCGGCTTCAATTATGCCAAGGTGGCATTCATCATCTCAGACCATACGGAGGCGATTCGCAAAGCGATCCTCGTTGACCTGGATCGGGGGCTGACCGAACTGAACGGGGCGGGCGGTTACACCGGAGAATCGCGAACCGTCATGATGGTCGTCGTGAAGCAGAACGAGGTCATCCGGCTGAAGACGCTGGTGCGGTCGGTGGATCCGCAGGCTTTTGTCATTATTAGCGAAACGAATGAGGTGCTGGGCGAGGGGTTCAAGCATCATGCCTAGTGAACAGAGAATTGTGGATAATGAAGAGGGAGGCGAGGAGCGCTTGCCTCTTCTTTTTGTGAAAGTCAGGCGGGATAAGGTCTGGCGGGCCTCTAAAGTTATCCAGAGGGATGTGCACAACTTGTTGATAACTTGTGAATAATCCACAAAGTTGTTCACAACACAGGCTGTCCGCGGAAAATAAAAAGAAACATTTGCCTTTCAATCCGCTAGTTTGCGATAATAAGCAGGGTGCCGTATGCAGCTGTTTTTGCCAGGAGAATTCCGACCGTCGAATGGACAAGAGGGTCCTTCACCGGCTTATGCAATAAATGCGAAAAAACGCTGCATAACGTGCATAACACGTCGAGAAATCTGACAATTCCGGAAACTTAAAGGTTGTCGATTTTTCGCCTGAAATCCCTTGAAAATCCTTGATTCTGTGCAGCAGCCGTTTTCCAAACAGCGCAAAAAAATTCATTGAATTATTATGTATGCGACTGTATAATAATACATATCTTTTGAGGATATCGGAGGGAATTGTATGAGCCACACAGTGAGAGCGGCAATTATTGGAGCCACAGGTTATGGTGGTGCGGAGGTTATTCGTCTTTTGCAGGCACATCCCTATGTGCACATTACATCGGTCATTTCCACATCCAATGCGGGGGCGCCGCTGGCGGACCATTTTCCGCATTTGCAGGAAATCGTTGTGGATAGGCTGGATGCGCTGGACGTGGAGCTGATCGCGGGCAAAGCGGACGTCGTATTCCTGGCAACGCCGGCGGGCGTGAGCGCCGAGCTCTCGCCGAAGCTGCTGGCAGCGGGGCTGAAAGTGATCGACATCTCGGGCGATTTGCGCTTGAAGTCGAGCAGCGAGTATGAGCAATGGTATAAAAAACCGGCGGCATCCGCAGACATGCTGGAGCGTTCAGTGTACGGCCTCTGCGAGGTTTTCGGCGACGAAGTGAAGGGCCAAGACCTGATTGCGAATCCGGGCTGCTATCCGACAGCGTCCTTGCTGGGCTTGATTCCTGCGGTTGAAGCGGGCTGGATCGATCCTTCGACGATTATCATTGATGCCAAATCCGGCGTATCCGGTGCAGGGCGCGGTGTAGGCCTCGGCACGCACTATGCGGAAGTGAATGAGAACTTCTCGGCTTATAAAGTAAACAAACATCAGCACATTCCGGAAATTGAGCAGGCGCTCAGCCGGGTTGCGGGCAAACCGGTCGTTACGACGTTCACGACGCACCTGGTTCCGATGACACGCGGGATTATGTCGACGATGTATGCGACGATTCAGGGTGAGCACTCGACTCAGGATTTTATTGATAAATACAAAGCGTACTACGAAGGCCGCAAGTTCGTGCGGATTCGTCAAGCAGGCAAAACGCCGGCGACGAAAGAAGTTACAGGCTCCAACTATTGCGATATCGGTTTCGCCGTGGATGAGCGCACCAACCGGGTCACGATCGTTTCGGTGATCGATAACGTGGTCAAAGGCGCAGCGGGGCAAGCGATTCAGAACTTGAACTTAATGTACGGCTGGGATGAAACAACAGGCTTGTTGTTCTCCCCTGTGTATCCATAATTGACGAAGACGGGAGATTACGAAGACGATGGATCAAGCAAGCTTTACGGTGGTGCCGGAGGGCACGATTACGACGCCAAAAGGTTTTCGCGCAGGCGGATTGCACTGCGGACTTAAAAAGACGGAGCGCTTCGACCTCGGCGCGATCGTGTGTGATGTGCCGGCGGCAGCAGCGGGCGTATACACGCTGAATGCCTTCCAGGCGGCGCCGCTGCGCGTGACGCAGGAGAGCATCGCCCAAGGCGGCAAGCTGCAGGCGATGATCGTGAACAGCGGCAACGCCAATGCGTGCACCGGCCAGCAGGGCGAGGACGACGCGCGTGCGATGCGCGCAGCCAGCGCCAAGGCGCTTGGCGTGGCCGAGCACGAAGTCGGCGTCACGAGCACAGGCGTCATTGGCGAACTCTTGCCGATGGGCAAAGTGCTGAGCGGCATCGAGCAGTTGCCGGCGAAGGTAAAGGCAGACGGCGGCGAAGACTTCTGCCAGGCGATCCTGACAACGGATCTCGTGCAGAAGATGACGTGCGTCCGTGTTGTGGTGGGCGGCCAGGAGATCCACATTGCCGGGGCAGCCAAAGGTTCGGGCATGATTCACCCGAACATGGCGACGATGCTCGGTTTCATGACAACCGACGCGCCGATCGCAAGCGAACACCTTCAGCTGCTGCTGAACAAGGTGACGGACAATACGTTCAACATGATCACCGTTGACGGCGATACCTCCACCAACGACATGGTCGTGGTGATGGCCAGTGGCTTGGCCGGCGGCGATACCCTCCATCCGGGGCACCCGGATTGGGACGCGTTCGCAGCAGGCTTCCAATACGTCGGCGAGTACCTCGCGAAGGCGATTGCGCGCGATGGCGAGGGCGCTACGAAGCTGATCGAGACGACGGTCATTGGGGCAGAGAGCGATGAAGCGGCGCGCAAAATCGTGAAGTCCATCATCGGCTCCTCGTTGGTCAAATCCGCCGTGTACGGCGCGGATGCGAACTGGGGCCGCATCATTGCGGCGGTCGGCTACTCCGGTCAGCCGGTCAATGTGAATACCGTCGATATTCGCCTCGGCGACATCGCGGTGCTGGAGCAGTCCCGTCCGGTGAAGTTCGACGAGGAAGCGGCGCTGGCTTATTTGAAAACAGATACCATTCAAATTCACGTCAATTTACATATGGGTTCGGGCAAAGCGACCGGTTGGGGCTGCGACTTGACCTATGATTATGTGCGGATTAATGCGGCTTACCGGACGTAATGATCGTTGCGGCGTAAGCGTGTAAAATCAGCCATACCGAAGCGTTAAGGAGGAGCAACAGCGGTGAAGAACAATTGTTTTGTGATGAAATGCGGGGGCAGCACGCTTGCGGCGCTGCCGGCCAGCTTTTTTGAAGATATGCGTGGGCTGCAAGAAGAAGGCATCGTGACGGTGATCGTACACGGCGGAGGGCCAGCGATCTCCGAGACGCTTGGCAAGCTCGGTATCGAGTCCGGCTTTGTGAACGGGCTGCGCGTGACGAACGAAGCGGTGCTGGACGTGGTGGAGATGGTGCTGTCCGGCCAGATCAACAAGGAAATCGTCCGCCGCATTCAACTGACGGGCGCGAAAGCGCTTGGACTGTCCGGCGTGGACGGCCACCTGATTGAAGCGCAGCCTGTGGCGAACAGCCACGAAGTCGGCTTAGTCGGCGATGTGACGAACGTCAACGCAGCGCTCATTGAAGGCGTTGTCGGCATGGGTTACATTCCGGTCATCGCGCCGGTAGGCCTGGGCAGCGATGGCGGCCAGCGCTACAACATCAACGCCGATACCGCAGCGGGTGCGGTGGCCTCCCATTTGGGCGTGGAGCAAATGATCGTGGTGACGGATGTCCCCGGCATTATGAAAGTCGTAGACGGCGAGAAGCAGGTGCTGCCTGTGGTTAGCGTCGCGCAAATCGAAGAGATGATCGTAAGCGGCGATATTTACGGAGGTATGATTCCGAAGGTTCGCGCAGCGATTGCATGTATACAGGGAAAAGTGCAGGAAGTGGTCATTGTGAACGGATCGGAGCCGAACGTCCTGAGCAAAGTGCTCAAAGACGGGGGCATCGGCACACGAATTGTGCGGTAATTAGGCGCGGGCCGCAGGCGAAGTCAGGGTGCATATGACCCGCATCCGCTCGCCGAGGCGACTGGCGACCTAAGCCGCTGCAAGCATACACGAACGAGAAACGAGCCCTAACAGACCATTTTAGGAGGGATTGTACGATGCAAGAACAAGGAACAAGCGCGCTGTTTCCAACCTACGGCAGGTACCCGATCACGCTGGTGAAAGGCGAAGGCAGCCGTCTGTGGGACGACGCAGGCAAAGAGTACATCGATTTGATGAGCGGTATCGCCGTCACGAATCTGGGGCATGCGCCGCAGGCGGTCAAGGAAGCGCTGATTGAGCAGCTAAATCAAGTGTGGCACGTGAGCAACCTGTTCCACATTCCGAACCAGGAGAAGCTGGCTTCGCTGCTGACGGCGAACAGCTGTGCGGATGCAGTGTTTTTCTGCTCCACCGGCGCGGAAGCGAACGAAGCGGCAATCAAAATTGCGCGCCGTTATCACCAAAAGGTGCTGAATAACGGACGTTATGAGATCATTACGTTCAACATGTCCTTCCACGGACGTACGCTGGCTACACTGACGGCGACAGGTCAGGATAAAGTGAAGGAAGGCTTCCTGCCGCTTCCGGAAGGCTTTGTTTATGCGGAATACAACGACATCGAGTCCGTCCGTGCGTTGATCAACGACAAAACAGCGGCCGTCATGCTGGAGTTCGTGCAAGGCGAGGGCGGCGTGCTGCCGGCCGATCCGACGTTCGTGAAGCAGCTTGCAGAGCTGTGCAAGCAAGAGGGCATCCTGCTTATTGGCGACGAGATCCAGACGGGCATGGGCCGCACAGGCAAGCTATTCGCTTATGAGCACTATGGCGTGGAGCCGGACATTTTTACATTGGCCAAAGGCTTAGGCGGCGGTTTCCCAATCGGAGCGATGCTCGGCAAAGGCTTCCTGAAAGACGCGTTTAGCGCAGGCAGCCACGGCTCGACGTTCGGCGGTACGCCGATAGCGACAGCAGCGGCATTTGCGGCAACGGATGCGATTATTTCCGGGAAATATCCAGAGCGCGCATTGGAGCTGGGCGAGTACACCGTGAAGAAGCTGGAGAGCAAGCTCGCTGGCAACCCGCTTGTGGCGAATGTGCGCGGGATCGGTCTTTTGATTGGGATTGCATGCACACAGCCTGCAGGTGAGATTATAAGTGAGATTCACAAGCAAGGTGTGCTCGTCATTCCGGCGGGGCCGAACGTCATTCGTTTGGTGCCGGCGCTGACGATTCCGCTGGAAGATTTGGATCGCGCGTTAGATGTGGTGTGCGACGTGCTTGCCCAAAAGGCAGCGGCAGCGAGCTCCATTTAACGGCATTTTAGAGAGAGAGGTTGTGTTCGGATGACAAGTAGTGTAAAGGAAGAAATGGCTGCTCAGCTCAAGGGCAAGGATTTTCTTGCCCTCGTTGACTATACACCGGAAGAATTAGAGTATTTGATTGGTTATGCCATCGAGCTGAAGCGCAAGCAAAAAGCCGGCGAACCCCACCCGATTCTGGCGGGTAAGACGCTGGGTATGATTTTCGAGAAGTCGTCTACTCGGACGCGCGTGTCTTTTGAAGTGGGGATGTATCAGCTGGGCGGGCAAGCGCTCTTCCTGAGCAAAAACGACCTGCAGCTCGGACGCGGCGAGACGGTATGGGATACGGCGCAAACGCTGTCCCGTTACCTGGACGGTATCATGATCCGCACCTACGAGCACCGCAAGGTGATCGACCTCGCAAGAGGGGCGACAGTGCCGGTTATTAATGGGTTGACAGACCATGCGCACCCTTGCCAAGTGATGGCGGACTACCAGACCGTTCTGGAGAAAAAAGGCCGCCTCAGAGGCATCAAAGTCGCTTACATCGGCGACGGCAATAACATGGTGCACTCCCTGATGATGGGTGCTTCCAAGCTTGGTATGGATTTCGCTGTCGCTTCGCCGGAAGGCTATATGCCGGATGCAAGCGTGATTCAGCAATCCAAAGAGAACGCGGCACAGTCCGGCGGTTCCCTGCTCGTGACGACCAGCGCGCGCGAAGCGATTGAGAATGCCGATATCGTCTACACGGACGTATGGGCGAGCATGGGCTTTGAAGCCGAGCAAAAAGAGCGCGAAATCGCGTTCGCGAACTACCAGGTCAACGAGGAACTCGCCAAATACGCGAAATCCGACTACCTGTTCATGCACTGCCTGCCGGCGCACCGCGGCGAAGAAGTGAGCGAAGGCGTCATCGACGGCGAGCATTCCATCATTTTTGATCAGGCGGAGAACCGTCTGCACGCGCAAAAAGCGATCATGGCCGCAACGATGGTCTAATCTATATATTTTTGTACATTGACGAAACGGAGAGAAGAAACGACATGGCTAAGGAAAAAATCGTGCTCGCCTATTCCGGCGGGTTGGATACTTCGGTTATCCTCAAATGGTTGAAAGAAACGTACGACGCGGAAATTATCGCCTTCACGGCGGACATCGGGCAGAAAGATGAGCTCGACGGTCTGGAAGAAAAAGCGCTCGCAACCGGCGCCTCCAAAATCTACATCGACGATCTGCGCGACGAGTTCGCTCGCGATTTCATCAACCCGATGTTCCAAGCAGCTGCGCTGTATGAAGGTCAATACCTGCTCGGCACGTCCATCGCGCGTCCTTTAATCGCGAAGCGTATGGTCGAAATCGCCCGCGCTGAGGGCGCTACAGCGATTGCGCACGGCGCTACAGGCAAAGGCAACGACCAAGTGCGCTTCGAGCTCACGGCTGCTGCGCTTGCACCTGAGATTTCCGTGATCGCGCCATGGCGTCTGGAAGAGTTCCGCGAGCAGTTCCCGGGCCGCGCAGAAATGATCGCTTATGCTGAAAAGCATGGCATTCCAGTAACGGCATCTGCGGCGAAGCCATATTCCACGGACCGCAACCTGCTGCACATCTCCTTTGAGAGCGGCATGCTGGAGGATCCTTGGTTCGATCCATCCGCAACATCCAACAAAGACATGTTTGTGCTGAGCGTTGATCCTGAGGATGCGCCAGACCAAGCGGAATACATCGAGTTGGAGTTTGAAAAAGGCGACTGCGTTGCGATCAACGGCACGCGCTTGACACCGCTCCAAGTGATGGAAACGCTGAACGAAGTCGGCGGCAAGCACGGCATCGGCCGTGTCGACATGGTCGAGAACCGTTTCGTCGGCATGAAGAGCCGCGGCGTGTACGAAACGCCAGGCGGTACGATTCTTTTCACCGCGCACCGCAAAATGGAGTCCCTCACCATGGACCGCGACGTGATGCATCTGCGTGACTCTTTGATCTCCAAGTACGCGTCCCTCGTGTACAACGGCTTCTGGTTCGCGCCTGAGCGTTTGGCGATCCAAGCGTTGGTAACCGAGAGCCAAAAGAACGTATCCGGTACGGTTCGCCTGAAGCTGTACAAAGGCAACGTGATCGGCGCCGGCGTGAAGAGCCCGGTTTCCCTGTACAACCCGGACATCGCGACAATGGAAGCCGATCCGACGAAAGCGTACGATCAAGGGGATGCTACTGGCTTTATCCGCTTGAACGCGCTGCGCCTCAAAGTCGGTTCCGGCGTGGAGCAAAACGCGAACAAATAAGGTATGACGGGCTTTCCCTTGGGGAAAGCCTTTGGGCTATCTGGCGGTAGGGGCGGGAGTGGAGATGTCTGGGTAGATTGTAGCATCTTTGGTGTATTTGTTGACTAAGGTAGCTATGTTTTCAATGGCCTGCACAGTGCAGGCCCAACTCCCCCGTATCGCAAGCGCATGTGCGCGCGAAACTTCAAGATGTTGAGATCTGAGAGGAGCTATGCAAGGTGTCTAAGCTTTGGGGTGGGCGTTTTACGAAGAAAACCGACCAATTGGTCGAGGAATATACAGCGTCGATTACATTCGACAAAGAGCTGGCCGAGGAAGACATTGAAGGCAGCTTGGCGCACGTGACGATGCTGGGCAAGTGCGGCATTCTTCCGGCGGAAGATGTCGAGAAGATTAAGGACGGCTTGCTGCAGGTGCAAGGCATGATTCGCCGCGGCGAGCTGGAGTACACGATTCAAAACGAAGATATTCACATGAATATCGAGAAAACGCTGATCGATCTGATCGGACCTGTCGGCGGGAAGCTGCACACGGGCCGCAGCCGGAACGACCAAGTGGCGACGGACATGCATTTGTATCTGCGCAAACGCGTAGTCGAGTTCGTCGGTTTGCTCGTGAAGCTGCAAGAAGCATTGATCGTGAAGGCGAAGGAAAATCTTGACACGATTATCCCGGGCTACACGCATCTGCAGCGGGCGCAGCCGATTCTGTTCGCGCACCACTTGATGGCGTACGTGAGCATGTTCGGCCGCGATCTTGAGCGCTTGCAGGACAGTTACAAGCGCATTGACATGCTGCCGCTCGGCGCTGGCGCGCTCGCCGGCACGACGTTCCCGATCGACCGCCATTTCGTGGCGGAGCAGCTCGGGTTCGGGCGCGTGTACGAGAACTCCCTTGACGCGGTCAGCGACCGCGACTTCATTCTGGAGTTCCTCTCCAACGCGTCCATGATCATGATGCACCTTTCTCGCTTCTGCGAGGAAATGGTGCTGTGGTCCTCGACCGAGTTCCAATTCATTGAACTCGACGATGCTTTCTGCACCGGCAGCTCGATCATGCCGCAGAAGAAGAACCCGGACGTCGCCGAGCTCGTCCGCGGCAAAACCGGCCGCGTCTACGGCAACCTGTTCGGTCTGCTGACCGTACTGAAGTCGCTGCCGCTGGCGTACAACAAGGACATGCAGGAAGACAAAGAAGGCATGTTCGACACGGTTCGCACGCTGCAAGGCGCGCTGCAATTGTTTGCGCCGATGGTGTCCACGATGAAGGTGAACACCGGCCGCATGCGCCAAGCTGTGAACCAGGATTTCTCCAATGCGACGGACATCGCGGATTACCTCGTGAACAAAGGCCTGCCGTTCCGCCAGGCGCACGAAGTGATCGGCAAAACGGTGCTGTATTGCATCCAGAACAACAAATACCTCCTCGATATGAGCATCGAAGAGTTCAAAACGTTCTCGAACCTGTTCGAGTCCGATATTTACGCCGTGCTCCAGCCGGAGCAAGTCGTCAACGCGCGCAATGTGTACGGCGGTACGGCGACGAATCAAGTGAGCGAAGCGATCGGTCGCGCGGAAAGCGTGCTGGCTGAGTCGCAGGCTTGGCTGAACGCCTACCTAGAGAAAGCGTAATTTTGGGGCGGCTCTTAGGAGCGCCAACTCTAACAAAAAAGCTTCCAACCACGAATGTGGGAGGAAGCTTCTTTGTTTTCTTATTGGGCATCCGTGCCAATTAGCTTGTAACGGTCACCACAGCGCCTATTTCGGCAAAATCGCGGCTGTGCAGATTTTAACGGTTGTGACAGCGGCTATTGAGCCGAAATCGACAAGATTTCGCTGGAAATGCTGCCAATAAGCTCTGCAGCAACCGTTAGCGTCTGAAATGGCGCATTTTCGGCGAAATAAGCTCCAGGGCAACCGTTAAGTTTTTCTTGCGGGCCACACATCGTCGTAGACGCGCAGGCCGCGAGTCGGTGGGCCTAGAAGTTGCTTGCCAGTCTCATTAATCCCGCGTCCGCACCTCGATGAAGCCGGTGTCGGTCGTCGCTTTTACTTTTTTGCTGCCGTCGCCGATGATGCCTTTGACTGCCGTGCGGCTGCTTTCTTGTACATCGACGGCAGGGACATTCAACCGGGCGCTGCCCACATCCGAGCGAAGGTCGAAGGAGACATTGTTGATTTTGGACGGCACTTTTAGGCGAATGGAGCCCGTGTCGGCGCTAAGGCTGACCTCATTGCCGATTTCCGCAAGGACTGCGTCAATCGGGCCTGTATCGGTGCGCAGCTTGATATCGCCTTGTGCATCGTCAACACGGATCGACCCGGTGTCAGTTTGTACGTTGAGCAGCTTACCCTCAAAGTGATCGATATGCACAGACCCGGTATCGGACGTAACGGTCAATTTGTCGGATTTCAGCGAGCCAAGGTCGATGAGGCCCGTATCCGATTTGACGGTAATGGCCTTGAATAGTTTGTCGGGTACGCGCACTTCCGTCTTCAAGCCGAATTTCTGGCCGCTGAACAGACTCTTAAACTCGTCGATATCAAAGCCAAAATTAATATGTCCTCGGCGGGTACAGGCGTCGATACGCCAAGTTGTTGCATTTTCAGTTGTGGCCTCCAGGGTGCAGTTGGCGGCATTCGCTTCACGGAGCTTGCCGCTCAGGCTTACGCTGATCTCGTCAGTATTGCTGGGCACAAACGAAATACTTGACGTGTCGGTATTTAGGATGATGGTATCAATGCCGGCTGCTGCGACTTTTTTCTCTACGTTGACGGTGCTGAACCCGGCGGTTAGATCCAAAGATTTGAAAGTGACCGCTGCCCCGACGAGACCGACCGCTAGCAGGACAAAGCCGAGGAATAAGGAAAATTTGACTCCACGTTGCATTGCTTAGGCCCCCTTAATCAGTTTCGCGTTAAATTGAATGTACTTCCAGCTAAGTTTAAAAAAGAGCTTGATCAGCCACGAGCTGATCGATGTCAGGATGACGCCGAGACCGAAGCAGGCGAGCATCGCGAACAGGATAAAGGTCAGATCGTTGCCAGATGCGCTGCCCATGCTGGTTAACGCTCCGACAATCGGCGCTATAATCAGCGCGAAGCCGGATACAAACAGGGCGATCAACGTCGCGCAGAGGCCGAACCAAGGTCCAACAACGAAGATCAGGTTGAAAAAACCGAGCATAATCGAAATGATAATCGCCTTGATGCTCGAGTCCTGCTTCGCGGGATAAGGGTAATTCGGCGGCGTGTACGGTGGAAAAGGCGGCCGGTTCGCCGACTCGTGATCGGGCGCGTACGGCGGCGTGTAGGGAGGCGGCTCCCACGAGCGCGCAGCCTGCGGCGGCAGATCCCGGTTGACGTACGGCAGTTCTTCCGTCATTGGCTGGCGCGCGGGTTCAGGCTTAGGTGCCGTGAATGTTTCCTCATACACAGGCACTTGTTGCTGTTCGCCCGCCTCGCTTGGCGCGAATCCCGGATTCGGTGCGGCCTCTGAGGTCTGCGTTTGCGGCGTTTCCGCTTGCTGCGGTTTCGGATTCTGTTTTGCGCCATCCCAGTTCGGCACCCGCGGGTAACCTAGCGACTGAGCGACATCGGATTCCTGTTTGCCATTTTCCAAAGCTTTTTGGAATAATTCCTCGTAAACCGCTAATATATTTTGTCGCTCCTTGTCAGGCAATCCGCGCAATCTGTAGTTTAATTCTTTGAAATAATCGGCTTTGCTCACTAGATTTGGCCTCCTTCACGGTTCCTTCATATTCTTAGCTTAAAATAAAAAAGTCATCATGACGTAGTAACTACGGTCATATGACTCTCACTTTTTCGTATGGAATTGTCCTTGCTTCCGTCATAGTCCCAAATCCTCCGGCGTCACGTAACTCATGACCCCGTCTTCGATGACCGGCTGCTTGGGCGCAGCCGGTGTGCGAGGATCCGGTTTGGCGTCACCGCGATTGGCTGCTACAACGGCCGGCACAGGGGAGTAGGTATCTTTTGAGATGAGCTCCCGACTTACGACCGTGCCATTTTCCCGTTTAATCCGATACGTCTCCACTTTATAGCCTGCTTTGCCGGGACTAATGGGCCGCTCAGCACCAGGATTAAGGCTCGGATTGTTTACGTAGTTGACTGACGGCTGAATGGTCTCTACGATTTTGGAGTCGATATCATACGTAATTCCAGGTGTCAGGTGCCCGAACAGCTTAACGGTCACGGCCTTATCCGTTGTTTCTGTCCGAATCCACAAATAGCTTCCGGTGTTGTTCCGGAATTTGAAGTTAATATATCCGTTGGCAAACGTGGCATCTTGTCCGAGCGGAACGTAGCTGACGGGAAGGGAATGGTTGCGCCTTTCCACAATTTGCAGGCCGCTTCGCAGGGCGGCATTGTAGAGCGTTGTCGAGACTTGGCAGATACCGCCGCCAATACCAGGCACGAGCGTGCCGTTCAGGATGACCGGCGCTTCTTTGTAGCCGACCTTGGCTTCGGTCTCAGCAATAACTTTGCTGTAATCGAACGTTTCGCCCGGTGCCATCACGTAATCCTGAATCGTTGCGGCGGTCGCACGAATGTTATGAATACGGCCTTCTCCAGATGGGGGGAAGGATGTGGTGAATTCGGCAATTTTGCCATCGATGCCTTGCTGCTTAAGCGAGGCCACAGTGACGGAAGGGCGCAGTTCGTAAAGCGGCAGCGAGAGCTGGATTGGCTCCGCTGGCGGCGAGCCGTTCAAGAGGGAAGCGATCGCTTGCAGTTCCTCGGCGAGCTCTTTTGTATTCACGCGCAGTACGCTGATCTCAGGCGTATAGTCGATTTGGTCCTGCGCCTTCAGGACGCGCTTCGCGCTGACCGGCTTTTGGGCGTACAGCTCCTTCCACGCTGCTTGCACTTTGGCGTTCAACTGCTCTGCGCTCACCGAGGCTTCCAGCGGGAGCTGCATGCCCCGCAGTGCGAAGCGGGCTTTCAGCCGGGTTAGCGGCGAGCCCTCGACAAGCGGGCTAAGCGCTTGCGCAATGCTGTCCGCCGAGTAGTGCACGCCGAGCTCGCCGAGCGTAAGCTGCTTGTTTGGAATCACCGGCTGAGACGAAAGCAGCAGGACAGGAGCCGCGGACAGCTTGCTGACGCGCTGATTGAGCTCGCTTTTGAAAGCCGCATAGGTCATGCCGCCTACCTGCCATTCGCCGACGGTGACATGTGAGGGAAGTGTGGATTGCGTGCTGTATACGTAAAGCGCCGAGCCGCTAAGAGCGAATAAGCCCGCCGCAAGGACAAACGAATAGGTGAGCGTGCGGAATTTCCGTATCATGGACTGCCCCTCCTTAACATACGATTCGGTGAAGGCCTGTACTCTCTATATGTATCGATGGAGGAGAACATTTAGTACAGAATCGTCGTTTCGGGGCGAATAGCGACAATGTCAGGTGATTTGACGGAATTCACCAACAAGAAAGATGCTGAATAAGCAGGAATTTCAGCTTTTGTGTCGAATTGATATAGGCTGCGTGTGCAGCAGTGTGACTTTGGGCGGGTGCCCGAGAGGTTTGAATGGAAGATGAGAGACTTTGCCTCCGGCAAAGATCCCAAAGCAGAGAGACTTTGCCCCCGGCAAAGATCCCAAAGCAGAGAGACTTTTAGCTCCGCTAAAAGATCCCTATATTAGGATGTGATTCTGTGATCGAAATGCAGGACGTATGGAAGACATACTCCAACGGCACGCATGCATTGAGAGGCATTAGCGTTAAAGTAGACCGCAATGAATTCGTATACGTCGTCGGACCTTCCGGCGCCGGAAAATCGACATTTATGAAATTAATGTATAGAGAAGAACGGCCGACCAAAGGCCACATTTTCGTTAACGGCTTCAATCTCGAAAAGCTGAAACAGCGCAAAATCCCTTACGTACGCCGGAATATCGGCGTCATTTTTCAGGATTACCGCCTGCTGCCGAAGCTGTCGATTTTTGATAACGTGGCGTTTGCGATGGAGGTCATTGAGGCGCCGAAGAAGCAGATTAAGAAGCGCACGATGGAAGTGCTCGAGCTCGTCAACCTGAAGGACAAGGCTAATTCCCTTCCTTCGCAGCTTTCCGGGGGCGAACAGCAGCGTGTGGCCATTGCCCGGGCAATAATTAACAACCCATCTGTCATTATCGCCGACGAACCGACGGGAAACCTGGACCCCGATACGTCATGGGGGATCATGAAGCTGATGGAAGAAATCAACTTCCGCGGCACAACAATCGTCATGGCGACACATAACAAAGAAATCGTGAACACGATGCGCAAACGCGTGATTGCCATTGAGAACGGCCTTATTGCTCGCGATCAACACCGGGGGGAATACGGCTATGAAGATTAGTACGCTCGCGCGGCATTTGAGGGAAGGCACCCGCAATGTCGTCAGGAACGGTTGGATGACATTCGCTTCCATTTCCTCGATTGCCATTTCACTGTTTATTTTGGGAGTTTTCGTTCTGATCACGCTTAACGTAAACGATATTGCCGGTCAAATTGAGAAGCAAGTTGAGATTAATGTGTATCTGGAAGTCAATACGCCCCAGGATCAAATATCGGCGCTGCAGACCAAAATTGAGGCCATCCCGGAAGTCAAATCGATTAAGTTCGTTTCCAAAGAAGAAGGACTTGTGTATTTACGTGAAAAGCTCGGTGAAAGCGGCAAGTCGCTGCTCGAAGGTTTTGAAGGCGACAACAATCCATTGAATGATGCGTTTACGGTCGAAGTCGACGATCCGCGCAATGTCGCATCCGTCGCTAATCAGATTTCGGCGTTAAACACCGGTCTGGATCCAAAGCCCATCTACAAAGTGAATTACGGCAAAGGCACGGTAGAAACGCTGTTCAAAGTAACAAAAGTGGTCCGTTGGATCGGCATCGGCATCGTATTGCTGCTTTCTTTTACCGCGGTGTTCCTGATTGCCAATACGATCAAAATTACGATTTTAGCAAGACAGCGTGAAATTTCTATTATGAAGCTCGTGGGGGCGACGAACTCCTTCATTCGCTGGCCGTTCTTCATTGAGGGCGCGCTCCTTGGCTTTGTCGGCTCTTTTGTCCCTACGGCGATTATTCTAGCCGGGTACTGGAAGCTGCTTAATACGAGTTCGCTCAACCTGAATCTGCTGATGATTAAGCTAACGCCTTTTGAAAATATTGCGCCTACGCTGCTCGTGTTACTGCTTGGGTTGGGCATTGTGATCGGCGTCTGGGGCTCTCTGATTTCTGTGCGGAAGTTCCTTCGCGTGTAGCGAAGGCTTTTCACGTCACTTCATTTTCAAAGATTCATAGCATGCGAAATGCTAGATTAAGCTTAACCTGCTTGAACTAGCTCTAGAATGGGAGGCTACTTGCTTGAAGAAAAAGTTGATACCTGCCGCCTTGTCGCTCGGCATTGCCATGGCAGTAACAGTCCCGCCTGCGGCGAGCTACGCGGCTTCAGCAACGGAGAAGATCGACCAGCAGCTGAATCAGCTGAAGAAGCAGAAGGCAGAGATGCAGCAGAAGCAGAACGACGCGCAGAATCAGATCACGAAGGTTCAGAACGAGAAAGAGCAGACGACGAAAGACATGAATGAGCTTCTCGTGCAAGTGAACGAGGCCAGCAAAAAGCTGACGCAGTTGAACGAGCAGATCGATCAAGTGTCGGACGAGCTGGAGAAGAACGCGAAGGAGTTGGATGACGCGGAAGCGCGCGTAGAAAGCCGCGATGCAATGCTAAAATCCCGCGTGCGTCTTCTGTACACGAACGGCTTCGTTTCCTATATGGACGTGCTGCTGAGCGCGACCAGTTTTTCTGATTTTTTGAATCGTGTAGAAGCGCTTAAATCGATTGTGAGTCAAGATAAAGAGATTCTAGAATCGAATAAGAAGGATAAAGAGACCGTCGCTCAGAAAAAGGCAGAGACGGAAGAGCAGCTTGTGAAGGTACAAGGGCTCTATGCGGACGCGGAAACGCTGCGCGAGGATTTGAAGGCGAAGGAAAAGGCGAAAGAAGTAAAAATCGCGTCCCTTTCGAAGCAAGAGAAGACGTTGGAGAGTATCTCCGAGGAAAGCGATCAGCAGATTACGGCGCTGGCGAAGAAAGAAGCGCAGCTGCAAGAACAGAAGCGTCAAGCGATGAACACGAAATCGCCATTCACCTATGCCGGCGGGAAACTCGGTTATCCGCTTTCGGTGCAGGCACCGATTACGTCAGATTTTATTTTCCGCATCAATCCGGTTACGGGCAAGCCTGAGAACCACAAGGGCATCGATTTGGGCGCACCGAAAGGAACGCCGATTCTCGCGGCTGAGAACGGCTCTGTCATTTATGCGTCGTGGATGAACGGATATGGCAACTGCGTGATCGTCGATCACGGCGGGGGCTTGTGGACCTTGTACGGCCACATCATGAATGACGGCATCTACGTCAAAGTCGGCGACGTTGTCAAACGAGGTCAGAAGATCGCCGGCGTTGGCTCGACGGGTCAAGCGACCGGCAATCATTTGCATTTTGAAGTCCGGAAAAATGAAGTGCCTGTCGATCCCAAACCGTACCTGCGCTAGGACAAACCGGTTATAAAAATGGAAGAGCTTGTCATATACTACAGTACAGGCGAGCTCATTTGGGATAGAGGATAAGGTGGTGTATCGCACTTTGCAATTTAAAGGTCGAACGGTTATTGTCTTTGTTTTGTTGGCGATGTTTGCGAGCAGTATAGTAACACTCACGATTGCGGATCCCTCGTTCAGTTGGGGGCGAAAAGAGCAGGCAACAGGCGGGAAGGCTTCGGCGGCGTCCTCGAGTTCAGGGCTGACAAGCAAGGATTTAAACAAGATTTCCACGGCGTTTCAACTAATTGAGAGCAAATATTTAAAGCAGCCTGATCACGATGAGCTCGTCAATGGCGCAATTAACGGCATGCTAGAGTCGCTGGAGGATCCTTTTACGGTCTATATGGATCAAAAGGAAGCGAAGCAGTTCGATGAAAGCATCTCCTCTTCGTTCCAAGGCATTGGTGCCGAGGTGTCGATGGAGGAAGGCAAGTTCGTCATCGTCTCCCCGATCAAAGGCTCTCCGGCCGAGAAAGCGGGCCTTCAAGCGAAGGATGTCATCGTCTCGGTCAACGGCGAGAAGCTGGACGGGCTGACGCTGAATCAAGCCGTTATGAAAATCCGCGGGCCGAAGGGCACGCAAGCGAAGCTGGATCTGCTCCGACAAGGCGGCGGCGATCCGGTACAGGTCATTGTCGTACGCGATAACATCGACGTCGAGACGGTGTATGCCGAGATGCTCCCGGATCAGATCGGGAAAATCGAAATTCGCCAGTTCTCTTCCAATACGGCGGTTCGTTTTGCGGAAGAGCTGAAAAATCTCGAGGCTAAGGGCATGAAAGGCCTCGTTATTGACGTACGGAACGACCCGGGCGGCTTGCTCAATGTCGTCGTTGACATCGTGAATCCGTTCGTGAAGAGCGGCACGCCGATCGTGCAGGTGGAGAACCGTGATGGCAAGCGTGAACCGACGCCTTCAACGGGCAAAGGGAAGAATTACCCTGTCACGGTGTTGATTAATAAAGGAAGTGCGAGTGCTTCCGAGATTTTGGCAGGTGCGTTCCAGGAAGCGGTCGGCAGCAAAATCGTCGGCGAAACGTCCTACGGCAAAGGCACGGTGCAGGTGACATTCGAGAAGGAAATGGGCGACGGCAGCAACATCAAGATGACGGTGTACAAATGGCTGACGCCGAACGGCAACTGGATTCACAAAAAAGGCATCACCCCCGACATCGCGGTCGACCAACCGGCTTACTTCAAAGCGGCTCCGCTGGCGAAGAAAGATGTCCTGAAACCGGATATGACGAGCGACGATGTGAAAAATCTGCAGCTGATGCTGACGGGGCTCGGTTTCAATACCGAGCGGACGGATGGCTATTTCAACGAGAAAACGGCAACGGCCGTGAAGGCGTTCCAACGCACGAACGAGCTGCCGATGACCGGCGAAGTCGACGCGGATACGGCGGCGAAGATCGAGAAAGCGATTCTGGCGCAAATTCGCGATCCGAAGAACGACATGCAGCTCAAAGCGGCGGTCACACAATTGCAGAAGCAGATCGGGAAATAATGTTGGTAGGTTGATGGAAAAAACGGCAGTGCAGCAGGAAATGAGCGCTGTCAGTCGAAATAGATAGGGAGGCTGCGATTGCGGCCTTCCTATTTTTTAGTGTGTTAGGAGCTTGATTCGATGGACGTGTGGAATCCTTTGCTGGACCGCGGGCTGCATGCCTTGGGACAGCTGCTCATCAATCCTTTTTACTATATAGGCATCGTGTTCATTGTGCTTCACTACCGGAAACAAATTCAATTGGAGCGCAAGCTGTTTCATACCCGCCTGCACTCCTTGCTGAGTGAAACGTGGCGGGTTGTGCTCTGGGGCTGGGTCGGCGGCATCTGCGCCTCGCTGCTGCTTGCTTTGGTTGGGGTCAGCCTGCACGCGGACGCGGTGCTCCTGCTCTGGGGCATCACCATCGTGTTGATGCTCTTCCGCATTCGGTTCCTCTGCCTGGCGTACGCCGTCGGCATCCTCGGCATCGCGCAGGCGGTGCTGAGCTGGCTGCCGAATGCGGACAGCTTGCAGCAGTCGTACGCGCTCGCCGCTACTGTGGCAGGCGCTGACATTCCGTCGCTGCTCGTCATCGTGGCTGCGCTGCATCTCCTGGAAGGGCTGCTCGTCTCCACGCAGGGTGCGCGCATGGTCAGCCCGCTGTTCCTGGAAGGCAAGCGCGGGCAAATGATCGGCGGCCAGCAGCTGCAAGGCTTCTGGCCGGTGCCGCTGTTCCTGCTCGTGCCCTTCGCAGGCGGCAGCACGGCGGAACTGCCGTGGCCGACGCTGTTTGCGCCGGAGCTCGGCATGGGCTGGACGCTGCTCGCGTTCCCGGCGATGATCGGCTTCACGGAGCTGACGATTTCCAAGCTGCCGCGGAAGCAGGCCAAGTTCAGCGGCAATTTGCTGTATGTGTATGGCCTCGTGCTGCTCGGTGCAGCGATTGCCGCACATTTCTGGTCGCCGCTGATGCTGCTCGGCGCCTTGCTCGCCATCGGGCTGCACGAAGGGCTGCTCTACTATAACGCCTGGTCGGAAGATAAGCAGATTCCACGCTATATGCACGCGATGAACGGCCTGATGGTGCTCGCTATTGTGCCGGGGAGTCCGGCCGAGGAGTTGGGCATTCAGGTCGGTGAAATCATTCATAAAGTGAACGGCCACCGCATTCGGCACCGCACGGACCTGCACGCGGCGATGAGCCTCAACTCCGCATACTGCCGGCTTGAGGTGCTGAACGAGCAGGGCGAGGTGCGCTTCCTGAAGCGGGCGATTTACGCCGGCGAGCATCACCAGCTCGGTATCGTGCTCGCGCCGGACCAAGAGGTGCGGTACTTCATGGAGCAGCGGCCGATGCATTTGTTTTCCTATTTGCGCGGCAAGCTGACCGGTTTATTAACCAACGATTCGACGAAGTCGATGTAGCATTTGAAAAAGAAAACCGCCCTTCTGCCAGGTTAGCTGGCGTTGGGGCGGTTTTTCGTTTTATGATTTCGGTGTCGTCGGAGCGATATCTTCACGCAGAATGATGATTTCCACCCGCCGGTTTTTGCTGCGATTCTCTTCGCTCGTGTTCGGCACTTTCGGCATCGTGTCCGCGTAGGCCGTGGCGACGAACTTTTTGTCGTCCAGATGGGCTGTTTTGCTAAAATAGCGGAGCACGGAAAGGGAACGAGCGAAGGAAAGTCCCCAGTTGTCTTGGAACTGAGAGCCCGGTGCCAAAGGGAGATCGTCGGTGTGGCCTTCAATGCTGACTTTGCTGTTCAGTGTCGGGAAGAGCGACGCCAACTTTTGCAGAATCGGTAAGGATGGACCCTTGAGATCGGCTTTGCCGAGATCGAACAGGAAGAGATCGTTCAACGTAATCGCGACGCCGCGCTCAGTATCCGTTGCAGAGACCTGTTGCTCCAGATTCTGGTCCTGGATATAGCTTTGTACCTGCTTGAGCAGATCCTGCAGCTCTTTCTCGCGCTTCTCCTTTTCGTTCTCCTCCGGTTTGGTCTGATTGTTCTCTTCCTTCTTCACATCTTGATTTTGCTGAGTATAATCTTTGTCCTTGCTGTCCGCATCGCCTTGCTTCGGCGTCATTTGACCTGAAATGCCGTGCCCCTTATCCAGAATTGAATCGGCTTTCTGGAACTGGAGGTTTAAGGCTTGGGCCAAAACGGAATACTTCTGTACATCGACTTTACTCATGGCATACATGATGATGAAGAAAACGAGCAGCAACGTAATCAAGTCCGCGTAAGTGATCAACCAGCGCTCGTGATTGACGTGTTCTTCGGGTTTTTTACCTCGCCTCGCCATTGTCCTGGGCCTCCTCTGATACTTGCTTGGTTGATTTATCGTGGAGGAAGGAAGTCAGTTTTTTCTTGATCAACTGCGGATTCTCACCGGCTTGCAATGCGAGAATGCCTTCGAGCATCAATTCCATTTCACTGACCATTTCTTTGCCGCGGATTTTGATTTTGTTCGCAATCGGCAGGTAGATCAGGTTCGCACTCATAACCCCGTAGAGGGTGGCGGTAAAAGCAACCGCGATCGCAGGCCCCAGGGACGACGGGTCTTCGAGATTGCCGAGTACGTGAATGAGGCCCATGACCGTACCGATGATCCCCATCGTCGGCGCATAGCCGCCGCCTGCTTCGAATACTTTGGACATGTTGGTCACTTGATGTTCAATGGCGTCCATTTCGAGCTCCAGAATTTGCCGGGTAAGCTCCGGGTCCGTACCGTCAACGACCATCAGCAGACCGTCTTTGAGGAAAGGATTTTCATGCTCCTGTGCGCGCTGTTCCAAGGCGAGAACTCCTTCGCGGCGGGCGACGGAGGCCATGTCAACGATTTCATCGATGGTCGCCCCGGGATCGCGTTTGACATTGCGAAAGGCGATGCCGAGCGCTTTGGGAATATTTTTGAGAATAGAGCCTGGGAAAGAAACGGCAACCGCGCCGAATGTTCCGCCGAAAACGATGAGCATGGCGCTTGGAATCACCAAGGAAGCCAGGTGGCCGCCATCCCACATATACCCGCCAACCAAACCTGCCAGACCCAAAACCAACCCTAATACCGTTGTCAAATCCATGACTGTACCACTCCTAATTTAACTAAAAAGATAGGGAGCACTCACGCATAAAAAAGGTGCCGCGAGACAGGCAGAAACAACCTATGCCGTTTGCATCCCGGATTCAAAAAGAGTATAATAAGAAAACGAGAACAAACATTCCTATGTGGGAATATGTCGAATCCTCATAGATGTGGGCGAATGTACCATAGACAACTATATCGGAAAGTGCTACATGAAAGTTTATAGGATAAAAGTCTCGATTTATCTCGAAAAATGTAGGTGATAAAAGATGAGCGACTTGATTTTGAGCTCGAAGAAGTTCGAGCTGGTGTCGGAATTTTCCCCACAGGGCGACCAGCCGCAGGCGATTGAAGCGATCGTCCGCAGTATTGAGGCCGGCAATCGGCATCAGACATTGCTGGGTGCGACCGGAACGGGTAAGACCTTTACAGCGGCGCAAGTCATTGCCAGGCTGAACCGTCCGACGCTGATTATTGCCCATAACAAGACATTGGCTGCGCAATTGTGCAGCGAGTTTAAAGAGTTTTTTCCTCACAATGCCGTCTCCTACTTCGTCAGTTACTATGACTACTACCAACCGGAAGCCTACATTGCCTCATCGGATACGTACATCGAGAAAGATTCCAGCGTTAATGAAGAAATTGATAAGCTTCGCCACTCGGCGACCAGCTCTCTGTTCGAGCGCCGCGACGTCATCGTCGTAGCCAGCGTGTCGTGCATTTACGGTTTGGGTTCTCCGATGGAATACGGGAAGCTGCTGTTATCTCTTCGCGTAGGGATGGAGAAATCGCGTACCGAGATTTTGCACCGCTTGGTGGACATTCAGTATCAGCGGAACGATTTGAACTTTGTGCGCGGGACATTCCGCGTGCGCGGCGATGTCGTGGAGATTTTCCCGGCTTCGCACAGCGAGCGGGCGATTCGGGTGGAGCTGTTCGGCGACGAGATCGAGCGCATCACGGAGATCGATGTGCTCACCGGCGAGATTATCGGCCAGCGCGATCACGTCGCGATTTTCCCGGCGTCTCACTTCGTGACGGCGGAAGATACGATGAAGCGGGCGCTTGTGAACATCGAGCGGGAGTTGGAAGAGCGGCTGGCTGAGCTTCGGGAGCAAGGTAAGCTGCTGGAAGCGCAGCGGCTGGAGCAGCGCACGCGCTACGATATGGAAATGATGGCGGAGATGGGTTTCTGTTCCGGTATTGAGAACTACTCGGGGCCGCTGACGTTCCGCGAGCGGGGCGCAACGCCTTATACATTGATGGACTACTTCCCGGACGATATGCTGGTGATGGTCGACGAGTCGCACGTGACGCTGCCACAGATTCGGGCGATGTTCAACGGTGACAAAGCGCGGAAAGAAGTGCTGGTGGAGCACGGCTTCCGGCTGCCGTCGGCGCTGGATAACCGTCCGCTTCGTTTCGAGGAGTTTGAAGAGAAAGCGAGTCAGCTTTTATATATTTCGGCGACGCCAGGCCCTTACGAGCTTGAGCATTGCCCGGAAATGATTCAGCAGATCATCCGTCCGACGGGGCTGCTCGATCCCATTGTTGAAGTACGTCCGACCAAAGGTCAAATCGACGATCTGATTGCCGAGATTCAGGACCGCGTCAGCAAGGATGAGCGTGTGCTCGTGACGACACTGACGAAGAAGATGTCGGAAGATTTGACGGATTATTTTAAAGACATTGGCATTAAAGTGAAGTATCTGCATTCCGATATCAAGACCTTTGAACGGATGCAGATATTGCGGGATCTGCGCCTCGGTACGTTCCACGTACTGGTGGGGATCAACCTGCTCCGGGAAGGTCTTGATTTGCCGGAAGTGTCGCTCGTGGCGATTCTCGACGCCGACAAAGAAGGGTTCCTGCGCTCAGAGCGCTCGCTGATTCAGACGATGGGCCGTGCGGCGCGTAATGCCGATGGTAAGGTCATCATGTACGGCGACCATATCACGGAGTCGATGGACAAAGCGATTACCGAGACGCGCCGCCGGCGGGCGATTCAAGAGGCCCACAACGAGAAGATGGGCATTACGCCGCAGACGATCGCGAAGAAGATTCGCGATGTGATCGAGGCGACGAAAGTCGCCGAGCAGAAGGCGGATTACCTCGCCGATGCCAAGGGTGCGAAGATGTCGAAGAAAGACCGCGCTTCGCTGATCGAACGCATGGAAGCCGAGATGAAAGAGGCGGCGAAGAACTTGCAGTTCGAGCGTGCGGCGGAGCTGCGTGACGCAGTGATGGAATTGAAGGCCGAAGCTTAGAGGAAGTTTCAGGGTCGAATAGGGGAGGAAGGGTTGTTTTGTCTAGAGATCAGATCGTCATTAAAGGAGCGCGAGCTCACAATCTGAAAAATATTGATGTCACGATTCCGCGCGATAAGTTCGTCGTACTCACGGGACTGAGCGGATCGGGGAAATCATCGCTGGCCTTTGATACGATTTATGCGGAAGGACAGCGGCGGTACGTCGAATCGCTATCGGCTTACGCGCGCCAATTTCTTGGTCAAATGGATAAGCCGGATGTCGATTCCATCGAAGGCTTGTCGCCGGCCATCTCGATCGACCAGAAGACGACGAGCCGGAATCCCCGTTCGACCGTCGGGACGGTTACGGAGATTTACGATTATTTGCGGCTGCTGTTTGCCCGCATCGGTCGTCCGCACTGCCCTACACACGGCATTGAGATTACGTCGCAAACCGTGGAACAAATGGTCGATCGCATTATGGAGCATCCGGAACGAACGCGTATTCAAATCTTGGCTCCAATGATTTCCGGCCGCAAGGGCGAACACACGAAGCTGCTGGCTGATGTGCAGAAGCAGGGCTTTATTCGGGTACGCATCAACGGCGAAACGATGGATCTATCCGATAAGATCGAGCTGGATAAAAATAAAAAGCATACCATCGACGTCGTCGTCGACCGGATCGTGCTCAAGGACGATGTTCATACCCGTCTCGCCGACTCGCTGGAGACGGCACTGAAGCTGGCGAACGGCCGGGTCATCGTCGATGTGATGGAGAAGGAAGAGCTCCTGTTCAGCCAGAACCTGGCGTGTCCGGAGTGCGGCTTCTCCGTGGAAGAGCTGGCGCCGAGAATGTTTTCGTTCAACAGCCCGTTCGGAGCATGTCCGGAGTGTGACGGCTTGGGCAGCCAAATGATCGTCGATCCTGAGCTGCTAGTACCGGATACGAAGCTGACGATCGAAGAAGGTGCGTTTGAAGCTTGGGCGGGTTCAACGTCCAACTATTACCCGCAATTTCTTGCAGCGGTATGTGAGCATTATAAGATCCCGCGCGATAAGCCGGTAGCCGAGCTCACCGCCGAGCAGATGAAAGTTATTCTGTACGGTACAGGCGGGGAGAAGATCCGCTTCCGGTACGAGAACGAAATGGGCGCGACCAAGGAAGCGCTTGTGCCGTTCGAAGGCATTATTCGCAACCTGGAGCGCCGATTCAAAGAGACGTTCTCCGATGGGATTCGTGAGCATATCCAGACGTACATGAGCACAAAGCCATGCCCGAAATGTAAAGGGCAGCGGCTGAAGCCGGAGACACTGGCCGTTACCATCAACGGTAAAAACATCGCCTATGCGACATCGCTCTCCATCGGGGACGCGGACGAGTGGTTCCGGAATCTCGACTTGAACGAGAAGGAGCTCACGATTTCGAATCTGATTCTAAAAGAAATTCGAGCTCGTCTCGGCTTCCTCGTGAACGTGGGGCTCGACTATTTGACGATGCACCGCTCGGCTGGGACACTGTCCGGCGGTGAGGCGCAGCGGATTCGTCTGGCGACACAGATCGGCTCGAGCCTCATGGGCGTACTCTACATCCTCGACGAGCCGAGCATCGGTTTGCACCAACGCGATAACACGCGTCTGATCCAGACATTGGAGCACATGCGCAATCTCGGCAATACGCTGATCGTCGTCGAGCACGACGAGGATACGATGATGGCTGCGGATTACATTATCGACATCGGGCCTGGTGCCGGCATCCACGGCGGACAAGTGATCGCCCAGGGAACGCCGACCGAGCTGATGGCGGATGACAACTCGCTGACCGGGCAGTATCTGAGCGGGAAGAAGTTCATTCCGGTGCCGGCGCAGCGCCGCAAACCGTCGGATAAATGGATTGAAGTGAAAGGCGCCAAGGAGAATAACTTGCGCAATGTCTCCGCCAAGATACCGCTAGGGGTATTTACGTGCGTGACCGGTGTATCAGGCTCGGGCAAAAGTACGCTCATCAACGAGATTCTGTTCAAAACGCTCGCGCGCGAACTGAACGGCGCCAAAGTGCGCCCGGGCGAGTACAAGGAGATCCTTGGGCTGGAGCATGTGGACAAGGTCATTGACATCGACCAATCGCCGATTGGCCGCACGCCGCGCTCCAATCCGGCGACGTACACAGGCGTGTTCGATGACATCCGTGATGTATATGCGAATACGAACGAAGCCAAAGTCAGAGGCTACAAGAAAGGCCGCTTCTCGTTTAACGTGAAGGGCGGCCGCTGTGAAGCTTGCCGCGGCGACGGTATCATCAAGATCGAGATGCACTTCCTGCCGGACGTGTACGTGCCTTGCGAAGTGTGCAAAGGCAAGCGCTACAACCGCGAGACGCTGGAAGTGAAATATAAAGGCAAGAGCATCAGCGAAGTGCTGGAGATGACGATTGAGGACGGCTGCGAGTTTTTCAAAAACTTGCCGCGCATCCATCGCAAGCTCACGACGCTGCTGGACGTAGGGCTGGGCTATATGACGCTCGGCCAGCCGGCGACGACGCTGTCCGGGGGCGAAGCCCAGCGTGTGAAGCTCGCGGCGGAGCTGTACCGCCGCAGCACCGGCAAGACGATCTACATCCTGGATGAGCCCACGACGGGGCTCCATATCCATGATATCGATCGTCTGCTGAAGGTGTTGCACCGCCTCGTCGAGAGCGGTGAGACAGTCCTCGTCATCGAGCATAACCTCGATGTCATTAAGACGGCGGACTACCTGCTCGATCTGGGGCCGGAAGGCGGCAGCCGCGGCGGCCAGATCGTGGCGACCGGCACGCCGGAGCAGGTTGTGAAAGTGGCCGGATCGTACACCGGCCAATATTTAAAGCCGATCCTCGAGCGGGATCGGGCACGCTCCAACGACGACGCGGCCCGGCTCGCGGTGTTGGAGGGTTCGGTTGGCGCGGCGAAGTAAGCACCAGTGAAGAGCAGGCCCCCGGTCATGAAGGATCGGGGGCTTTTTTGCGCCGGAATGTGGGCGGCCTTGCACCCGAATGGTCGCATCGCCGGTCGGATTTTGGATGTGGATGTTGCAGCATATCCCAAATTCACTACCGAAGCCCCAATTTCATATGCTTTATGCAGGCAGCAGCCGGATGCAGTAAGAAGATCCGTTCACACGCACATACAATGCTCATAAAATAGTATGAAACGCTTACAATTTAATAGTTTGCTAAGACTTAATTGAATAGGTCAGTCTTCGACAATTTAACCCTCTATCCTTGATAACCAAATTGGGCCTATAATGAAGGTAGCTTAAAAATACGGTCTGGCCCATGAACACGTACATAACCGACACTGCACATATACATCCATTCAATTTATCAACGTATTGGAGGTCATTGTCATAATGAAACGGACGTTAGAATTGCAAGAGATTGTATCTGCTTTAGGGATTGACCCGGCGCGGTTTTTGGAGTGGCAGGAGAAAGAGCTTGGTTATGAAGCGTTCGATATCTTCCCGGAGGAGTCGGTGGAGGAACGCCAGTTGAGCGTTTAACGCTGCATGCAGGGCACCTGAATAGTGCTCGCTGAAGCGAGGACGTCGGTCGGACAGCTTTTACAGGGGTCATTTCCAGGCAACATGAGGATGAGGATCAGGCCCGGAACGGAAGGTTATTTGAGCCTGTGCGGCGAATTGGATGCCGTGCGGGCTTTATTTTGTTTTACTGGTGTAAAGCGGCTCGACATCTGTAATAAATTTTCGCAGGGATGGACAATTTATACTTAACTGTGAAGCAGGCTCCGCAAAAAGGTGACAAACTTGTTACACATGCCGGGAACCACTTGCATCTAGTGTCCAGACAGGCTAACATAGTAATTAAAATAGCAGGACGTGTGCCTTGCACCGAGTTACGAGAAGGAGGTTTCACCATGTTATTAGCAGAAGCAGCTGCATCCACGAGCACGTACACAGGCTTCGACATTTATGTCTTGATTTTCACATTGATTATCGCAATCGGGGTTATTAAACAACTGGTTTCGCCTAAAAGAAACCTGTTCGCACTAGCTTGGGGAACAATTGCCTTCCTAGTGTTCGCATTCATGGACGTTATCATGATTAAAGGTTGGTAAGCGAACCGGCTTTGCCTTACATACCGTCCGAACAAAAAGCCCGCAGGTCCAAGATCTTCCGATCTTGACGCCTGCGGGCTTTTTGCGTTACCTCTGCGGCTGCAGCGACGAGGGGATTATACCCACCACATCTCGCCCAGCGGCTCGCGGATGAGCACCTGTTGCAGGTTCGCTACCGCTTTGGAGAAACCTTCGTCAACGGACATCAAGCCGTCTTCATGCTCGATACTCACGACGTAGTCGTAGCCGACCAGACGCAGCGCGGAAATGATGTCCGCCCATACTTTCAGGTCGTGGCCAAAGCCGACGGAGCGGAACTGCCAGGAACGATCCAGCATGTTCGTGTAAGATTGCATATCCGTTACGCCGTAACGGTTCGTATTATTGTAGTCATGCGAAGTATCTTTGGCATGGAAGTGATGAATCGCACCTGCGCGGCCCAGGATTTGGACAGCTTGTACAGGGTCGATCCCTTGCCACCACATATGGCTTGGGTCAAGGTTGGCACCAATGACCTCGCCAACCGCTTCGCGAAGGCGAAGAAGAGTCGCAGGTGTATGTACGGAGAAACCGCCGTGCAGCTCGAGACCGATTTTGATATTGCGATCGGCTGCGAATTTGCCTGTTTCTTTCCAGTAAGGAATGACTTTATTCGCCCATTGCCAGTCGAGGATTTCTTGGAAATCGTTCGGCCAAGGAGCAACCGGCCAGTTCGGATATTTCGCATCTTCGTGGTCGCCAGGGCAGCCGGAGAACGTGTTCACAACCGGAACTTCCAGGCGCTCTGCAAGCTCAATCGTTTGGATGATCGCGTCGTGGAACTCTTTAGCGACCGCTTTTTGCGGGTGAAGCGGGTTGCCGTGCGCGCTCAGTGCGGAGATCGTGAGGCCGCGGGATTCAACCGCTTGCTTAAACGCTTTTAGCTTGCCAGCGTCCGCCAGCAGCTCAGCTGGGTTGCAGTGCGCTGTACCCGGGTAGCCGCCTGTCCCGATTTCAACCGCATCAAGGCCTTTGGCCGCGATATAATCGAGGGCTTCTTCGAAAGATTTACCGCCGAATAAAACCATAAAAACGCCTAATTTCATGACGTACACCTCCATTATTGGTAACAAACAATCAGATCAAATTATACCACTATCCCGCCGTAAAATGAAACAAGCCGCGATAGATGCGAAGCACCGTTTCGTAATTGGAACTGTAAATAATAACGGAAATCGTCACCAGCGCCTGCGTCACGAAACAACGGAAATAGAAGTACGTTTTGGATACTTTTTTGCGTTGGACGGTCGTGATCTTGAACCAGTTCTCAATCGCCAGGATGAGGCCGTGGTACAGTCCATAGAAGAAGTACAGCCACGTGAAGCCGTGCCAAAGGCCGATCAGCACCATGATGAGGATGGAGAGGGCTGAGGCGAGACCGCGGGACGGCGCTTTGCGTGAGAAGAACATAAAGATGTGATCCCGGAAAAAGTCCCCCAGCGTCGCGTGCCAGTTCCGCCAAAACTGCGTCATGGACGGGGAGAGGAATGGCTTTTTGAAGTTTTCGGGCATCGTGTAACCCATCAATCGGCCGAAGCCGATTGCCATATCCGAATAGCCCGAGAAGTCGAAGTAGATGATCGCGTAAAACCAGATAAGCAGGAAGACGGACTGCAGCGTGTACAGCTCGCCCTTCAACACGTGATCGAACACAGAGGTCATCCAGGTGACGAGGACGATTTTTTTAAACAAGCCCAGGATCACGCGCTTCACGCTATCCTCGAACAGCTTGGCATCCACGGTGTACGGCTTTTTCGTATCTGCCATAAAGTCGCGGAATTTCAAGATCGGCCCGGACGTGAAGGTCGGGATGAACAGCACATAGTTGGCGTAATCCAGCGCCGGCACCTCGCCGTCTTTTCCGAAGAAATAGGCGAAGTAGTAGGCATCAATGACTTTTAACACGTTATAGATGAGACCAAGATAAATGACCGCGTCGAACATCGGATTGTGGAAAATCCCCATCACGAAGAAGCGGACGCCGAGAAACACACCGACGACATTCGCGGCGATGCCGAAAATAAAGGCCGTTTTCCGCCAGACGGAGGTGCGGCACAAATAGATGAAGCCGAGATAATTGATGACCGTGTACACGGCATAGAAAACAAACAGCTTCTGGCTGAACAGCAGCAGAAAGCACAAGCTGAAAATCAGCATCAGAATGCGCTTATTGTTCGCCCATCTGCGGGTGAGCATCAGCACGGCGACCATGCCGATCATCGCGATGATGGCGTTCATGTGCATATAAAACATAGGAGAACTCCTCGCTGGCTTGGAATGCTGGGACGTGTCTGAACACCCACCTTCGGAGCATTCAGACACGCCCTAGAACTTTTCGTAGATGAACAAACCTTTGCCGGTAAAATATATGAGCACGAGATACAGCATCACGAGGTAGATCAGGATTTCGGCGGTTTTCCTAAGGAATTTAACCACGTGTCAACCTCCTTCGTAAAAATCGGTGCGCCATCTTCACGATTCAAGTGGACGAGATCATGGAAATAGGGGGGGTCATACGTGTGCATGAGATCCAGCACGGGCACCCCGGCGGCCTGCAAGCGACCGTTCACATCTTGCTTCAGAGACGCCACATAAGGCGGATCCGCATAGCCTTTGTTCCACGGCATCCAGATCACGCGCAGCGCCAGCCTATGATCGTTCGCGTAGGTCAGCACCCAGTCCAGAGCGTCCAGATTTTGCTTAAAATCTTTCAAGGCCATCGCGCCGAACCGTTTGTCGTAGTCGTCCCACTTGGACTTCAAGTACGCATCGTCCTTGCGTCCGGGGTACAGCTCCTTATCGATCCAGCGCGGCTGGTAGTCGAGGCTGCCCTTCAACAGATTCTTGGCGAACTCCTCGCCGGAATCGCGGAAATAATCGCGGTACGTATACACGTACGGCTGATACCACGGTTTGAACCACTGGTAGGTCGGGTCGGTTTCCAGTGGGTCGAGCATCGTATGGACATCAATCCCGATGACCAGCTCCTGTTGGACATCATAGAGCTTGTCCTGCAGAATGCCCTTCAGATCCGTCAGTTTGCCGTAGGAGAGCCCCATTTCGACGAGCGGATGGGTAGACTTCTCTTCGATATAAGCGCCCGTCACGGACGAATTGCCGAAGAACACGGGGCCGGAGCGCGACCAGTCGTGATGGTAGAGCGTTTTGGTAAAATCGTTTTTGTAAAAACGCCGGGACGTCTCCATCGGATCCCACCGGGTGATGAGCAGGTTTGACACCACGACGGCGAGCAGGAGCCCGAGGATGAAGCTGTTTTTTTTCAAATAAGCGGCTGCTTTCATAGAATCACTCATTATCGTAGTAGTGGTGGGGCAGGGGGCAAAATTGCGTAAAGTACGGGTGAAAAAGGTATAGCACAGATAGAGCACGGAAAAGCTTGGATGGCCACGGTGCAACACGCTTATCACGACTAGGGCGAATAGGCTGAGCAAAGGCCGGAACTATAGGGCAAAACAAGGAGCAAGCCCACTCGCCGGTACGAACTGCAGGCAGCTCTGAAACCGGATAGTGGGCTAGTGTTATGGGTTAAGGGCTACAGTGCCTTCTCCTGCCAAGCGTGGTACTGCTCGCGGAAGGAGGCGGGCCAAGCTTGCTCATCCAAGCCGTATTGGGCCAGGAACGCGAATGCCCAGCGCTCGATGCCGAAGCCGACGCAGCCGGTGACGGCGTTGCGTTTGCCCATTTTGATATTAAATGCGTTGCCGAACGTGTTGCTGTGGAAGTTGACGGAGGAGCAGGCAATCGACTTCTTCACATGCGGAATCGTCAGACGCAGCTCGTATTTCATCTCTTGGTTGCGTTGGAAGGACGCTTTCACTTGGAAATCGTTCGTAAAGAACGGATCGTTCGCGATCTCCAGCATGCTGTCCACGTTCCATTCCACAGCAAGCTCTTTCAGATACTCGATCGATTTCAGACGGTTTTCCTTTACGAAGTCCGGCTTGCCGACGAAAATAATTTCGCGCATCGAGAAATCGAGCAGACGTCCGAAATCGGAATGGTTTTTGGATTCGAAGCGGTGGCATTTCGCAATGGCTGTCACAACGATGCCTTCGCCTTCGAGCGTTTCATTCTCAAGCCCTTCGTAGCAGTGGTAGCAAGTTGATGGATTCATCATGAAATTCGGCTTCACCATGTTATTATCCAGCGCCAGTGGCTGCTCATGAACCCACCCGCCCGCCTCGCGGATCGATTGGGAGAACGACTCGATGACATCCAAATCTTCGCGCAGGTGCGTAACGAAATGGATATGCTCCGGGAAGGAGGTAAAATGGTTCGTTTTATTGAGCGTGTGGCTGTGAATGACCGCCGGATATTGCTCCTCTTTGACGCCCTCGAAACGCTTCGCAATCTTC
>NZ_RXHU01000063.1 GCF_003955665.1 Paenibacillus whitsoniae
TTGTTTGCTCCTGTACGTACTTAACGGCCTGCTTTTTAAACTCATCATTGTAGCGTTGGCGCTGCTCTCCCATCACGGACACCTCTCTTCGTTAAGTCTATTATCCCGGGTCACTTAACGTTGTGTCCACTATTTATTCTACATGCACGCGAGTGCTTATTTCACCAACCTCAAGCCATATATGCAGCAACTGGGTTCGTTTTGAATTGGTTTGCTTATACGATTGCATGGAGCTTCCCCTGTTTGTTCGTACTTCCGCATTCCCTCTGTGCCCCTCAATCCATACATTCACTAGACCATTAAGATAACGGAGATATCTTAATGGGTAGTTTAAAGTGAGCTATAAGGAAATAAGTTAGGTGAGCGAACTTATTTCCTGCAAACGAGCCGGAAACACGATGAAAACCCGTAAATAAGATAAGACCGTTATCTTATTTACGGAAATCAAGGGCAATCCGTGAAAATAAGTTATTGAAAGCAACCTATTGGGAGGAGCCACCGGCTTTCACATGTGAAAACTGACATTTCACGCTCGGCCTGCTGCCCTAACCTAACAACATTGCGTTCACGCGCGCGCTGCCCTGTGCGCCGCAGCGCGCGGCGTACAAACGCCGTCCCCCCGGGCCTGGCGGCGCCGACATCCTCGGATGGGCCCGCTTGCCCCATCCCTAACACAAACAAGCTGCCCGCCCACGGGGGCGAACAGCTTGCCTCACTGCCCAGCGGCGCACAGCCGCTGCTCACAGTCCCTGGCTGCTTCCCACGCCGGCCGCGCCAGCTTCAAATGCGAATGCCCGCGGAGAAATGGTTGTAATCATCCGCGGAAGGATCGAACGCCGCTTCGTCGTCGCTCGGTACCGCGTCCGCCGCCGCGGCGTAGCTGTCGGACCAATCCTCATTCACGGTATGCGCCGGAATGCGGATGGAGCCCTCCAGGTCGTACGCCATGGCGTAAGCCGCCTGCTCCGCCTGGGCCTGCTTCTCGACCATGCGGCCGCCGTGCGCCTGCGCAATCTCGATCGCGGAGGTAATCTCCTGCGCATCGAGATGGATGTGCAGCGTCGGCCGCGGCTCGCTCTCGAGCAGCTCCGGCTTGTAGCCGAGCTCTTCCAACGTATCCAGCGCCAGCAGCGCATCGCGCTTCTGCCCAAATTCAAAAAAGATAGGAACGAAGTCCTTCATCACCCTAGCCATCCTTTCTTCCTCTAAATGGAAAGTCTGTTTATAGGGTGCACCATTTGTTCCCGCTCTATTCCTGATCTCTTCTACGCCTACGTCTACTCCGCCAGCCCCGCCTGCACCATCCGCAGCAGTTCATCGTGATACGCCGGCACCGCGGCGACAACGAATTGCGCACCCGCAGGCTTGCCCTCATTCCCACCGTTCAACAGGCCCAGCGGCACACCCGCGAAGTCTGTCACCTTCACGCCCGCTTCCTGCGCCAGCAGCAGTCCGGCGTAGAGATCCTCGCCTTCGGAATCGTACAGCACGATGCCGTGCAGGTCGCCGCGCGCGAGCATCGCCCAAGCGATGGAGGGCGCCCAGAGGCGCAGCACTCTTTTCGTCGCAAACTCCAGATGATGACGAAGCCGAAGCGCGCGCAGGTTATCCTTTTTCACCACATGTCCCTGAATCCAGGAAATCGACGATTTCGCAAGCGCTCCCTGCGGATGCGGCGCAAGCTTCACGTCCTCCTGCCACGCGCCATCCCCATGTACTGCCGTATATGTGACGCCTAAATGCGAATCATAGACCACGCCCAGAATAATCTGACCTTGATAACTCAGCGAAATACAGACGCCGTATAGCGGCAGTCCAATCGCATAATTGTTCGTACCGTCCAAGGGATCGACATGCCAGACCCACTCGCTGGCCGCGCCCCCTTCCCCTGCTTCTTCACTATAAATACGATGCGTGGGAAACACGCTCATAATCTCATCGACGATCAGCCGATCTGCGAGCAAATCGATCTCCGTCACCAGATCTCCCCGCTCGTCCTTCATTTGGGTGCCAAGCTGACTTCCAAAACGGCTCCGTGCCAGCTCGCCAGCTTTCTTAGCCGCTCGTTCCGCCACTTCTCTCGCTAATGTCCACGTGCTCCGCTCCATTTGCTTCATCCCCTTTTTTGGACTTGTCATGTATTGTACATAGTTTACCATGAATTGCCTGAAAAGTTGCGGGGATGCGACTTCATTACATTGACAATCGCCCGTTCAATCTGTGATAATATAGCAAAATCAGACGACAAAAGCTGTCGAAAGGAGCAAGACGAGTATGGTAAAGCATCACCAGCATAAAATTTTGGATTGTACGATTCGCGATGGCGGTTTGGTCAACGATTGGGATTTCAGTGTTGAATTTGTTCAAGATATGTATCGCGGGTTAAGCGCGGCCGGCGTTGAATATATGGAAATCGGGTACAAAAACTCCGAGAAACTGCTCAAAGGCGGCGCTGCCGGTCCTTGGCGCTTCCTGAACGAGTCCTTCCTGCGTGATGTGATTACCAAAAAGACCGACACCAAGCTTTCCGCGCTTGTCGATATCGGCCGTGTGGATGAGAACGATATTTTGCCTCGCGAAGACAGCTTGCTGGACCTGATTCGTGTCGCTTGCTACATCAAAGACGTGGACAAGGGTCTGGAGCTCGTTGAGAAATTCAACAAAATGGGCTACGAAACGTCCCTGAACATTATGGCGCTTTCTCATGTCATGGAGAATGAGCTGACGGAAGCTTTTGAAGAAATTAATAAAAGCCCTGTCGATGTCGTGTACATTGTAGACTCCTACGGCAGCATGACCATGAAAGACATTGACTACCTGGTAACGAAATTCCAACGCCTGCTGCCTGAGAAGGAGCTTGGCCTTCATATGCACAACAACATGCAGCTTGCCTTTGCGAACACGATCACAGGCGCTGCCAAAGGCGTAACATTCCTCGATTCCTCCGTGTACGGCATGGGCCGCGCGGCAGGCAACTGCACGACGGAGCTGCTGCTGAGCCATCTGAAAGGCGCTCGTTACGACATCCGTCCGGTGCTGGAAATTATCGAGAAGCACATGATTGCGATGCGCGACAAATGGGACTGGGGCTACCTCGTTCCGTACATGATCGTTGGTGCGTTGGACGAGCATCCGCGTACGGCGATGGCGCTTTTGAATTCCGAAGAACGCAACAACTTCGTTGATTTCTACGATCGCCTGACTTCCGTCGAAACGGCTTCCGGCGTAAAATAACACAGCAAGAACCCCTCACATTCGGTCTATGGAGCGTACTCCATGCGGATGTGCAGGGGTTCTTTTTCCGTAGATGGCGTGTCCACGCCTTCGGCTACGATTTCATGATTTTCGCACCCACCACATAATTCTCCGCATACGCACGGTCAATCAGAAAAATAAAATCGTCATCCCGACGCGCCACATTTTTCTTACGGTACACTTCAATAAATTCGTTGTCAGCCAGATTCGTGCACGCCTCGTCGGTATAGATCAGACCGTCCTCCAGCCGTTTGAGCGCCTCCACCATGACTTCCCGTTTCTTGAGCTTGCCATAGATCTCCACATAGACGACCGCGCTGGCATCGTAGCTTTTCAGCATGATCGCGACTTTATTCAGCTTCGTCTTCACAGGTTCCAGCTTCTGCTCTTTCTCCTCCGATATACTCATCGCCTTCGCTCCCTTGTTGGTCATAGGTCTTTGCTTATAGTTTATGTGGAAAACGTCCAAGCGGACTAGGCTGATGGCGCCGTCCCGGGGCCGGATGTATGGTTATCCGCGGGGTTGAGAGACTAAGCAGTAGGAGCAGCCATAGGCTAATTAGGCACAAAACGTAGTGAGGTGAACGGCGCATGAGCCGAGTACTGCTGATTGAGGATGAAGAACGCATCGCCAGGGTGCTGCAGCTGGAGCTGGAGCATGAGGGCTATGACGTGCATGTGCGCACAGACGGAAAGTCGGGGCTTGCGGCGGCACTGAACGAAGGCGAATGGGGCATCGTGCTGCTCGATGTGATGCTGCCGGAGATGAACGGCCTGGAGGTGCTGCGGAAAATAAGGCAAGTGGATGCGGCGCTGCCGATTATTTTGCTGACGGCGCGCGATGCGATCCCCGACCGCGTCAGCGGTCTGGATCAGGGGGCGAACGACTACGTGACGAAGCCGTTTGCTACGGAGGAGCTGCTGGCGCGGATCCGCAGTCTTTTAAGAACGAAGAGCCTGCAGGAGCAGCCTCCCGAACAGCCGCATATCCTCAAGGTCGACGACTTGACGATGGATCTCAAGAGCCGGGCCGTCACCCGGGAAGGCACAGCCATAGAGCTGACGCCGACGGAGTTCGAGCTGCTCCGTTTTCTCATTCAGCACCAGGATGAGGTCATGTCGCGGGAGCAGATCATTTCCGAGGTGTGGGGCTATGATTTTATCGGAGACACGAACGTCGTGGACGTGTATATCCGCTACCTCAGGCAGAAGGTGGATAAGCCTTTTACCGTCAAGCTGATTCAGACGATCCGCGGCATCGGCTACTTGCTCAAATCAGGCGACGCCGCGGCAGACGACAAGACGGAGCCCGATGAGGAGGCGCCATGAGTCTCAAGCTGAAGCTGACCCTGTGGGTGAATGTTGGCTTGATGGTTGTGCTTTTTGTTAGCTTCACCTTCGTCTACTACATGTTCTTGCGTGTGTCGACCAATGGCGAGATTGAACTGTTAAAAGAAAAAGCGCGCACGCTGCTGCTGAACGACCTGCCTCACCACCCGGAGTTTTGGAAAACCGGCACGCAGATGGACGAGATGCTCATTCCGCAGGAGATGCTGCGCTACATTTTGCCTGATTCGTCTGTGGAGCATCAGATTTATTCGGACAGCAATCTGGTCCGGTATCCGGCCGTTTATCGCACTGAGGCGTCCAATTCGCTGATCAAGGACGATAACGGCATCTTGGTTTTCGTAAGAACGCCCGTCTACAAAGATGGCAAACAGGTCGCGCTGCT
Organism: Paenibacillus whitsoniae; assembly: GCF_003955665.1. GTDB lineage: Bacteria > Bacillota > Bacilli > Paenibacillales > NBRC-103111 > Paenibacillus_E > Paenibacillus_E whitsoniae. Next base: position 4,988 of record NZ_RXHU01000063.1, read on the forward strand.
TGAAATCGGACGCAGTCTGCGCAAGCTTGGCGACTATGCAGATATGCTCATTTCGATTCTTATTTTGACGGCGGTCGGGGCGCTGGGGGTGACGCTCTTTGGGGCTTATTTTTATACCAATGTCCTCTTCCGCCCCCTTCAGCAGTTCATCAAGACGATGCAAAATATCGAGGAAAGCGGTTCGTTCCGCCATATCCCCTTGCCCGCCAACCATGCGAACGATGAACTCACCAAGCTGGGCACGACGTTTAACCGGATGATCGACCGGCTGCAGGAGATGTTCCGCAAACAGGAGCAGTTCCTCGCCGACGCCTCCCACGAGCTGAGAACGCCGCTCACGATTATTGAAAGCTATGCCAGTCTGCTGCGCAGATGGGCCTTGCAGAACGATCAGCTGCGCGAGGAAGCGCTTGGGGCCATCATTTCCGAGGCGGGACAGTTAAAACTGCTGACGCAAAACCTGCTCTCGCTCACAGGCTCTACCCGCAGCGACTGCGATCAGAAAATCGCCTTCGATCTGCTGCCGATCCTGGAGCAAACCGCGGCTTCGCTGCGCGTCACGTCCTCACGCGACATTCAGGTGCATGCGCGAGCCGCGGACGCCGAGCTGATCATTACGGCCGACCCTTATCAGATCAAACAGCTGCTCGTTATCCTCATAGACAATGCGCTCAAATACAGCCAAGCTTCTGTCGAAATCCGATATGAGGAGGCGGAGCAGAGCGTCACGGTTGAAGTCATCGATCACGGCATCGGCATTGCGGAAGAGGAGCTTCCGCACGTCTTCGACCGCTTCTACCGTACCGATAAAGCACGCAATCGCAAGCAAGGAGGCGCAGGTCTGGGCCTCGCCATTGCCAAGCATATCGTGGATAAACACCATGGCGACATCCGGCTCCGAAGCACGCTCGGCCTAGGCACGACGGCCAGTGTAACGCTTCCAAAGTCGTGTCAATAAAAACATTATCAGAAGATTCTCAGCGTTTTCTCAGAATCGGACTTCCTCCTTAGGGTAGCGCTTCTTGGCGCGTGTCGTGGTAAATAATAGGCCAATTTTCATCTGCTATACTGGGTACAGGTGAACGAGACACACACCTACAAGGGAGCTCAACGAATGAGCCTACCTGCAAGCATATAAGCGTCGTACGCACGCTTTCCTTATATAAGGCTTGCAAGACAACTCTAAGGAGGCAACCCAGATGAATAAGACAAACAACCTTACAACTACTTGGTACAAAAAATTAGTCGTGACCGCAATCGCGGCTACGATCGGATTATCCGCCGCTTCTTTCGTGCCTGGACAAGCCAGCGCTGCAACAGCTGACAGTACGCAAGTGAATGCGACAGCGCTTACGGCGTCCGCCACATCCGCGTCGTCCCGTGCGAGTCAGGTCATTTCCATCGGTAAACGCTATCTTGGCACACCTTACAAATTCGGTGCGAAAGCGGGGCAAACGCGGAACTTTGACTGCTCTTCTTTTACCCAATATGTCTATAAAAAAATCGGCATCAACCTGCCGCGCACATCGCAACAGCAAGCTCGCGTCGGTACGTATGTATCCCGCAGCAACCTGCGTGCAGGCGATCTAGTCTTCTTTTCCATCCCGGGCAAACCGGGCGTCATTCACCATGTAGCGATCTACATGGGCAATAACAAACTGCTGCAAACCTACGGCGCCGGCGGCGTTCGTATTACAGACATCCACAGCGGTACCTGGTCTTCCCGTTATATGACGGCCCGCCGTGTGATTCATTAATCGGCTTGTATAAGCAGCGCACCCCCTTGGGACCATCTCGGTCTTGAGGGGGTGTTGTGCGTTAATACCGGATGTAGGCCTCATGATACAGCTCCTTGAGTCCCCGCTTGCGCAGCTTGATCTCGAGCAGCCGCTGTTTGTAACGGACGCTGGCCGTTCGCGGCAGCACAAGCGTCGATAGCTTGATGATGCGACTTTTTTTACCATTCGCAAATCCCGTCAATTTGATGTGCGTCGACTTGACGAACACTTGAAGATTTCTGGCGTCCTCATCTTTCGGTATTTTCACCTTGATGATGACGTGCTCATGCGTTTCGAACACTTCATTCTGAATCGCTGCCGTGGAAAGCGTCGCTTCCAGGCCCGGCATCGCTTTTTTCAGCACGTCCTGTACATATCCTTCCGCCAGCATCATATTATCTAGAAAGGTCTGCCCTTTTTCGGCAAACGGCAGCTTCTGCCCGAGGAACTTTTCAACTTGTTCCCACTTCAGCCACGGATGCCGATTCAACCCGCTCATGCTCATCACCTCATTATGCTACCAGTATATGTGCCTACCCGGGCAAGTGACACCCTGCCAAAAAAACAGCCGCACCTCTAGGCGAATGCCTCATATACTGTACGTGAGAGATTCGCTAGGGAGGGCCTAACTATGCCAGCTATCGTCGGGAACGTCAAAATCATCAGCGTAGGCTCCAGCTCCGTCGTCCATTTTGGCGATTCTTTCATCATCGCGCCAGTGAGCACCTCCAAAACTTTTGCCGGCGCAGGCTCCTTCAATACCGGGGATTTCCCGCGCGTTTATAATGCGTACAGCACGACTGTCACGAACGATTCCGACCTGATTGAGGCGAACGCGAGCGGCAATATTCTTTAACCCGCGCTAGCCGGCTGGAAACGAGGTGTCCCCTTATGCACTGCACGATTCACCAGACAATTATGATCCAGCAGTTAAAAGTGAATTCCGTTTCCAACTCCTCCGTCCTGCAGATCGGCACAGCGGGCTCCATCCGCTCTCTGTCCAACTTGTACAACACCGGCGGCTTTGTGGAGCCTGCCCCCGAGCTGGGGACCACGCAGGTCAATCCCGTGACTCTGGTCCCGCTGCCGCCGCCAACGTAAGCTAAGGTAGCAAAAAAGGAAGGCCAGCACCGCTTCGAAAGGAGGCGCGATTTCCACATGACGACGCCGATCTCTTGGCAGCAATGGGCCCAGCACCTGTGCGCCTACGTCGAATTGCAAAAGCAGCGCATCGATCAATTGGAGCAAACGGTGAGCAAGCTTGATCAGACTGTTCAAGCGCTGACGCAGACCGTAAGCAGCCTGAAACAGACCGTCGACAAGCAGCAGGAAGACTTGAAGGCCGTGAAAGAAGAGAAACGATTCCATATCGATAAAATTGAATACAACTTCGACCAGCTTAAGGTCGAGAAGCTGGACGGCACGCTCACCATCGGCATTTCGCCGAGCACGCTGGATCAGATCGACGATTTCGCGGTGAACGGGTCCAATCCGATGAACGCCGCCGGAGCAGATCAGAACCCGTTCTATCAGGCGGGCCAGTATCAAGGGCACGCAGAGAACAGCAACCTCGGGCCGACGGTTGTTCCAGGCGGCATGCCCGACATTCGCGGCGGGAAGGACGCTGGCGGAGCGGCAGACACGCAAGCCAAGGCGCAGGGCATCCGGAAGGACGTGGCGATCGGCGTGGATCAGTATTTGAAATACGGCGTTCAGGCGGATATGGATAATCTCGAAGCCAAGTACCAGTTTCCCATCGACGAGGACTACCGTGAGCTCATTATCGGCGACATCCGCAAGCAGCTCGACATGCGCATCCAGCACTACATCAACCAGTACCGCGGCGTAGGCTTTAGCGAACCGATCGAAGCGGTAACGAGCAGCATCGTTGAAAAAACGCGGCAGGACATCTTCACCGCCATTGAAACGTACATATCGAGTCTACCGAAGAAAGAGGGGTAATTTATCATGTTAACACTTAACGTGGTCAACAAAGAGCTTTGCGTCGGAGATATTCGCATCGTCGGGGTTTCCAGTGCCTCGATTTTCCTAATCGGCGACACCGAAGTTGTCTCCCTCTCCTCCATGTTCGATACGCCGCCGGAGTCCGTCATCATCGCGCCGTTCGTGCCGCTGCCAACGGAGGAATAAGCCAGATGGCGCGCCTATCCATTGTTTCAAATCTGTATATGAGCACCGTCAGCTCCTCCAGCACCGTTCACATCGGGGATAACGTCAACACGACATTGAGCAATACCGTTTTTGCTGTGCAGCGCGAGGTCCCGTATTTTTATGACAATGAAGGCAGCTTTGCCGCTTACCCGTTCTATCAGCGGCCTTTTCCAATCCCGCAGCCGCCCGAACCTGTCACGATGTGCGTGGATAACTGGGGAAGCTGCATCCGTGTCCGCAACGTACGAGTCATTGGTGTCGCCGCCGCCTCCGTGCTCCAAATCGGCTCCAACCGGCTCAGTACCTCGGAATCCCGGATCAAAAACACCCGGCAGTTCGTCCTTGACAAGCCCGGCCCCCCTGGCCAGCAAACCTTCGTTCAAGTCGGCCAACCCGACCTCATCGGGCCGAATCCGCTGGCGATGGTGCATGTGAAGCAGAAGAGCGAGAAGTGAGGCGGCAAGCGTGAGCGCGGCGTGGGGCAACCTGGGGGCGGCAAATGCCGCGGCCTGCTTGGCTCCCGCGGTGAAATAAGAACGGTGAAATAAGAGGGGTAAATCCCTCTTATTTTTGATTTTTTGGGTTGTTTGCGCTGAATAAGAGGGGCTAGCCCCTCTTATTTGCTCTTCAACCCGCCATTTTGGGACCAAGCAGAAAAGTTAAGAGGGGTTTACCACCCTTAATTTAGAGATTTCTTGTTCTAGACGCAAAATAAGAGGGGTTGCATACGCTTACATCATCTCTGATGGCTCCTCTACTCGCCGCAGCAACTTCATCTCACCACAAACTAGTCGCTTTTCTTCACCTGCCCTGCCACTATTCCGCCGAACTAACCGATTCCCCACGTCTGCCGCTCTCCCAAAAAACTAGCTGCATTTCCACCTCTGTTACTCTACCGACAACTAACTGCTTCTCCCAAACCGCACCCTTCACCAAACTAGCTACTTTCCTCCTCTGCCACTCTTCCGACAACTAACTGCTTCTTCCAACCTGCCGCCCTTCTCCCAACCTGTCGCTCTTTCACCAAACTAGCTACTTTCCACCTCTACTACTCTCCGACAATTCGCTGCTTCTTCCAACCTGCCCCCCTTCACCAAACTAGCTACGTTCCTCCTCTGCCACTCTACCGATAACTAGCCACTTCCCCCATCCCCGCCAGAAAACGCAAAAAAGCGCAGGTCACCCCACGCTTTTCGTCGCCTGCCACGCGTCGATATTCCGCTGAATCTGCGCCAGATGCGTCTGCACGTGGCGAATGAAGCTTTGGAACAGGTCGTCCACGGAGACGTCCTTGCCATTATGGAAGGCTGCGCGCGCCCATTGCGCCTCCGCGAGCCGCCCATACACCAACGCATTGTACGCGAGAATCGCGTCAAACGCGTCCAAGCTGTCCGCCAGAGTGGCGTCGTTCGCGTGCGTGCTCGCGATCCAGTCGTCCTGCGCGTACAGCAGGTACGGCTCGCTCGGCTCCGCCAGGATTTTGCGCAGCCGAATGCTGTGCACAAAGCTGGCGTCCACCAAATGCGCGGCGATCTCCTGGATGCTCCATTTCTCCGGCGCCGGCTTCCACGCCAGAAGCTCCGGCGCTATCTCCGCCAGACGCTCGCGCAGCAGTGCGGACGTCGCCCGGTAAGGCTCAACCGAGCGACCTAAAGATTCCTTCGTTTCACTCATACCTCAACCGCTCCCCATTCCCGCAAAATATCTTCCGTATGCTCGCCTTTCCGCGGCGGCCTGCGATAAATCTCAAACGCATAGCTCGACAGCTTCACGGGATACCCCACCGTCGTCGTCGCCCCGCCGTTTGGCAGCGCAAGGTCATGCAGCAGGCCGCTTTCCGCCACAGCGGGGTCCTGCAAAATCTCTTCAAACGTATTAATCGGCGCGCACGGCACGCCTCGCGCATCAAAAATCGCCAGCCACTCCGCGGCCGTCTTCGTGAGGAACGACGCCTGCAGCAGCGCGGCCAGCTCCTTCTGGTGCTGCGCCCGCAAGGTCTGCGTGGCGAAGCGCGCATCGTCGGCCAGCCACGGCTGCCCGACCGCGTCCACCACCTCACGCCACAGCTTCTCGTTGCCCGCGGCGATTACAAAAGGCTTATCGCTGCCGCGATAGCCCTGATACGGCGCGTTGCGCGGATGCGCACTGCCGAGGCGGCGCGGCGCCACGCCGTTGCCGTAATACTCGCTCGTCTGCAGCGCGGAAATGCCAAGCACGCCGGCGAGCATCGAGCAGTCGACATAGCTGCCGCGCCCGCTCCGCGAAGCTGCATGCACCGCCGCCACAACCGAGTACGCGCCGTACAAACCGGCGACGAAATCTGCGACGGGCACGCCGCATTTCACCGGCTCGCCGTCCTCCTCGCCCGTGACGCTCATCAAGCCGCTGATGGCTTGGATCGTGACGTCGAAGGCGCCTTTTTGCGCATAAGGCCCGGTCTGCCCATAGCCCGAAATCGAGCAGTAGACCAGCTTCGGATTCGCCGCCGACAAGCTCGCGTAGTCCAGCCCGAATTTGGCGAGGACGCCGGGCCGGTAATTTTCCACAATCACATCTGCCTGCGCGCACAGCCCTTTCAGCCGTTCCAGCTCTGCCGCGGATTTAAAATCAACGACAATGCTCCGCTTATTCCGATTCAGCGAACTGAAGTTTGCGCTATAGCTCTCTCCATCCTCCGCTGTCACAAAAGGCGGCCACTCCCGCATACTGTCGCCTACGTCGGGCCGCTCCACCTTCACCACATCCGCGCCAAGATCGGCAAACAGCATTCCGGCAAAAGGACCGGCTGCAATCTGGCCGAACTCCAAGACTTTGATGCCGGCCAAGGGTCCGTGGGCTTGAACATTCATGTCTTTCTCTCCTCTCTTTCGTAAGGAAGGCTGCCAGCGTTACCCGTAAATCGCCACCTCATTCAAATGCTTCGTCACCACATCTCGAGCGCTCCCCGAAGCAACGTCATGAATATGACGGGGCTGCTTACCGATGTCCGTGCCGTAAATATGAACCGTAATCGCCGGCTCCCCAAAAGGATTCGCCACCCCATGAATATCATGATCCGGCGGATACACGAACGAAATATCGCCCTGCCGGGCTGTCACTTCGCCCACCTCCCGAATCTCATAGCGGGGCTCCGCAGCTTCACCAAGATCCACACGACGGTAGCGTTTCTCCACCACAGCGCCGCGGTACACCCCGACCAGTCCCCAAATCAAATGATCGTGCACCGGCGCAACCTGCCCAGCCCCCCACACAAAAGCGACGACCGAGAAAGCTTCGTTCTCCGGCTTATAAAGCAAATACTGCGCATATTTATCCGGATGCGGCTCGGCCAATTCCGCAGGCAGCAGCCCTTCCTCAGCCAAAAGCTTGCGCAAATGCGGCCGCACGCCCTCAATAATCGTTCGATAGTCATCGCTGGCCGCGAGAACCGCTGCAATCGCCGCCTCCAGCTCCTTAAATTGAGCGCTCATGCTCATCCCTCTTTTCTTCGTTTCGTCTCCACCACATACCGGCCAAAATGCTGCCGCACAAACAACGGATAAATGCGGCTGAGCGCATGCACCACTTCATAGCGAAGCGTCGACAGCTCCTGTGCGGTTGGCGGTGCGAGTTCAGGAATCGCAGCTGCACCTTTTCGCTTCAATCCTAGATCAAAGCCGGTGCGGCTCTGCACCTCCACGGGCTGCACACCCGTCGCCGTAGCGCCCAGTTCCAACCGCCCGTTCTCCCCCGTAGGCTTCAACACCCCCAGCGGCGTATAGACCCCGACAAGACCGGCGCGGTGATACACGCCCTTCTCCGACGTCGGCCCTGCCGTCGTAAAATCCAGTTGCTCGGGAAAACCTTTTACCCCGTGATCCGTTTTAAAAAGCAGGATGCGTTTGCACGTAAAATACACGACGCCCGAGCCCGCTCCGCCCGGCAGGCGGACCTTAGGCTTCGCATAGTCACCGATCACGTGCAAGTTGATGCGTCCATAAGCATCGATCTGCGCGCCGCTGAGAAAGAACACATCGATGCCGCCGCGCTGCATCAGCTCGAAAAACTCCCGCGTCCCCTGAAACGGCCAGTCGCACTGGCCGAGAATGTAGACGGACGCCTCTTGCGCATGAAGCGACTTCGCCAGCAGCGCAGCCGCAGCCGGAATCGGCGAGTTGTTGCCTACACCGATCACTTCATGGTTCCGCAGCTCCCTCGCCAACTGGCATATGAGCGCTTCCTCCACCGAATATCCTGGACTAATTGTATGTTCCATGCAACACCCTCCTTGCGCTGCTCAACTGATCAACCTGCCGACCAGACCTTCTCCTTACGTGCCCGAATCCCAGACTGGCGCTCGTTGCCTCTCCAGGCGCATAGTAGCGGTCAGTCCCCTGCTAAGCAGACAGACTGTACACGACAATGCCGCTTCCTATTCGGCTTTTTAGAGCCCTACGTATCAGGCCCCTCATCGCTAACGGTTGTCCTGGCGCCTATTTGGCACCAAACGTCACTTTTCTAGGGCTAACGGTTACAGCAGCGCCTATTGGGGCCAAATCGCCAGATTTTGCTCATTTTTTTAACATATAAGCGCTGTCACAACCGCTACAATTTGAAATGGCGGATTCTACGCGAAATAAGCGCCGTGGCGACCGTTACGCCTCCTCCCCATACGCTCGCGTTCGCATATATCTAGCCAGTACCTCGCTTCCGCCCTACTGCACCAGCTCGCCCACCAACAACCGCCGCACATAAGCGATAAACGCCTCCTCCGACGCCGATGCCTGCATATACACCAGCACCGCTTCATCATCGGCTTCATAATAGCCGGGGCAGGATGTCGGCAGCGCGCCGCCCGGGGCATGCACGATGCCGGAGAGGAACAGCGGCGGGATTAACGCGCCGCCCTTCCCCGCCTCACACCGCAGTTCATCTGGCGATACGATGTCCTCGACCGTAACGAACGTCTGCCGCGCCGCCTGCGCCAGCAGGCGGTTATTCTGCGCCGGGTGCGTCAGCACATGACCATCCGTATCCGCCAAGAACCCGTGGAAAATTGCCACATCGGGACGAATCGCAGGGACGACGGCTACCCTCTCCGATGGGTCGTACGGATTCGTAATCGCCCGAAAATCCGGGCGAATCGCCATATAATCCGTGCCGATGAGCCCTCGCACCGGCACGAAAGGAATACCTGCGGCGCCCGCGCCGAGCGCGGCGGTCAGTGTCGGGCACGCATGCTCCAGCCCGACCACCGCGCCCTGCTCGAACTTCCGGCGGAAGTTCGGCGCAAAACCGTACTCGCCCATCGAAATCTGCGAGAACTCCACCTCAGAGACGGCTCCCGCGCCGATGAGCAGATCCGCATTGACAGCAGCGGCGCCTGCACAAACCAGCCGCAGCCCCCGCCGCTCCGCGCGCACCAGGCCGCGGATCAACGCCATCGGCGACATCTCCATGTTGCCGCTGACCGCAAGCTGCGCGCCGTCCGGAATCCGGGCGACGGCTTCCTCTATCGTGATGAACCTGGATGCCTTGCTCACTTTCCTGTCACTCCTCCTCCTCGGATACCGCGCTCCCCAGTCTCCCCCAATGTTGTCAGGTTAGGGTATCATTTGGTGAATGAATCGCGCAGGATATCGGGAATGCCGCCGAACGAGAGGTCAAATAGCCAATGCTTCCATGGCTTAATTGCCCCAATTCGCACAAATGTGCCGATATAAGCCATAATGCCATTGCCCCGCCCCAAGCCCAAGCAGGCCCTACAGCGGATAATGGCACGCCGCATAGTGCCCCGGCCCGATCTGAGCCAACTCCGGCTGCGCCTGACGGCACAAATCCGTCGCTGCCGGGCAGCGCGTATGAAAGCGGCAGCCCGACGGCGGCTTCGCCGGCGAAGGCATCTCGCCTTCCAGCGGCACGAACGTCCGCTTGCGGTTCGGATCCGGCACCGGAATCGCCGACAGCAGCGCCTTCGTATAATGATGCGCAGGGTGCCGAAACAGCTCGTCAGTCGGCGCGATTTCCACCAGCTTGCCGAGATACATCACGCCGATCCGGTCGGAAATGTACCGCACGATATTCAGCCCGTGCCCAATGAACAGGTAGGTCAGCTTCAACTGCCGCTGCAGATCCTGCATCAGGTTGACAATTTGCGATTGCACCGACACGTCAAGCGCCGACACCGCCTCATCCGCCAAAATAAATTTCGGATTCAACGCAATCGCCCGCGCAATGCCGATCCGCTGCCGCTGGCCGCCGGAGAACTCGTGCGGCAGCCGGTTGTACCAGGCGGGATTGAGCCCGACAAGCTCCATCACACTCTCAACCTTGGCCCGCTTCTCCGCACCGCGCAGCGATTCGTGGACCCAAAGCGGCTCCCCGATAATATCGCCCACCTTCCAGCGGGGATTGATGGAACCGTACGGGTCCTGGAACACGATCTGCATGTCGCGCCGGGACGCTTTCCAATCGGCAGCGCCGGCCTTCACCAGATCCTTGCCTTCAAAATCAATGCTCCCCGCCGTAGCTTTCTCCAACTGCAGCAGCACACGCCCCAGCGTCGATTTGCCGCAGCCCGATTCGCCGACCAGCCCGAATGTTTCGCCCCGGCGAATGTCGAATGAGACATCGTCGACCGCTTTAATAAACGTGCGGCCACGCCCCAAGAAACCGCCGCCGCGAACGGGAAAATACTTCTTCACATTCCGCACTTCAATCAACTTCTGCGCCGTTTTCTCCGCATCGCCCGCTGCTTCCACGACGATCGGAGGCGCCGCCGTATCGCCAAAATACTCCGCTGCCAAATGATCGATCCGTTCCGCATTCCAGCACGCGACCTCGCGGCCGTGCAGTTGGGTGAGCGGCGGATCCTCCTGCAGGCAGCGGTCCGTTGCGTACGGGCAGCGCGGATGAAACCGGCAGCCCGTCGGCAGCGCCGTAAGGCTCGGTATCGAGCCTTTGATCGTGTACAACTTCAAGCCGCGGACATTGTCCAGCGTTACGATGGCGTGCAGCAGCCCTTGGGTGTACGGATGGGCTGGATTCTCGAAAAGCTGCCGCACCGGCGACTGCTCCACGATCTTGCCCGCATACATGACAACGACGCGGTCCGCCATCTCGGCGGCGATGCCCAGGTCGTGCGTGATCAGCAGGATCGACATGCCGAACTCATCCTTGAGCTCCCGCAGGAGGCTGAGAATCTGCGCTTGAATCGTGACGTCCAGCGCGGTCGTCGGCTCGTCGGCGATAAGCAGCTCCGGTCCACAGGCGAGCGCCATCGCGATCATCGCCCGCTGCCTCATTCCGCCGGACAGCTCGTAGGGATACTGTCCCATCCGAATTTCCGGCTCGGGGATCCCCACGCGGCGGAGCAGCCCCACCGCTTTTTCCCTCGCCCCTTGCTTGGAAATCCGCTCATGCTGCACAATCACCTCGACGATTTGGCTGCCGATCGTAAAAATCGGATCTAGCGCCGTCATCGGCTCCTGAAAAATCATTGCGACGCGCTTGCCCCGCAGCTCGTTGATCTCCCGCTGCGACAGCCCGGCCAGGCTAAGCCCGTTCAACTTCATATCGCCGTGCGTAATCTTGCCGCCGTCCTGTTCAATGAGCCGCATGATGGACAGCGACGTAATTGTTTTGCCGCTGCCCGATTCCCCGACTAGACACACGATTTCTCCTGCGCCAATCTGTAAGTTAATGTGGTTAATGACATTCACTGCGCCCTGGGACGAGCGAAAATCGACCGACAAGTCATCTATTTCCAGTAATGGTGTTGGTTTCATCCTCTACGCCCTCGATTTCTTAGGATCCATGCGGTCGCGCAGCTCGTCGCCAATCAGATTCACGACAATGACCAAGAGCGTAATCGCGAGGCCCGGGAACGTCGCCACCCACCATGCCACCGTCATATAGCTGCGCCCTTGGGACAGCATGTAGCCCCAGTCCGGAATCTCCTTGATCACCCCGAGACCGAGGAAGCTGAGGCCGGTTCCGACCAGAATCGAGCTCCCGACCCCAATCGTCATCATCACAAGCAGCGGCGAAAAGCAGTTCGGCAAGATATGGCGCACCATAATTTCCAGATGCGATGTCCCGACCGCGCGGGCCGCATCAATGAAGGGCCGATTGCGAATCGCCATCACCTGGCTGCGGACGACCCTCGCTTTGCCTGGAATGGTGGCTACGCTAATCGCGAGAATCACATTGAAGAAGCTGGGCCCCAGCGCAACGGAAATCGCAATCGCCAGTAAAATGCCCGGAATGGTCATCAAAATATCGTTAAACCGCATAAACAGCGAATCCACCACGCCGCCCCAATACCCGGCAACGAGACCCAGCAGCGTGCCGACGGAAACGACGCCCATGATGAGCGATTGCCGGCTTCCATAGATAACCAGCGTCCAGATGTCGCGGCCAAACTGATCGGTACCAAGCGGATGGGACAAGCTGGGCTTTTGCAGCAGTTGGTCGGTCAGCATGCTCGTCGGCGAGTAAGGGGCAATCCACGAAGGCACCAATGCGCACAGCACTAGGAAGGCGAGGACTGCGTATGAGCCGTACAGCAGCATTTTCGATAAAGGCAACCTCTTCAACCGAAACCAGCGGACATTCAGCAGCGTCTCCCTTTTGCGCACCAACGGCTCCGTCGTAACCGAGTTAAACAGCATCTCCACCCTCTCCTTTCATCGTTATCCCGCCCTGCGCACGCGAGGGTCGACATACGAGTATGACATATCCACTAGCAGGTTCACGAGAATATTGAACACGCTGGTAATGAGAATCGCCGCCTGGATGACGGGAATATCTTTTTGATTAATGGCATCCACAACTAACTTGCCAAGGCCTTGCCGGGAGAACACCGTCTCCGTCACCACCGCGCCCGATAGCATTTCGCCGACCAGAATGCCAAGGATCGTGACCGCAGGCAATAGCGCGTTCCGCAGCACATGTTTGTACAGCACCAGCTTCTCCGGCAGCCCCTTCGCCCGCAATGTCAGTACGAACGGCTCGTGGATGACCTCAAGCACGCTGTTGCGCACCATGCGCGTCAGCATCCCTGCCCCTGTCACGCCCAAGGCGAACGATGGGAGAATCAACTGCTTGAAGCTGCCGTTCCCGATCGCGGGAAGCAGTTGAAAATGCACCGAGAACACGAGGATCAACAAAATTCCGAGCCAGAACTTCGGCATGGACACCCCGAGCAGCGAGATGACCCGAACGATGTAGTCCAGCACGCGATTCTGGTACACCGCTGAGAGCACGCCCAGCACCAGCCCGACAATCACCGCGAAAATGGTGCTGAACAGAGCCAGCGACAGCGTAGCCGGCAGCTGGGCCAGCAGCCGGTCGAGAACCGGCTGGCTGTTGGCGAAGGAATGGCCGAAGTCGCCCTGCATGCTTTTCCACAGATACGATGCATACTGTTCCCATAGCGGACGATCCAGCCCGAACTGCTGCCTCAGGTAGGCAATCCGCTCCGGCGCCGCATCCTCACCCGCAATCATCTGGGCCGGATCACCGGGCAGCCAGTGAATGATCAGGAACACCAGCGTCAGCGAGCCGATCATGACCGGGATGGAGACGATGAGCCTGTTCAGCATATATTTCAGCAAACGTGACGCCCCCTCGTCTCCTTATTTTTGAATCCATGCATCGTAGAAGACAGGCCATGCCGGTGAATCGAACGTGATGCCGTGCACGTCTTTCGTGGACGCCACCGAGTAGTTGAAGACGTAAGTCGGTATGCCGTACACGTTATCGATGATGTACTCCTGCGCCTGCTTGTAGATTTCTTTCCGCTTCTCCGGATCGGTCTCCAGATAGCCCTGCTCTAGCAAGTCATCCAGCTTCGGGTCATTCGTTTTGGCAATGTTGTTCTGCTTCGACGGCCCTTTCGTGGAGTACAGCTGGCGCAGCACGTCCGGGTCGCCCGAGAACTGGCTGCCGGCAATCAGATCGTAATCGCCTTTGTTGCGGCGGTCCGTGTACGTGCCCGATGGCAGAGAGATCACCTTCAGCTCGATGCCTACCTGTTTGAGCTGCTGCGTGAATACTGCAATCAGATCCAGGCGCTTTTCCCGGTTGCCCTGCGTATCGATGACTTCCACGGTCAGCCGTTTGCCGTCTTTGGCCCGGTAACCGTCAGCTCCCTTCACCCAGCCGGCGGCATCCAGTGTTTGATTCGCTTTCGCTACGTCCTGCTTATACGCGTTCTCCTTCGACGGTGTATAAGCGAATTGCTGCGGCGACAACGGCGACCAGCCCTGCTTAGAAGTGCCGAGATAGATCGTTTTGACCGCACCGTCAATATCCAGTGCCGAGCGGAACGCCTGCCGAATCGCGAGATCGTTCCACGGCGCCTTTTGAATGTTCAGATAAAGGGTAAAATTTGCTTGCAGCAGCTCCGTCTCCTGGACGTTAAAGTTTTTGTCCGCTTTGAGGGCTACGAGGTTTTGCGGCGGGATAATGTCCGCCACCTGCACCTGCTTGCTCTGCAGCACGCTCACGCGCGTCGCTTCCTCGTCGACGTATTTCACCGTCAATTTATCGAGATAGGCCGGTCCCTGATGCTTGGCGTTCGCCGGACCCCAGTTGTAATCCGGGTTCTTCTCCAGTTCTACTTGGGAGCTCGGGGTGATCTTGACCAGTTTAAAAGGCCCCGTCCCCACGGGATTTTGCGGGAACGCGTCGCCGTATTTCTTCACGGCGGCCGGCGATACGAAGCCGAGATCGACCTTCGCCGCATTGCTCAGGAAGGGCGCGAACGGCGTTTTGAAATTCACCTTCACCGTGAATTCGTCGATCACGTCCGTCGACTGGTACGGCCCCATCTCGTTCAAGGAGCTTGACGCCTTGGTCGCCGGGTCGACGATTCGGTCGAAGTTGAATTTGACGGCCTCGGCGTTAAACGGCGTGCCGTCGTGGAATTTCACATCCTTGCGCAGATGGAAGGTGTAGCTCTTTTTGTCCGGGGACAGCTCCCAAGACGTCGCCAGCCATGGCTGGAACGTGTGATCCGGCAGCTCCACGATCAAGCTGTCATACAGCGAGCGCATGACCCGCGTCGTCGGAGCAAAGCCGGCTTTATGCGCATCCAAGCTATCGTTCGTAATCGTCCCCGCTAACGCCCAGACGAGCTCGCCGCCTGGCGTAACCGTCCCCTGCGCGGGGGCGGCGGCATTCTTCACTTTCTCCGTCTCACCGCAAGCGGCGAGCAGAAAGGAAGCTAGCAGCAGAGTGCCGAACATCGTACCTATTTTCTTTTTCATCATCCGTCCCTCATCTCTTAGCCTTGGGCTAATCTCTGTTTCGTATAGCGGTTTACTGGGAATTCAAAGCCCAAATGATCGCGCAGCGTGTCGCCTTCATACTCCTGGCGAAATAACCCGCGCTCCTGCAGAATGGGTACGACCAACTCCGTAAAATCCTTGAGCGCATTCGGCACGCCGGAATGGATGATGAAGCCGTCTGCCGCCCCTTCTTCAAACCACTTCTCAATCGTATCTGCGATCTTTTCCGGTGTGCCCACAAAGCTGCTGCGCGGCGTCGCAAAGCGAAGCGCCGTCTGCCGAAGCGTCAGCTTCTCTTCCTTCGCGATGCGTTTGATGCGATCGGTCGCGCTGCGGTAGCTGTTGCTGCCGAGATCGCCGAGATCCGGGAACGGCTCATCCAGCGGGTACTGCTTGAAATCGTGATAAGTAAACGGGCGGCCCAACTGATCCAGCGCGTCCTCCAGCGTCACGAGCCCGGCAATCGCCTGGTACTTGGCTTCCGCCTCTTCCGCCGTGCGGCCGATAATCGGCCCGATGCCCGGGAACACGAGAATCTCTTCGCTGGCACGGCCGTAAGCGGCAGCTCTCTTTTTAATATCCTGGTAAAAAGCTTTCGCTTCCTCAATCGATTCATGCCCTGTAAAAATCGCATCCGCGCTCTTCGCCGCCAGATTGCGACCGTCCTCCGACCCGCCCGCCTGGAAAATGACCGGCTGCCCCTGCTTCGAGCGGGCGATATTCAGCGGCCCTTGCACGGAGAAGTACTTGCCTTTGTGGTTCAGCGCATGCAGCTTGCTCGGGTCGAAGAACACGCCCGTCTCCTTGTCGCGCACATGGGCATCGTCCTCCCACGAATCCCACAGCCCGCGCACGACCTCCAGATGCTCCTCCGCGATGCGGTAGCGTTCGTCGTGCGGGTAATGCTTCTCCTTGCTGTAGTTGCGCGCTGCGCCTTCCAGCCCGGTCGTGACCACGTTCCAGCCGGCGCGCCCGGCGGAGATGTGATCCAGCGAGGCGAACTGCCTCGCCACGGTAAACGGCTGGGTGAAGGACGCTGTCAGCGTCCCCACCAGACCGATTTTCTCCGTTACGGCGCCCAGTCCGGACAGCAAGGTCAGAGGCTCCAGCCGGTTCAGATAGTGCGGCGCAGATTGCTCGGTGATGTACGTGCTGTCGACGATGAACACAAAGTCAAACTTCCCGGCTTCCGCCTGCTGCGCCTGAGCCGCATAATAGTCAAAATCCACACTCGCATCGCCCGGGATTTCCGGATTTCGCCATGTATATTTGGAAGTGCCTACACCTGTCAGGGTGGCACCCAGTTTTAATTGTCTCTTTTTGCTCATGGTTATGCAGCCTCCTCGATTAGTTTGCCGTCTGAATGGCGGCAGCTTGACTGTTGCGGTTCACCGGCACTTCGAGGCCAAGATGACCACGCAGCGTGTCGTGTTCGTACTCCGTGCGATACAAGCCGCGCTCCTGCAGAATCGGCACCACCAGCTCCACAAAATCCTGCAAAGCCCCCGGGATGCCCACGCCGATGATGAAGCCGTCCGATGCGCCCTCTTCGATCCACCGTTGGATCGTATCCGCGACTTTCTCCGGCGTGCCGACGAAATTTCCTTTCGGTGTGGCAAAACGGAGCGCCGTCTCGCGCAGCGTCAGATTGTGCTCCTTCGCGTAGCGTTTGATTTTCTCGGAGCCCCCCTGCTGGCTGTTTGCGCCGAGATCGCCAAGATCCGGGAATGGCTCGTCGAGCGGATACACGCTGAAATCGTGATCATTGAACGGCCGGCCGAGCGCGATAATCGCTTTTTCGATGGAGACAAGGTTCACCGTTTCGAGGTACTTTCGCTCCGCCTCTTCCTCCGTGCGCCCGATGATCGGGCGGATGCCCGGCAGGACGGACAAATCGTCCGGGTTGCGCCCGAAACCTGCCGCCCGGCGCTTAATATCAGCGTAGTACGCCTTCGCTTCGTCGATATTTTCATGGCCGACAAAGATGGCGTCCGCATTTTTCGCTGCAAAATTACGTCCGTCTTCCGACGTCCCCGCTTGGAAAATGACCGGCTGCCCCTGCTTCGAGCGGGAGATGTTCAGCGGCCCCTGCACCGAGAAAAATTCCCCTCTGTGATTCAGCGTGTGCAGCTTCGCCGGATCAAAAAACTTCCCCGTCGCCTTGTCGCGGATGAACGCGTCGTCCTCCCAGGAATCCCAGAGCCCCTTCACCACATTCAGATGCTCCTGCGCGATGCGGTACCGCTTCTCATGCGGCGGGTGCTCATCTTGGCTGTAATTGTTCGCGCTGCCGGACAGCCAGGACGTGACCACGTTCCAGCCGGCGCGGCCTTTGCTGATATGATCCAGCGAGGCGAACTGCCTTGCCACCGTAAAAGGCTCGCTATAGCTCACCGTCACCGTCCCGACGAGACCGATCCGTTTCGTTACAGCCGCCAGAGCTGACAGAATGGTCAGCGGCTCAAAGCGGTTCAGGTAGTGCGGGCTAGACTTTTCTGTGATATGTACACTATCGGCGATGAAGGCAAAATCGAATTTCCCGGCCTCAGCCGTCTGCGCCTGCTGCTTGTAGAAGCCGAAATTCGTGCTCGCGTCGGGCTGTGCGTCCGGGTGTCTCCAGTCTTCCCAACCTCCGCCAACCCCGTGAATCATGGCTCCTAATTTCAGTTGCTTTACTTTTTTGCTCATCTTCCTTCGCCTCCGTAAATTTAATTTGATAATTCCGATAAACTTAATGTTATTTATCATAATGCAGGATTCTTCTCCTGTACAATTCAAAAAGGTGAACGTTCAATTCAGTTTTTATGAATATATGAGTAAACCACTTGGAATAATTTGAATTCGTGATATGATAGACGATACAATAAGATGTAAGACT
The DNA here is from genome assembly GCF_003955665.1 of Paenibacillus whitsoniae. Taxonomy (GTDB): domain Bacteria; phylum Bacillota; class Bacilli; order Paenibacillales; family NBRC-103111; genus Paenibacillus_E; species Paenibacillus_E whitsoniae. The sequence continues at coordinate 23,089 of NZ_RXHU01000063.1, forward strand.
TTCCCATTGGAAGTTGACGAACGGAGAGGAAGGGGATGCCATGGACATTCGTACGATTAAAACTTTTCAAACGATCATCAAGCTCGGCAGCTTTCAACGCGCCGCGGAGGAGCTGCAATACGGTCAATCGACGGTGACCATGCACATCCAGAAGCTCGAAAGCGACCTCGGCGTCAAGCTGCTCGAACGCGGCAAAAAGCTGTCGCTCACCGAAGCCGGCAGGCTGTTTCACCAGAACGCCGACCTGCTGCTCAAAGACTACGACTGGCTGCAAGCATCGATGGATGAGCTCGTCAAAGGCGAGGCCGGCCTCATCCGGCTCGGTGTCATGGAGCCGACAGCGAGCTATCGGCTGCCGGAGCTGCTTGGCCCCTTTTTGCGGCATCATCCCAAAGTGAAAATCAGCATTCACATCGGCAACACGACGGTGCTCGGCACCATGCTGCACGAAGGCAGCATCGACATGGCGATCTGCTCGACGCCGGCTTCCGGCCTCGAGCACACCTTTGAGCCGCTGTTCGTGGAACAGCTGGCGCTGCTGCTGCCCGAAGCGCATCCGCTGGCCGAGAAGCCCACGATCTACCTGCGCGACCTGCAGCATGAGCAGCTGCTCATTACGAATACGCTGTGCCCGTACCGGCAAAAGCTGGAGAGCGCCCTGCTCGAGCACGGCGGCAGCCCCTACGCCGCGATGGAGATCGGCAACATGGCGGCGCTCAAATATTATGTGCAGGCGGACTTCGGCATCGCCGTCGTGCCTGTCATCACCGCGACGCCTAGCCCGCCGGGCACGATATTGAGGCCGATCGCCGACCTCGGCGACGGCCTCATGACCGGCCTGCTGCGCAAGCCGGCCGGCAGCCCCGTGTCGCTCGCGACGGAGAAACTCGTCGCGATTTTTCGCGAGCGGCTGCGGGGCGCCGCGGGGTGAGGGTGCGGCGCACGCCGCGGGATTGCGCGGTTGCGGGCGGTGGACGCGGAAGCGCAGCGGTGGCGCGGATCGCAGCAACCCGCGCGTAGTGGGCGGACGGCGGGGGGCGGTTGCCTGTAGGGAGCTGGCGCGGGACGACGGCCGCGCACGAGCTACTTGCAAGGAGCTGGCGTGGACGCCGCTCGTCCCGGCTCTGCGGTTATCTTTAAGAGGGGGAAACCCCTCTTATTTTAGGATTTTGGGCGGTTTCGCTTGAAATAAGAGGGGCTAGCCCCTCTTATTTCCCCCTCAACCCGCCATTTTCGGGGTAAACCGGATAATTAAGAGGGGGTTGCCCCCCTTAAATTGGAGATTTCTCCGCTTTTCTGTCAAATAAGAGGGGTTGCATACGCTTACATTTTCTTCGAAGGCTCGGGCGCATAGAGATGCCGAATGTTAGCCCAAATTTTCGTTGTTACTGTAACTGCCGCACGCCCCCATGGCCGCACCTTCCGCCAAACTAGCTGCTCTTCACTACCGCCGGATGCCTCAGGCGGGGCAACACCAACAGGCCCTCCCCAAAGGGAGGGCCTCGTAAACACCACCAGCGCGCACGCCTTCGCGCGCGGCATCACACCCGCGCCGCCTCACTTCGCGGCGGCGAACAACGCCTGCGCGCGGCTCAGCAGCGCGGCCATCTCGGCGCGCGTCAGCGGCGCGCCCGGGCGGAACGTGCCGTCGGCGAAGCCGTCGACAAGCCCCTTGCTGCTCATCGCAGCAATGGCCTCGGTCGACCAGCTTCCAGCCGGCACGTCCGTGAACTTGCTCGCCGCGGCGATGCCCGGCGAGCTCAGCTTCAACGCGCGAGTGAGCAGCATGCTCATCTCCTCGCGCGTGATGGTTTGATCGGGCGCGAAGACGTTGTCGCTGATGCCCTGCATCAGCCCGTGCTGCTTCGCGATCCCGATCGCCTGTGACGCCCAGTGCGTCACAGACACATCCAGGAAGGCGGCGCTGCTCGCCTTCTCCTTGTCAAGGCCGAGCGCCCGCACGATGATCGTCGCGGCCTCGGCCCGGGTCAGCTTCGCCTCCGGTGCGAAGCGATTCGTCGCCACGCCCAGCATCCAGCCCAGGTTGGCGGCGGCGAGGACCTCTTTTTGCGCCCAGTGGGTCTGCATATCCGTAAAATAAAACCCATCCGCCCACAGGTGAAAATAATTCCACGTGTCGGGCGACTCTTGATTGAGGCTCCAGCTGCCCGTGCCTTTGAGCTTATACTTGCTGACGAGCTGCAGCTTCGCCTTAAGCGACTGCTCATTCTCATACCAGACGGTATAGCTTCCCGCAGGCAAGCGCTTGCCATTCAACGTCGTCGGCGTGTCCGTGTCTTTGATCGTAAACGTCGCCACCGGCGACTGGCTCGCTGTATCATAGCGCACCGTACCGCCGTATCGACTGACTAGGGTTGGCACCATTTTCGTTGGAATGCCGGCGCCGTTATCCGCTTCGTTCCCATTCCAATAGCGGCCGTAAAATGGCACACCGAGCACGATTTTGCCGGCCGGTGCCTGCGAGACCGCATATTGAATCGATTTTTCGACAAAGGACATACTAGCCACAGGCCCTGGCGTCGGATCGCCCGGATAACTCTCATCATACGTCATAACCATCAAGTAGTCAGAAACCGCGGCAAGCGATTTGTAATCGAATATGCTGACCCAGCCTTTGGTTGAACCCGTCGGATTCGCCGCCACCGCGACCGAGACTTCCTTTGAGCTCGGGAGGCGTTCGCGCAGCTTTTTTACCAAGTCCGTGAATTTATCGCGGTAGGCGCTGTCTACATTTTCAATGTCGATCTGAACTCCGTCCAAATTATACGTGCTGACAGCGGCAGCCAGTTGGGTAACAAGGGCATCGTTGTTGTCGATCGCTTTGGCACCAATCGCAGAATCGAATTCATTGCTCAAAAAAGGAACGACCCGTTTCCCCTCCTGATGCATCGCAGTGATAAACGACGTTTGCAGACTATCGTCAATTTTCAAACTGCCGTCCGCATTCAGCACCAAATAGCTCGGCGACACGACATCCAGCGTCTCCCCGCTGCGATCCACCTGCGCCGTATACGTACTCGGACCGCCCGCAAATAAGTAAGACATATTAAAAACCCCGGACGCCTCGCCCGTTTCCGCCTTTACCTCGTGTCGATTCACATTCGCACCGCTCCACATGAGACCGATTGCGGCCAGGACAACGATACATTTTCTCAGATGACGTTTACTCCTCAATATCGTTCATCCCCTTTGCGCGCTTTTTTCCTACCTTCTATCATCCTAGAAATCTAGCAAATGGGCTACGAGTAAATATTGGTCGCTTCCCGGCGCATGCCAAAAAACCGTTCATGAACGTGAACGCTTGTCCACCTCATAACGGTTCTTCCGATACTTCCCAATTAAGGTGCAGGATGGTAAAATCGATAATGATTCCGGCCTTTCCCTTTGACTTGATATAAGGCAATATCGACTTCTTTCATCATTTGCGACACTTCCGTCAGATCGGCCCGGAACATCGTAATCCCCATACTGACTGTAGCGTGAAACTGACAGTCGAGCACATCCCAGATCTGGCCCACGCTTTGAATAACGCGCTGTGCGACGCCTTTCACATTCTCATCGCAATCTACCGCGGGCAGCAAAATCATAAACTCATCGCCGCCAATGCGGGCGAACATGTCCTCTTCCCGAAGGCATCCTTGAATGCGCCGGACAAACGCTTGCAAAAAAGCATCGCCCACATCGTGACCCATCGTGTCGTTAATGATTTTGAAATCATCAATGTCGACGATCATCAAGGCAAAAGGCCGCAGCGTCCGCTTCGCCTGAAGCAAGGACTGCTGCAAATGCTCCTTGAACAGCCGTCGGTTCGGCAGACCGGTAAGCGGGTCGTGGTATGCCATGGCGACAAGGCGGCTTTCTTGGTTTTTGCGCTGCGTAATGTCCGTAAGCCCCACGCAGATCTGCACCAGATCGCCCTCGCTGTCGCATATCGGAATCGCCAGGCACTCAAACCAGATCACGTTGTCTATCGAGGATCGCGCCCGAAATTCGATTTTACTGCTGGCCTGCGTCTGCAGGGTATGAATAAAGAGTTTTTGCACATCGACGCGGTATTCCGAATCAATGAACCTGGCGATCTGCTGGAACTCTGTCGGTATGAAACCGAACCAATCGTGAAACCGATCGGAGGCATATGTTAAGTTGGCATGGATATCGAATTGACAATAGAGGTCCCAAGACCGCTCAATAATCTGGCGTGCGAATGAATCTTCCTGTATCCAGGCATGGCCTTGTAACTTCGAATTAGCCTTCTGACTCATGACTTTCGTCGCCCCCTCTTATGTTACAACATAGAGTCAGTGGTAGCTTAGCACGTCAACATAAAAATATGATAAAGCTTCTCTTAAATTTATATCAAGCTTTGTCGAAATGTGGCGGATATTCACCATTTAAGAGGTAAGCTGTTAGTTTTCGTAAGACTTTAGCACCTATTGTCAGGTAATGAGGTGGAAGAAGGCCACATTTTGTCAATAAAAGGATAGAAATCAGCAGGACAATCGTTCTATAATATAGGTAATACATAGAGGACCGGGGCACCGCTCTTTACTTGAGGTAACTGTTCTTTACTGAGGAGGATTTCTGCATGGCGGGAGAAACGATTTTAATTGTGGATGACGAGCAAGAAATTGTCCAATTAATTCAACTTTACCTTGCGCGCGAAGGTTATAATGTTGTCCATTGCAATAATGGACCCGACGTTTTTAATATGGTCACGGAGCATAAACCCGACTTGATCATTCTGGATATTTTACTGCCTGGCCTGGATGGCATCGAGGTATGCCGCCAGCTTCGCAAAACGTGCAACACGCCAATTCTGTTCATCTCTTGCAAAAGCGAAGATATAGATATTATTCTCGGCCTCAGTATGGGCGGCGACGATTACATGACCAAACCTTTTTCGCCAAGCCAACTGGTAGCTAGAGTCAAAGCGCATCTGCGCCGCAATTCGATTCGGGAGCAGCACCAGGACGATCCGCAAATTGTCAAGTTCCCAGGACTTGAGATCGACCTTGTCAGCCATATCGTACGCGTGAACGGGCGAACTATCTCGTTGTCCGCCAAGGAGTTCGACCTGCTTTCCCTGATGGCCAAGACACCGAACCGCGTGTATAAAATCGAGCATCTGTTTGAGCTCATCTGGAGCCTCGACAGCATGGGGGACCCCCGTACGCTCATTGTTCATATCAGCAACTTGCGCAAAAAAATCGAAGTCAACCCGGCTGAGCCCCGCTACATCATTACCGTGCGAGGCGTCGGGTATAAATTCAACGGTTCCGCCGTTTAAGGATGGAGCCAGGACTGTACCGCATGGAGGAACGGCTCAGCCGCCGCGGCGAAGAGAATAGCCGGCAGCATGTTGGCGACATTGATTTTTAGAATTTGGAGTAAGTTTATCCCTACACCAATGACCAACACGCCGCCGACCGCTGTCGTTTGGATAATCATCGCATCCAGCGTCGGCTGGCTGAACGCCATCGCGATGAACGTCGCGAGCAGCGCAATCGTGCCCTGCATGAGGAACACCGATGCGGCAGAGAACACAACGCCGATCCCCAGCGTCGAGGCGAAGATGATCGACAGGAAGCCGTCCAGCAGCGCTTTCGTGTATAAAATATCGTGATTATGCCGCAGCCCGCCGTCCAGCGGACCCAGAACGGCCATCGCGCCGATGCAGTAGACAAGTGTGCAGGTGACGAAGCCTTCCGAGACCGAAGTCGCGGCGCGACCGCCGCCGGATGCGCTCGTCAGCTTGTCCTGCAGCCAGTCGCCGAGCTGCGCCAGCCGGTACTCAATCCGCAGCAGCTCGCCCATGATGCCGCCAAGCACAAGGCTCACGATGACGATAAGAATTTGCGTCGTTTTGAGCGCCATGGTAATGCCCAACACCGTTATCGCGAGGCCCAGGCCTTGCATGACGGTGTTTTTAATTGATGTGGAGATGCGGGGCAGCATCATCCCAAGCAAGCCACCGATGATGATCGCCAAACTGTTGACGATCGTTCCCCATAATGCCATGTTCGTTCCCCTTTTCCCGAGTGCGTCTCTCTCATGCCTTCCCTATTCTACCGTATTCGCTTCATTCTGTCCTCCTGTATCGAGTTGAGCGTTCTTCACACCGCGCCCTTCCCTGCCCCTCATAATTTCGCCCCGGGATGGGGATGGTATGAAGAAGGAACAGGAAAGGAGGACCTGGCATGTCAAATAACAAACAAATGGACCCGATGACCGGCGAAACCGTTGAAACGGATGGCATTTACGCTAACGAAAACGGCCAAGAGGCCGTCCTGAAGCGAGGCGATGAATTTCCCGCCGATCTGATTTTGGGAGAGACAACGTGGAAGCTGCAAGGCTTTGCCGACGAAGCCGTTGTCGATCACGACCAATCGGAATTGAATCCGATGCGCAAGCGTGTCGATACGCGAACATAAGGGCTGACGCGAGTGTTCGCGTCGGTTAGCGCCGCCCCCGTCCTATCGGGGGCGGCTTGTTTCATGTGGAGCGCTGCCGGTGTATGGGAAGCCCTTCCCGATCCATTGATCTATCGCAGCTAATCAGGTAGTATCAATATTGGATTCCGATCGGCAGGGAGGAAGAATAACAAGTGAATACAACCTATGTTGCTGGCCAATCTAAGCCCACAAGCAAACCGCGGGCACTGCTGGAAGTACTAGCTGTATCGACAAAGCTCGGACTAACGTCATTTGGGGGCCCCATCGCTCATCTTGGCTATTTTCATGACGAATACATACGCCGCCGTAAATGGATGGATGAACGAAGCTATGCGGACCTGGTCGCATTATGCCAGTTTTTGCCCGGTCCAGCCAGCAGTCAGGTCGGTATTGGTATCGGCGTTATTCGCGCCGGATTGCTGGGGGGGATCATCGCCTGGCTTGGTTTCACGCTGCCATCGCTGATTGCCCTCGTTCTGTTCGCCTTTTTGCTGCAGGGATTTGATATTGGCAGCGCGGGATGGATTCACGGTCTTAAAATCGTCGCGGTAGCCATTGTCGCTCAAGCCATCCTTGGCATGGGGCAAAAGCTGACTCCTGACCGCAACAGAGCGACGATCGCCATCATGGCCACATCCGTTACCCTGCTATGGCAGTCTGCCGTCAGCCAGATCCTGCTTATTGTTATTGCGGGCATTGTTGGCATGATGATCTATCGAAAAACAATGCCCCCGGAAACATCGCCATTATCCGTTCCCATTCGCCGCGGCTTTGCCGCTTTATGCTTGGCCGTCTTCTTTGGACTCCTGATTCTGCTGCCGCTGCTTCGACAATTCGTTGCCATGGACTGGCTGTCTTTATTCGATAGCTTTTATCGGTCAGGGGCGCTAGTTTTTGGCGGAGGCCACGTCGTTCTTCCGTTGCTGGAAAGAGAGGTTGTCCCGACGGAGTTGATTAGCAAGGCCGACTTTTTAGCCGGCTACGGGGCAGCGCAGGCTGTGCCTGGTCCGTTATTCACCTTTGCCGGATACTTGGGAGCAATGATCGGCGGAATTCCAGGAGCGATCCTCGCAACGGCGGCTATTTTTCTGCCGGCATTTCTTCTGATCGTGGGGGCGCTGCCCTTCTGGAGCACCTTGCGAAGCAGCCCTAAAGTTCAGGGCGCATTAATCGGGATCAACGCAGCCGTTGTCGGCATCTTGCTAGCGGCACTGTATAATCCGCTGTGGACGACGGCGATTCTGGCGCCCATTGATTTTGTCTTGGCTTCGCTGCTGTTTCTGATGCTCGTTTTTTGGAAACTGCCGCCTTGGGTGGTTGTGATAACAGGAGCGATTTGCGGAACGGTGATCGCACTTTTTTGACTTGGGGGACCATCCATGAATAATCAACGCATCATTATCGTAACCGGAGGCACGCTCGGCGATTGGGTACAGGAGATCATCACGCCCGATGATCTCCTGGTCGGCTCGGATCGCGGCGCGCTCTATCTGATCCAGCACGGCTACCAGCCGGATATTGCGATGGGCGACTTCGATTCCGTGACAGGGGACGAGCTTGCGCTGATTCGTCTAAAAAGCAAGGCCTTCCTCGATGTCGACCCGATCAATAAGGATTGGACCGACACGGAAATGGCCTTCAACTGGGCCCTTGAGCGGAAGCCGCGCGAGATTCTGCTGCTCGGCGCGCTCGGCACCCGGTTCGACCACTCTCTGGCGAACGTGCATCTGCTGCGCAAGGGACTCGCGCAAGGCGTGGACTGCGCCATTATCGACGCGAATAACCAGATTCGCGTCATCAACGCCAGCACGCGCGTAAAGCGCGGCAATTACACGCACCTCTCCCTGCTCCCGCTGAGCCTCGAGGTGACGGGCATCACGCTGCACGGCTTCCAGTATCCGCTGCACGAGGCCACGCTCGAGATCGGCATGTCCCTCGGTATCAGCAACGTGCTGCAGGCGCCGGAGGGCCTGATCGAGCTGCGCAGCGGGCTGCTGCTCGTCGTGCAGAGCAAGGACTAGCGGAGCATGCCCGTGCAAAAAAAACACCCGCCCCCTAAGGGACGAGTGTTTTTGCTAGGCCCAGCCGCGCATACTGCTCCGGCGGCGCCTCATGTTCTTGCATCAGCTGCACCATCTGCTGCAGCAGGCGCGCTTCCGTCGCCGCCTCCTGCAGCGGCTGCGCCTGCTTCGGATCCGCGGCGAGGTCAAACAGCAGCGTGCCGTATTGATTCGGCTTCAGGTACGTGCGGCCGCGGATCTTCATGACGGGCGCGCCTTTGGTGAAGCCGAACGGCCCGGCCAGCTCCATCCCGTGGAACTCCGCGGGATCGAAAAGCCTGTGCATATGGGCCGGCATCAGCGTGTACTCGTACAGCGGCCCATTGTCCTCCCCGGACGGCGCGCGCATGTACACGTAGCGCCCGTCCGTGCAGTTGACGTGGCCGCCGTAGATGCCGAACAACGCGGCCTCCCGCACAGGGGCGTCGCGGGCAACAGCAGCCGCGAGATCCCGCCCCTGCATGGCAGACGGCGCAGCCACGCCGAAGTAGCCCAGCAGCGTCGGCGCGTAATCAATCGTCTGCACGAGCGCCTCGCGCCGCCCGACCGCCTTGGAGCGCGGATCCCAGATGAACAGCGGGATATTTGCTATTTCGCTGTACAGCGGTTGAATGTTTTTGCCCCACCATTCGTGCTCGCCAAGCAAGAAGCCGTGATCAGTATTCACGATCAAGAGGGTATCCTTCCACAAGTCATAACGGTCGAACGCGTCCAGCACCTGCCCGAGATACGCATCGCACATGGAGACGAGCGCCGCATACTCGTAGATGAGATGCTGCACCTCTTCCGGCTCTTGCTTCACTTTGGCATAGTCCGGCCAGTCAAAATGCTTCCCCGTATACATATGGGGGTATAGTGCCTTATACTTCGGCAGTGTAAAAAACGGCTCGTGCGGATCGAACGCCTCAATCTGGAGGAACCACCGGTCCTCGTTCCAGTTACGCTCGATAAATTCAAGCCCTCGGCGAACCGTCACCGCTAGCGGCTGCTTTTCCTCCGTATCGAGATACGACCGGTTTACCCAGTCCTGCCGCCACAGATCCCCAAGCTTGGGCCCGCTCAGCGTCTCCGGAATGTTCGGGTCCTTCACGTTCCCCTTCCAAGGGTCGCCTTCCTGCCCCCGGGCAAACTCCCACGAATTGTAGCGCGTATGGTACGCGGAGCCGCCATCTTCAAAATAATGATTATGATCCGTCGTCAGATGGGTGTACACCCCATTCTTGCGGAGCTCATCTACAAACGAGTCGTCGAACGGCTCCAGCGGACCCCAACTGCGGTGCAGGAAGTTGTACCTGCCGGTATGCAGATCCCGCCGCGCCGGCATGCAGGGCAGACTGCCCGCATAACAGCGGTCAAACACAGCGGTGCGCTCCGACAAGCGCTGAAAATTCGGCGCATGCACCCAATCGCAACCGTATGGCGGCAGCATGTGCCGGTTCAGCGAGTCGAACATCAGCATGACAGCTTTCATCTGTTAGCTCCTCTCCCCCTAATCTTCCGTGTCCGAGGCTTTCTCCATCGTCAGCTCGCGGTATTGGCTCGGCGTAATGCCCTCCTGTTTTTTGAAAATCCGGTTGAAATACGTCGGCTGATACCCCACGGCTTCCGCGATGTCGTTGATTTTATAATCCGTTTCCGCAAGCAGCTCCTTTGAGCGGTGAATACGGACATCGGTCAAATAGTTGATAAAATTGATTCCCGTTGCTTTCTTGAATGCTTTGCTTAGCGTCAGCGGGGTCAGATTATGCTCATCCGCAAACTGATCGAGCGACAAATCCGCCGCGTAATTGCGCTGAATCTCGTCTACGACCTTGGAGATCGCCTGCTTCAAGCGGATATCCTGCTTTTCAAAATCCTGCCGAATCCGCTGCATATACGGAACGATCACCCGCTCGCGCAGCACGTCCATCATCTCGCCGATTTCCGTCGAGGACGCCAGCTCCTCCCGGATGCTGAACGACTCTTCCTCGAACGGATTATAGCCGTTCTTGAGCAGCCCGAACTGCAAGTTGCCGTACAACTGCAGCATCCCCTGCTGGAACAAATATTCCTTCGTCGTATGCTCCTTCAGCTCACGGCTGAACCGCTCGAGCGCCTGCACCGCCTGCTCCTCCTGCACATCCCGGATTGCCTGGAGCAGCTCCTGCTCTGCCGCGAACGGATACTGCACACCGCTGCCCGGCTGCGCTTCGAAGTCCTCCGCGTTCAGCACTTGCTTCGGCGCATCGAGATCCCGGTAGCGCACGATTCGGTTCACTTCCTCCCACGCCTCGGGGATCGCGGCGACGTCCAGCACCATTTTGCTCATGCATATCGTCGTCGGTGTCTGTAAAAAGCGGTGCAGCACGCCCGCCATCTCCTCCGCGATCCGGTACAGCTCGTCCCCGCGCTCGCCCAGCGGATCGTACTGCGGACAGCTGAGCAGCACGCAGATGGAGAGGTCGTGCAGGTTGATAATTTCGTACGGAAACGGGCTGATCCTCATAATATCCTGCGCAATGTTCACCGCGGCAAAAGAGATAAGCCCACTGTCCCGCTGCTGAAATCGACCACTCGTCGGGGACAAGCCGTGAAACCGAATGCCCAGCGTCACATAACCGACGCCTTCGGTTTCCCAGCCGAACACGCGCAGCCGCTCCTCCAGCTCCGCCGGCTTCGCCGATTGCAGCCGGCCCTGCAGCAGCTGCAGCAGGAAGCCTTCCTTCATCGCCGGCATCTGCTGCTCCAGCCGCTGCTCGAGCGTACGGCTTTCAAAGTTGACACGTTTCCACGCATCCGCGATAAACGCCACTTCATCTAACGCCTCCGGCCCTGCAGGGGCCTCGGTGCGGAACATTGTGGTCAGCGATCGGATGGGCTGGTACAGCTTGCGCGAGACGATGACGGCCGTCACCACCGCAATGAGCAGTCCGATCAACCCCAGCACATACACGAAGGTGGAAGCCGCAATGACCGGGGAATTCAGTTGATCCAACGAATCCACCGTGACAAATGTCCAGGGCTTGCCCAGCCTTTTAAACGATGCGTAAGATACGGAATAATTGGCATCCTTGCCTTTGTAGACGAACGAACCCTTTCCGGCCGCCGTACCCTCTACGAGCCCCAGCACCTCTTGCTGCGTGTAAGCCATAGCTGCTGATTTGGCGGAGCTGCCCAGCGGCTCTCCTGCCTCGTCCATCACGAACGTCCACCCGTTCTCATCCAGACTGGAGACGTCCAGCATTTGCGCGACACCGCTCGGCTTCAAATAGATGACCAGCGCGCCGAAGGGCTCGATGCTGTCCGCGGGCAGCTGATAGACCAGGCTAAGCGCGCTCTTCTCCGGCGTTCCCGCAGCGCCGACCGTCCCGAACTCGGGCAGCCACATCGCCGAATTGTCCGCCTTCAGCAAGCGATGAAAACGCGGCTTATCCGCATCCTTCAGCTCGATGGTGCCGCTGTTGTCCGTGTAGACGACGCCCGGCCGATCCAAGTAAAGATACACTTGCTCAATAAGCGGATTGGATTCCTTCATCAGCAGCAAATCCGTGTAAATATTACGAATAAATTCATAGTCGTAAAAGGTTTCCAAGCTTTTCAGCTTCACCCCGAACTCCCGATTGAACGCCCACTGCGTGGAGATTTTCTCCAGGTACGATAAGGCGTCGTCCATCCGCTGCGCCGATAGCGCAACTTGATGGTCCCGGGAGCTCGCGACCATGCTTTCCATCTGTTTAGTCCCGATCCACTTCACCCCGGAGGCGATCACGATCGTCGGCAGGCAGACGGCGAGCAGAATGATCAGCAAGCTTTTACGATATACGCGTTGTTTAAGCCATGACAACTTGCCCATATGCTGAAGAGAGGCCTTCCACTTCTTCAACTAAGACCCTCTCCCTTCCTGTAAAATGATTGGCGTGGCACCGTACAATAGGGCCATTTTATCATCTCGGACGGAAGGCTCCAAGCTGTCGAATCGTGTCCGGCCCCGCATCACGGCTTATTTGCCTTGTCTTTTCTTATAATCGTCGTTGAATTCCGCGATGATTTTCTGGTACTGCGCATCCGATTTCAGCCCGGCGATGTACGTATCCCACGCCTCGATCGGCTCGCGTCCGAGAATGATTTTGATTTTCAAATCCTGTGTGCGCTTATCGTAGTCGATACCGACTTTGTTGTACGTGTCCGAAGTTAAACCTACCGCTGGATCCCCTTTTGCCACTTTTGACAATTCATCAATAATGCTCATGTTACGCTTTAAGAAATCCGCAGGAATCCCTGTTTGGTACGCAAAAGCGTATTTGTCTGTGCTCTGGAAAATCGGGAAGATAACGCCGGTGTACGATTTCGCCTTCTCCGTAAACAGGTACATGCCGTCCTGCACGTTGTAGTGCTCCCCTTTGAAGCCGAAGTTCGCCATCACGCTGCCTTCTTCGGATGCACCGTAATCCATGAAAGCCAGAATCTTCTTCAGCTTGTCTTCCTTCACCGTCTTCGGAATGACCCAGAACCCGTAAGCTCCGCTGCCCTTCGGCGCGTATTTGCCGTTAGGCCCTTCCAGGTAGGGCAGCGCCAGCAGATCGGCCTTCGGATTTGTCGCCCGCATCTGGCCTGTCAGCAGCCAGGTCGGCTTGATCGCCTCTGTGAAAATGCCTGCCTTATTCGTCGTGATGCCTTCGCGCACCTGCGTCGACTTCAGCGTCGGGAAGTCCGGTGCGAGCAGCCCCTCGCCGTACACTTTCTTGAGCCAGAGCAGCGCGTCGCGCGTGCCTTGTTCAAAGGTCGTGTCGATCAGCTTGCCGTCCTGCTCCTTCCATTTGCCGTAGTTGCCGTTGAGCAGCGACTCGACCCAGCCGAGGTTCCCCATGTTGTTTTGACCGACAGAAGCGATGAGGCCGATGGTGTCCTTTTTGCCATTGCCGTCCGGATCTTTCTCTGTAAAAGCCTTCATCACGTTATACATGTCGTCGAGCGTCTTCGGCTGCTGGAGCCCGAGTTGGTCGAGCCAGTCTTTGCGGACGATCGGCATGCCTTCGGTGCCGTACAGTGGGCGAACGAACGGTATTCCGTAATTTTTACCGTTAAGACTGGTGTTTTTCCAGCTTTCCGCCGGATATGCGCTGAGGTTCTTGTAGTCTTTAATGTACGGTGTCAAATCCCAGAACGCACCCTGATCGGCCATTTTCCGCACCTGTGCCTGGAACGGGTCGCGAAGCAGCAGCAGCTCGGGTATATCGCCGGAGGCAAGCGTAACATTCGTTTTGTCCGTGTAGTTGTTCGAGGACACCCAGTCGATTTTCAGCTTGGTGTTGGTGCGCTTCTCAATTTCGAGACGGATCGGATCCTGCTCGCTCGGCGGCTCCGGGGAGAAGTAGTCGGACATAATGCTGATTTCCGTCGGCTTGCCGCTGTCCGCAGCTGCGCTTGCAGCCGGCTTCTCTTCCTTGCTGCCGCATGCGGTCAGCACCCCCGTCAACCCGATGATGCAGGATAATGCAGCTGCGCTTGTTTTTCTTTTCATCGACCAAACCCTCCTAATAGGCTTATTATAGTATGTCTCATTCCTTCACGGAGCCGATCATGGCTCCTTTGGCAAAATGCTTTTGCAGGAATGGATAGACCAACAAAATCGGCACGGTGGCCACGACGACCGCCGCCATTTTAATCGTTTCGCTTGGCAGCTGCAGGTCACTGCCCTGCGACATCGAGCCTCCCATGGCTGTGGAGGAATCGACAATCATGTTGCGCAGGAGCATCTGGAGCGGCCATTTGTGATAGTCGTTGATGTAGAGCATCGCGTTAAAGAACGTATTCCAGTACCCCACCGCGAAAAAGAGCCCAAACGCCACCATCGACGGAATCGACAGCGGGAGAATAATTCTCGTCCAGACGCCGATCTCGTTGCAGCCATCAATCGTTGCCGCTTCCTGCAGCGCATCCGGAATGCTATCGTAGAAGCCCTTCATCAGGAGCACATACCAACCGCTCGTCATGACCGGGATGATCAAGGACCAGAGTGAATTGATGAGCCCCATTTGCTTTACAAGGAGGTAATCCGGAATGATGCCAGCCTGGAACAGCGTGGTCAGCAGTACCAGGAGCAGCAGCACTCTGCGGCCCTTGAGCCTTTTGCGGGACAAGGTGTACGAGAAGCTCGATGTGAGCAGAATGGAGATCAGCGTCCCTACAATCGCTAGAAAGCCGCTGACGCCGATGGCGCTAACAAAAGCTTTGGTCGAAAAAATATAGCGATACGACATGATGCTCCAATGCTGCGGAAAAAGGACAAAGCCTTTGGAGATATACTCGTCTGCTGCTGTGAACGATACCGCGAAGACATAGTAAAGCGGAAACAAGGTCACGATCCCGATGATCGAGAGCAGAATTACGTTCGCAACGGTAAAGGTGCGGTCGGCTTTGGTCGGTTTCATGCGGTCAATACACCCCTTCCTCGCCCAGCTTCTTGACGACTTTGTTCGCGATCACGACCAGAATGAGGCCGGTCACGGACTTGAACAAGCCGACAGCCGTGCTGTAGCTGAATTCCCCTTGCTGAATTCCGATGCGATACACGTACGTGTCGAACACGTCCGCAACGCTGGAGACGGCGCCGTTCATCATGAGGAGCACCTGCTCGAAGCCGACGTCCATCATATGCCCGATGCGCAACACCAGCAGAATGACGATGACGTTGCGGATTGACGGCAATGTGATGTGCCACATTTGGCGGAATCGGCCTGCGCCATCCATTTTTGCCGCTTCATAGAGCTGCGGATCGATGCCCGCTATCGCGGCAAGAAACAGGATCGTGCCCCAGCCCGCGTCCTTCCAAATGTTTTGCGCCGTGAGCAGCAGCCAGAACAGCTTCGGACTCGTCAGAAATTCAATGGCCGGAAACCCGCCGGCGACGAGCAGCTTGTTAATGATCCCGGAGCCCTGCGAAAGCAGCAGAAACGAGATGCCGACAATAATGACCCAGGATAGAAAATGCGGCATGTAGATAATCGTCTGGATTAACTTTTTGAAAATTTCGTTCTTCAATTCGTTGAGCAGGATCGCCAGCATAATCGGAATCGGAAAATACAGGAACAAGCTCATCAGCGAGATCGCCAACGTATTGCGAAACAGATGAAAAAAGTCCGGATTTGTAAACAGCCGGTGAAAGTTCTCAAAGCCCACCCACGGACTGTCGAGGAACCCTTGGTACGGCGAATAATCCTTGAAGGCAATGGCGATGCCCCACATCGGTAAATATTTGAAGATGATAAAAAATAAAACGCCCGGCACGGCCAGCAGGTATAAATATTTGTCTCTTTTGAACGTGTAAAGCAGCCCTTTGCTCAGGCGAAGTTTAGATTGCCTTTTCGCTGAAAATGGGGCTGCCGCGCTATGCTGCCCATTGCGGTATGCCATAAATGCCCCTCCTTGCTCTCGATGAATCGGTTTGCGCTGAACCTTGATCTCATCATAGGAGGCCACCGAATTGCCGGCAATAACACATTTCTCCCGGTGCTTGCGGCATTGGATTGCACGTTTTATCTTCTTGCACTTTTTATCCGGTGGGGTGCCCGGCGTACGACATGGCTGAAAACGACATGGATGAAAACAGGCAAAAAGGGAGTGCTCAGGTACGATCGTGCGTAGAAAGGTGGTAGACGAATTCCTGTGAAAGGGGACTCCTTTAGGTACTTGTCGAAGAGGAGAAGGAGATTCCTGCATAAAGTCAGGCTTTCCTAAAAAACCAAGACGATTCCCTCGAAATTCCTGCTCAAAGGCAGTTTTTTACGCTGAGCTCACGCTCAAAAAGGGAATTTCATTGAAAATGCCTGCTTTTGGGCAGGCATTCGTCGGATCAGAACGGGAAAGAGGAAAATACCTGCTTTTTTGCAGGTTTCATGCTCCCAACTTCCACCTAGTCGACGGCGAAACATTGCTGGCGCTAACGGGCGCCACAGCGGCTATTCGACCTCAAACCGTTCGTTTTGAGCGGTAACGGTTACCATGGAGGCTATTTGCATGAAGTTGGCCCCATTTCACCAGATTTCATCGAAATAAGCGTTGTGGCGATCGTTACAATACATATCGCCCGTCTTTTGGGACATTAGCCGCTGTGGCAGCCGTTACGGCTTCCCCTTACCTGTCTGTTGTCCAATAAGCAGCACTCCCCCTGCTCCCTGCCAAAAATACTGCCTCCTCGCGCATTCTTGTTCACCTTACCTGCCCTAAAGGCTCGAGCCAGCAGGTACAAAAAAAGCATCTCCCCGGTCGGGAGATGCTTTTATATGTGCTACGCCTGCGCGACTTGCTCCTGAAGCCCAGCTTGCTTGGATGGCTTGGAGGTGTCCGGCTTCGGCGCCGACGTTTTCAACTTGCCGACGAAGAACGCGAGCGGCAAAGCAACCAGGACGATAATCGTTGCGATCGTGTAGACGTCGTTGACGCTCATCGTGAACGCCATGGCGCCTGCGTGCTGCTGGTTCGTGTCGCCGCCGGCCATCAATGTTTTGGCGTGATCGACGGAACGGGAAGACAGCAGCGTCGTAAAGATAGCGATGGCGAAGGAACCGAACACGTTGCGGACCCAGTTCGAAATCGAGGAAGCATGCCCCGACAAATGACGGGGAACGGTTTCCATCGACGCGTTGCTCGCCGGCATCATCACCATGCCGATGCCGAGGTTGCGCACGACCATCCACCACACGATATAGCTGTGCGGGATGTCGAGGCTGCCCCAGCTCAGCATGAAGGAGCCAAGCGCCAGCAGCACGATGCCCACGACCATGAGCCAACGCGGCCCGATGGAGGTGTACAGCTTGCCGATGATCGGCATGACGAGTGCCATTGCGAGCGACGCCGGCAGCAAGATGAGACCGGTGTCCATCGCCGATACCTGCTGAATGCGCTGCAGGAAGAGCGGTGTAAGCAGCGTACCGGAGTACAAGCTGATGGTTAGAATGACCGAGATGATGACATTCAGCGTATAGCGGCCGTACTTGAACACGCGCAGATCCAGCAGCGGCGTATCCGTCGTCAGTTGACGCCATACGAAGGCGACCAGCATAATAATGCCGACCGCGAACAGCGACAGCACTTTGCCGGATTGCCAGCCCCATGCATGCCCTTGCCCGAGCGCAAGCAGCAGCGTTGAGGAGCTCACAAGCACTGTAATGAAGCCGAAGCCGTCAAACTTCTTAGGAACGCTGAGACGATAGTACGGAATGTATCGGAACACCAGGAAGGTTGCAATGAGACCGATCGGAATGTTCATCAGGAACAGCCACTGCCAGTCAAAATTTTGCAGCAGCCAGCCGCTGAATGTCGGCCCGATGGCCGGTGCCAGCATGGACGCTAGCGCCCACAAAGCAATAGCCATCGCCTGTCTTTCCCGCGGTACCACTTGATACACAACCGCCATGGATGCCGGAAGAATCAATCCGCTGAACGTCCCTTGCAGAACGCGGAATGCGATCAGGGAGTACGGATCCCAAGCGAGCGCACACAGGCAGGAAGCGACAGTAAAGCCGATAATGGAAAAGAGAAACAGGCGCTTGTAGCTGAATTTCTCTCCCAGGTAGCCGACCATCGGCGCAAACGTGCCCATCGCCAGCATGAAGCCCGTTAACGTCCACTGAATCGTGCCAAGGCTTGTGGTAAAATGATCTTGTAAAATCGGCAGCGCAATATTAATCGTACTCGATGCCAGTACGCATAAAAACGATCCGACAAATATAGCAATCATAATCGGCCAAAACTTGATTGCCGGTTGTTGCTCAGTTGCTTGCATGATGGTTTCGCCTCTCTCTTCTCTTTACGATATGTCTTTATTTACATATAATTATGCCGTGAACTATCGTACACCAAATGCAAGCCGATGTCTATGTAAAAATTGATATATAGAAAGGATTTTTCATGAATACGCTATCCTACGGATTGTTGAGCATGCTTTCTTACGCTCCTTTTTCCGGTTACGATTTGATGCAAAAAATCCAGCCCTTCTGGCCCGCGAAGCACAGCCAAATTTATCCGCTTCTCGCCCAGCTGGAGCGTGACGGCTACATTCAGCACGAGCTCGTCGTTCAACCCGACAAGCCGGATAAGAAAGTGCATTCCTTAACGGATCTCGGCCGTGAGGCCTTATCGCAATGGCTGTCCCAGCCGGCTTGCCCGCCAGTTACGCGCGATGAGCTCAGCTTGAAAATATTTTGTATGAACGAAGGTGACCCCGTGGATATTCAGCGGCTGCTGGAGCAGCGTGTGGAATACTGCCGGGAGAAGCTGGTGTGGTTCCACGCCAAGTCGGAGCTGTTTGCCCACAAGCGGATGGACTCGTCTCCCGGCATCGTGCTGCTGATGCGGCGCGCGCTGTTCAGCTTCCAATCCGAGCTGGACTGGGCCGAGTGGGCGCTGAAGGAACTGCGCGGCGAGGGGTAGCGTGTGCTGGCGCGAAGGCGATGTGTGTTGCACGGAGGTTGATGAACGTGGGCGCTTGTTTGGCGCAGGTGGAGATATACGTACGCGATCTTGGGCCTCGGAAGTGCCGGTGCGGCATAATCGTGTGAACCTCTACCGTTAAGAGGGGTAAACCACTCTTAATTTGTGATTTTAGCGGATTTGCTGTGAAATAAGAGGGGCGAACCCCTCTTATTTCATGATGCAAACGCCATTGCCGCCCGTTTTCACCAAAATAGAGGTGGCTAGCCCCTCTTATTTGGTGAATAGGCCGGCACTCTCGCTCAATAAGAGTGGTTTCCCCCTCTTATTGGATTGCCGCAACGCGCGGTTCGCAGAGATGCGCGACTGCATCCCCGCACCGCGCCGCACCGGCGCAGCGAAGTGCGAAGAGCAACGTCGGCGTTACACCACACCGCCCATCGCAAAAAAAACCTTGCCGCCGCTCAAACATGAGCGGTTCGGCAAGGTTTTTTTTTGCCTCTGGGGTGATGTGCGAGAGCCCGTGCAACCGGGCAGCTAAGACGCAGAGGCAGATGTAGGTGCAGGTGCAGGTGTAGATACAGATACAGATACAGATACAGACACTGACACAGACACAGACACTGACACAGCTACAGGTGCAGATGTAGACACTGACACAGGCGCATACCGCGGATGCAACCGCGGCGCCGCAACAATGCGCGGACAGATCCGCGCAGGCCGGCCGATCCCACCGCCCAACAGGCTACCCCCGCGCCACGTGCGCGTCCGGCGCCTTGTCGCCGACCAGGCCCAGCACGAGGCCGTGCTCGAGGTAGGCTTTCAGCCCGCAGAGCACAATCGTGAAGCCCTCGGTCGCATCAAGGGCTTCACTAACGGGGTCCTCCCCCGCGAAGCCGGAGTTGGTGATCGTGACGATCGTCTCATCCGCCGATCGCGGCGTAAACCTCCACTCGACGCGAGAACCGAAGTCGACAACGATCTTGCGGTTCTCTTCGAGCTCGAGCACCTTCACATCCGCAGCGGCGCCGTACATCTCCCACTCCCAGTGCACGGTCTGGCCCAGCGCCAAGCTGCCGCTGCTTCGGGTGAACCAGAACTTCGTCGTCAGCTCAGGCTGAGTAAACGCTCGAAACACCTCGGCAACCGGTTTACGGATCATCATCTCTACTTTTGCAACGGGTGCAGAACTCGACATGGACATTCTCACTCTCCCTCTCGGATCAAATCGCACAACTTGTACTTACAACTTGGCAGCAAGCTTGCCAACAAACTGCTCCAGATACTGCTGATCGATCGCGTCGAAACGATCCACCCGCGGGCTGTCGATATCCAGTACGCCGATCAATCGGTCTCCCGCCACAAGCGGCACGACGATCTCCGACCGCGACGCCGCGTCGCAGGCGATATGCCCCGGAAATGCGTGCACGTCGGGCACGAGCACCGTATCGCGGCGCGCAGCAGACGTGCCGCAGACCCCGCGGCCGAACGGAATCCGCACGCAGGCCGGCAGGCCTTGGAACGGCCCCAGCACCAGCTCTTCTTTGCCGGCAGCCGCCAGCTCCTCATCCACTAGGTAGAAACCCACCCAGTTAATCTCCTGTAAAAACTGCCCGAGCAGCGCAGCTCCGTTCGCCAGATTGGCAATCAGATTCGTCTCGTCGTGAATCAGAGCTTCCAGCTGCCCCAGCAGCAATGTATATTGTTCCTCACGCGTACCGTCATAGTGGACTGGTGCAAACATCGAGTCATCATCCTTTTCATCATAGTGCTCCTCACTATCATAAAAGAAAAAAAGACAACCGGTCAAATAACCGGTTGTCTCCCTTTTATTTTTGTCCGTAATAGGCGTTCGCCCCGTGCTTACGAAGAAAATGCCGATCCAACAGCGTCTGGTCCATCGGCTGAATGTCAGGATTAAGCGCAAATGTGCGGTAAGCAATCTTCGCCACTTCTTCAACCACAACCGCATTGTGGACCGCATTATGCGGGTCCGTTCCCCAACAAAACGGCGCATGGCAGTACACCAGCACCCCCGGCACCATCGCAGGGTCGCGATCCTGAAACGTCTCGATAATGACGTTCCCGGTCTCCAGCTCGTACGCACCTTGAATCTCCGCTTCCGTCATCGCCCGCGTACACGGGACCTCGCCGTAGAAATAGTCCGCGTGCGTCGTTCCAAGCGCCGGAATGGATCGCCCAGCCTGCGCCCAGCTCGTCGCCCACGGCGAATGCGTGTGCACGATGCCGCCGAGCGTTGGGAACGCACGGTACAAAGCGAGATGCGTCGGCGTATCCGACGAAGGCTTCAGTCGCCCTTCCACCACATCGCCCGCCAAGTTCAGCACGACCAAATCCTCCGCCCGCAGCGCCTCATACGGCACACCGCTCGGCTTGATCACCACAAGTCCCTGCTCGCGGTCAATTCCGCTGACATTGCCCCAAGTAAAGGTCACCAGCCTATGCTTGGGCAAATCCAAGTTCGCTTCCAAAACCGCCTGTTTCAAAACTTCCAACACAAGCGCTCAACACCTTCCGTCAAATGTACGTACACTCATTATACACTTGTACGTACATGTTGACTAGATGTTTCCGAAATTTCTGCACCTACAACAATCTTGTATGTACACCAGCAGATAAAAAATGAATCCGCGGCATTACACTCCTACGTATGAATAATCGAAAACACGATCGTCTTCCCGTCCGCTTCCAGCCGCGTCTCGACCGAGAAGCTGCCGATCTGCTTCGTCGTCGTCTCCAGCACGCCTTTGGCCGAAGCCTCCGTGCAGGCCGCCGTAAACTGCCGATAAAAAATATCGGCGTCATACCCAAACAAGAAATCCGTAAACTTACGGATGCTTTCCGTATTGCGCGCAAGCGCTCCGTCCTGCAAGCGGACGGTCACGCCGTAGGTCGCGAACTGCGGGTCCAGCCACAGCGACACCTCGCCGCTGTTTCGCGCTTCCGCCGTCGCGCCGCTTAACGCCTTATTTTTCGCCTCCGCATTCTCAAACAGACGCAGCGTCGTCTCCTCCAGATCATAGTTCGTGCCCCGCAGCTTGCCCGCCGCCTCCATGACCTCATACGCCTGCAGCATCCGCTCATCCGGAAAAATCAGCTTCTTATAGCTGCCCTCCTTCGTCGGCACGACCTTCACATACCCTTCGCCGACGCTGCCTACGTTGAGCCGCTTCGACTTGTCCTGCAGGCGGGCGATAATTTCCAGCGCCTCCGCGCGGGTCACATACCGGCCCACGCCGAAGTAGCCGTTCGGATACCCTTCCATGATGCCTTTGGTCAGGGCTTCGCCGATGAATTTTTGCTGTCTGGCCGTGGCGCTCTGCAGATCCCCAAACCGCGCAGCCGCGCGCAGGCTGTACGTTTCATCCTCCAGATACTCCGTTTCCTTCATTAAATAGTACAAAATCTCCGCGACATCCTCCCGCTTCAGCGCCGCCTTGTAATCCGCAAATTGCCCCTTGGAGATAAAATGCAAATCCGTCGCCAGATCCAGATACGGCTTTGCCCAATACCCGACCGTGTTCGGCTTGAACGTAAAGTCCCGGTAATCCTGCTGCAAAATGCTCTGATTGCTCGCACTCAGCGCTCCCAGGAAGGAGCTCTTCCATTTCCTCTCCCCGTTCGGGTACAGGTCGGTATAGGCGAGCAGCGCGATTTTCACAAATTGATCCGCCGTCACCGTCTCATTGGGTCGAAACGTACCGTCCGGAAAACCGTCCAACAGGCCCTGCTGCCCCATCACAGAGATCGTAGGCTCCGCCCAATGGCCGTGCGTGTCCGTGAACCCGGCTGCCGCCGCACTTCCCCCGGCCGTCAGCATCCCGGCGATAACCATTGTCGAAACCCATGTATGCCATCGTTTCATGTCGTATTTGCTCCGCTTCTGTCTAAATTTAGGTAGGTACCATCCTATAGGATAATCTTTCCGCCTCCCTTTGAGAACGGGCTTTAAGCCCAACTCTTGCGCCCTTCGGGGCCCTACGCTTCCTGGGACCAGCGCCATGGAGAAAACAAAAAGAACCTCACCCTCCACCTAGGTAGAAAGTAAGGTTCCGCTGCTAACTGCCAAGCTTGCGGCCTGCGCCGACGGTTCGCTGCGAGTTGTAATAACGCATCCAATCGACAAAATACATCATTTTCGACAAATAATCCGGTGCGCTCCCTTGCAGATACGCATACTTCTCGTCCTGAAGCAGCTGATGCAGCTCGTACGCTTTCACGTACAGCGCCTTCGTAAATGCCTCTTCCGTCTGCGGCTTGTGCAAATCCGACCCGCGCGACAGCTCAATCTCCTCGATGACCACTCCACGATAATAAGGATACACGTCCACGAGCAACCCTTTCTCCACATAAGCCAGCCCGGTGAACTCCCACGGAAGCCAGATCAGATTCGTCTTGCGATCCTCCAGCTTCACCGTGTGAACCACGCCCAGATTCAGGGCGATCGGCTGCGGATAGTTGCTGATATGACCGGACCGGAAATGATCCGCAATATGTTCAACGAAATTCATGCTGTTCTTCCTCTCGCCTACCGTTTCTCTTTCTTATAGTATTCGCCTGCCGATCGACAAAATCCTCCATCCTGCAAGCCATCGCTGCATAGAATTTACTTCCGTTTTCTGGGAATAGGGCTTAAACTGAAGGTGGGGTGCGAATGGTATAAAGGGACTTATTTTATTTTGAAAAATGTAAACCTTTCTAGCCCCTCCTGCGTCTATTTAAAAGAGGTGAGAAATTTGGAAACCACGGGTGTTCATGTTTTTGATTATTTGAAATACATATCCGAGACGACGGATCAAAAGACGATCCTGCGCAATCTAATGGAAACGTACGGGAACGATGTCTGGAATTATGCCTTCAGCATTTGCCGCAACCGGGATACCGCTGACGATATTACCCAAGACGCTTTTCTGAAAGTATACCGCAATCTGACGACTTTTCGAGGCGATGCCGCTGTCAAAACGTGGCTGCTGACAATCACGCGCAATACCGCCTACGACTACCTGCGCAAAGCGTTCTGGCGCAAAGTCACGCTGGTCGGGTTCATTCAATCCGGCGGCACTTCGCAATCCGCGGAAAGCGAGGCCGTGGAACAGCTCTATGCCAGCGACATTTGGAAAAAGGTGCTGACACTGTCGCCCAAATACCGCGAGATTCTCATTCTGCATGCGCATTACCACCTTACCACCAAGGAAATGGCAGCGGTCCTCGGCATCTCCGAAGGCACTGTGAAATCGAGGCTCCACCACGCCAGGCTAAAAGCGCTTAGCTTGAAGGAGCGTGAGGCGCTTGAGCACGAACCCTCCTGATCAGGACGATTTCCAGCAAGATCTGGAATCGGGACCGCTGCGGCGGGAGGGCTTTACACCCCGGCTGCAGCATAATATCGAAGACAAAATCCGGCGGTCTGAGCGTATCAAAATCAAGGTAAAACCCCTGTTGGTAGCAACCGGGTTTGGCACCTTTCTTCTGGCTGCTGTGCTTTTTCCATGGAGCAGCCTCCATACTCGCAGCGATGCGGCGGCGCTGCTGAACAGCCCGGTGCCGGCTGAGGCGATGTACAGCTCGCTTCCCGCACCGGTGCCGATCTCCACAGCGCTGCTCATCGGGCTCCGTACGGAGCATGAGCCGGCTGTTGCCGGCGGCACGGACGGCCGCCCAAAAGGCCTGCGCTACAGCACGTATCGCACGATGCTGATTGCCCCGATTCGCGGGCAGCTGCGCAAGACGTCCGAGGGCGAAGGCATTTTGATGCCGTATAAGCAAAATTTTTGGAAAATCGATTCGCTCAAGCAAACGACCAAAATGGGCGAAATCCGCTACTTATCCACGCATATGGCGGATCAGCCGGCTGGGCCGGAGCGGCCGACGGCGGATAACGCCGTTGGCGCAGGCGCTGGCGCTGCAACGGGAACCGACGCGTTCAACCACGTGGAAACGCTGCTGTTCGCCGGCAACCAGTACTTGTCCATCGCCGAGTCCCAGAATACGTGGGACGGCACAGCGGCCCGCCAGGGCGATCGGCTTTGGGTGCGTACCCTCCCGCAGCTTAAGGAAAACCAGGGCCGCGTCCTGCCATTCGCCAAGAAGCCGGCGGCCGCGGACAAGAACCACGTGACCCTGGCCGATCTGTACGGGGCCGGTCTTGGCGGCGAGCTGGCGCGCATTCCTCGCGCCATGCAAGGCGTGCCCGGCGAGATCACCGGGCAGAGCTGGGCGATCCAGCGCGAGTCCGGCCGCTGGGTCGGCAAAGTCGCCGAGACGCTGCCCGTCAGCGCCGTCTCGCCCGATCGCTACGTGGTTCACGACTTCCCGAAGGAACTTCCGGATAAAGTCGTGAACCACGACGACCTCTGCTGCACGTGGACGGACATCCACGCAGCCTGGCCGGAGGCGACGGATGCTTTGACGTCGCCGATGAACGATATGCTTGTCGTCTTCGAGGACGGCAAGCTCAAGTTTTACCCCTACGGGCAGGCGCCGGGCAACGCCCCGCAGCTTACGATCGACCTGCAGCCGGGCGAGCAGCTCGTCATGGCGCAATGGGCGACCGATCACTACGTGCAGGAGTGGGTCGACAAGGTCGCCCGCTACCTGCCGGAGCGCCCGATGGCCGCCGGGGAATAAAAATAGCGTCCGCTGCAGCCTCCTTTGGGACTGTGAGCGGACGCTATTTTGTGTTGGGCAGATTGCGTTTGTTCCAGTCAGGCTACCGTTTCCTTACCGCCTGGATCGGACGGGACAGCAACAAGCCTGCAAAAAAGCAGGCATTTTTCTCTTTTCCTTCCTGTCCCATTGAAATACCTGCAAAATGGCAGGCATTTTGGGCAAGAACCCTCTTTTGGAGCGAGTCTGGCCAGAAAAGCTGTTTTATTGCAGGCATTTTGAGAAAACCGCCATTTATACGAAAAATGCCTGCCTATTC